>JAQXZB010000019.1 GCA_029226975.1 Clostridiales bacterium | reverse complement strand
ATTGGTAATAAACTGAATAATTTCCATATTCTTCCATAGCTCAGTTGGCAGAGCATCTGACTGTTAATCAGAGGGTCACTGGTTCGAGCCCAGTTGGAAGAGCCAAGAAAGCTGATACCTACGCGGTTTATCAGCTTTTTTTATTCAGAAAAAAACTAAATAAGGCTTGTTCATATATACATATGCCTGCATATGAGTGTTAATCGAAAAACGGCAGTTCAATGTTCGGTTCATGCAAAGTCATTGTATTGTGTCAAGCCACGAAAATTGTCATTAAAGACTTAAAAAGTGTTATAATTACTTTTTATTATATAGGACGGAAAAAGTATATGAAAAAAGATATTACTAAAGAATTAACAGAACAAATTGAAATAAATGTTCAAGCACATATTAATAATATTAGTTTCCCTAAAACCATAGAAGAACTTGAATATTATATTTTCTATCATCAATGTTTTAATGTTGAAGATGTGTTAGAATATGATAAAAATGAGTTGTTTGATTGGACGGTACCGAAGTCCAGTAAAATAGGAGATATTGTTCTTTTCTTTCATGCAAAAACGGCAATACAATGGATTAGTAAATTAGAAACTCAAACAAGAAATATAAGAGATAATGATAATATACATAATAAAAAAATACTTTTTGCGTGGCTGAAAAAGGCAAGAGAAATTTATAAAACGTATGGAGGAAAAATCTTTGCAGTTGGTAGAATTTCTTCAAACACATATTATGAGGGAATTGAAGAAGAAACCAAGTTACATTATGGCAACAGAATATGGGCGAATATCGAAGATATTGTATTACTTAAAAATCCTATTGATATAAGTGAATTTAACGGATTCCTAAAAATTTCAAGACAAAGTGGTATTACAATGATACCATTTAATGAATTTGAAAAATTAAAAGAAATAATATTATCAAAGAATAATAATTTGCCTGTCTATTTTACTAAATGTAAAATAGGTGACTACTCATTAACAAAGATTGACGATAAAAATTTTTTAACCTTAACACAAAATTATAGACGAAGATTTTTATTAGAAGCGGATTTTCGTTCTTATTATGTAGATTACATTTTAAAGAATCTATTTGGAAGCAAAGTGTATAGAGAATGTATTTGTCATACGAAACATAGTAAGGTGATGTATTATGTAGATAATGCATTTATAAATAATGATAAAGTATTAATGCTTGAGGTAAAGTTGAATGTGAACAATGAGAGAAATCTTACAGATCAGTTGGAACAATATGTTAATTCAATAAGTATTGATTTGACTAAGAAAAATCGAACGAATACTTATGTACGAAGCTATATGTATGTCATAGACACAGCTTATATTTACAAATATTATCATTCAACAAAATCACTAGAAAAAATTGTGGATTTAGATAATATTAGAACATTCGAGGATATAGAGAATTTAAAAAGTATACTTATTTGATTATAAGTATAAAGCGTAAAGCAGATTTTAACAAATTCAATAAAACTGTCAGTTAAAGACCTAATTTTCAAAATATGAAGATTAGGTCTTTTTTTCATAACAACTATTGACAATGGCGAAAAAAACGGATATAATGATAGTTAGAGGGATTTTTAAACCCCTCTGCTCAATTGATTAGTTTATCTATTATAATCAACATGAGCCCTACTATGAAGTCCGCTAAAGTGTTTATGAGAAGGTCTTTGGCGGACATTTTCATATTTATATGTAAAAACTGAAAATGGCATAATTACTGATAACCCCAAAGGTGCAGCAAAGCTTGTGTTTTGCTGCGCCTTTGGGGTTTTATCTAAGTAGGAAATTTCTCGCTTTGGGTGAGCAATTTTGCTTACATCTGTCCGCTTTCAAGGAGGATTATCAGCACCGATATGTCCGAGGGGGAAACGCCGCTTATTCTTGACGCTTGACCTAAGGACTTTGGTCGGATTTTGTCAAGCTTTTGCCTCGCTTCAAGCCGCAGTCCCTGTATCGATAAATAATCAATATCCTCCGGCAAAAGCCGCTCCTCCATCTTTCTTGCCGCTTCAACATCGGCAAGCTGCCTTTTTATATATCCGTCGTATTTGAGCTTTATCTCCACCTGCTCGCATACCGCGTCCGGAAGCGGTGTTCTGTCCGGGTCGGCGGGCGCTGTTTTTTCATAATTAAGCTCCGTTCGCTTTATCATGTCGCTTAATCTTATTCCCGTTTTCACCGGCGAAGAGCCGTATTCCTCCAAAATCGGGTTTGCCTTTGACGGCGGGATTACGGTTTTTTGCGTACGTTTGAGTTCCTCATCGATAAGCCGCTGTTTTTCTTGGAATTTTTGGTATCTCTCATCGCTTATAAGCCCTATTCTGTAGCCTATGGGCGTCAGACGTTCGTCTGCGTTGTCCTGTCTTAAAAGCAGACGGTATTCGCTTCTTGAGGTCATCATTCGGTAGGGCTCGTTGGTGCCTTTTGTGACAAGGTCGTCTATCAGCGTTCCTATATATCCGTCCGAACGCCTTAAAATAAGCTGCTCCCTGCCCGAAAGCTCCAAAGCCGCGTTAATTCCCGCAATTAAGCCCTGCGCCGCCGCTTCCTCGTAGCCGGAGGTGCCGTTAAATTGTCCCGCTCCGTAAAGTCCCTTTATGCTTTTAAATTCAAGAGTGGCGAAAAGCTGGGTCGGGTCACAGCAGTCATATTCAATGGCATAGGCACTGCGCATTATCTGCGCCCGCTCCAAGCCCTTGACGCTTCTGTACATTTCAAGCTGTACGTCCTCGGGCAAACTTGTGGAAAAGCCCTGGGCGTACATTTCCTTTGTGTCAAGCCCCATCGGCTCTATAAAAAGCTGATGGCGGGGCTTGTCATGAAACCGCACTACCTTGTCCTCGATTGACGGACAATACCTGGGTCCTATTCCCTCTGCCATGCCGCCGTACATTGCCGAACGGTTTAAATTCTTTCTGATTATCTCATGAGTTTTCTCGTTTGTGTAAACAAGATGGCATAAAACCTTGTTAGTGCCGGGGGTTTGGGTTTCAAAGGAAAAGGGGACTACCTTTTCATCGCCCGGCTCCGCTTCCATTTTATCAAAATCCAATGAATCCGCATGGAGCCTTGCCGGTGTTCCGGTCTTGAAGCGGCGAAGAATTATTCCGCTTTTTTTAAGGCTCTCGGAAAGACGGTTTGCCGGAAACATTCCGTCCGGGCCGCTTTCCTTTGAATAGGAGCCTATGAGGATTTTTCCTTTAAGGTATGTGCCGGTGGCAATGATTATTGCCCGCGCTGTGTACTCGGCTCCCGTATCGGTTACAACCCCCGCGGCTTTGCCGTCCTTGATTATAATATCCGTTATTTCGCCCTGCTTTATCACAAGCCCCGGCTGATTTTCCAGACGCTTTTTCATTTCGGTGTGATAAGAGGTGCGGTCTATCTGCGCTCTTAAGGAATGAACAGCCGGACCTTTGCCCCGGTTTAGCATTTTCGACTGAATAAACGCCGCATCCGCCGCCTTGCCCATTTCTCCGCCCAAAGCGTCAATCTCACGCACAAGATGACCCTTTGCCGTACCGCCTATGCTTGGATTGCAGGGCAGGTTGCCTATTGCGTCAAGGCTTATGGAAAAAAGCGCACAGCTCTGTCCTAATCTTGCCGCGGCCAAAGCAGCTTCACAGCCTGCGTGTCCGCCGCCTATTACAACAACGTCAAAATTACCCAATATCATTCGTTTTCTTCCCCGTCATTTATATATGTAATTTTTGCGGCGGGCTTTGGCTCTTCCTTTAAAACGGTGTTCTTTATCTTTCTTGCCGCGGTAAATTCAATCATAAATCTGAAGAACATCGGACCTATGATAATATCTACAAAAAACGCGAATACCGGATTCAGAACAAGGAACAGTCCGCCCGAAATTCCTACGGTTATAACCGTACACAGGAAATTCATCGGCAGATTGGCAACCGCAAAAAGTATCGAGTTTTTAATGTGATTAAACAGCGAGCCCTCAAAGGTAACCATGAGCTGATATATGTAAAAATGCGCCCAGGTATAGATTACCATTACCATAAAGGTTATCGTGCATATAAGCAGCCACAGGGTGCTGTGAGTCTGAATATAGAGGCTGTAATAGAAATTTAAGGCATTTGAAGCGAGAACAATTATCAGCGCATCTACAATCGAAAGAATAAATCCCTGCTTGAAGTTCTCCTTTATCTTATCGAAGCCGTCGCTCATTATCCAAACGGGATCGCGGCGCGCGAAGCAGCGCGTCACATAAGCGTACATTGCCGAGGGAACACCGCTTCCCCAAAGAAGCAAAGCCTCGGACATGAACAGAAACCTGAGGGTTGTGGAAAGCGATATTTCAACCGACTGCAAATCGGAGCCTGTCTGCTGTGCCAATGAATTGGCAACAGAGCTTATCCAATCCGGGCTTACCGGCGCGATGAAAAACAAAACCGCTATCCATATAATGCTCGTAAGCGCCCAGAACAGGTTAAGCGAAAGATGCTTTGTAATCCTGTCAAAAATCAGTTCCCAGTAAAGGAAGAAGCCCTTCTTTTCGGGAGCGTCCCTATCCACGCCCTTGCCGGGCTTGTCGTAATTAAAGCTGAATATACCCATAAATCTATCTCCTTGTGTTTTATTGTTTATATAATAACATAAAAATGCAATTATTACAATAGGAAAAAAGTAAAAAAAATTCATTTTTGGGCTTGACAATTCATGGAATTTGTGGTATTATAATAAACTGTACCGTAATCGGCAAAAATAAGATTTTTGCCGGGAGGGGAAACGGCTCCTATACCGTTTTTTGGTGCCATAGATATAGTGTATTCCTATGTTTATGCCACTATATGTATTATCAAATATAACTGATGAGGTGATCTGATAAATGCTACATGAAGTACAGGCAGGAAAGAATACTCGTCTGAGCTATTCAAAGATTAAAGAAGCTTTGGAAATGCCCAACCTGATAGAGGTTCAGAAAAATTCCTACAAATGGTTTTTGGAGGAGGGCTTAAAGGAAGTATTCCATGATATTTCCCCCATCACCGACCATGCCGGCAAGCTTGTTTTGGAATTTTACGACTACAAGCTTGACTATAATCCCAAGTATTCCGTTGCGGAATGTAAGGAAAGAGATGCAAAGTATGCCGCTCCTTTACGAGTAAACGTAAGACTCATTAACACCGATACCGGTGAGATTAAGGAGCAGGAGATTTTTATGGGCGAATTCCCCCTTATGACAGAGCAGGGAACGTTCATTATAAACGGCGCGGAGCGTGTTATAGTAAGCCAGCTCGTCCGTTCTCCCGGCATATACTACGAGTTCCAGCGCGATAAGACGGGAAAGCCCCTTTATGCTTCCACCGTTATCCCCTACAGAGGTGCGTGGCTGGAGTATGAAACCGACTCAAACGATGTATTCTCCATAAGAATAGACAGAACAAGAAAGCTGCCCGTTACCGTATTTTTAAGGGCAATGGGTCTTAGCTCCAACGGAGAAATTCTCGAAAAATTCGGAGAGGATAAGAGAATTCTTGCCACCTTTGAAAAGGACACCACCTCATCAAAGGACGAGGGTCTTTTGGAAATATACAAAAGACTTCGCCCCGGAGAGCCTTTAAACGTAGAAAATGCTCAGTCATTGCTTTACAATATGTTCTTCGATCCCAAGAGATACGATTTGGCAAGAGTGGGACGTTATAAGTTTAATAAGAAGCTTGCCATTGCCGACAGAATAAAGGGCAAGACCCTTGCCGAGCCGGTTGTTTCTCCCTTAACGGGCGAAATTTTAGCTCAGGCGGGCGACGCAATAAGCGCCGAAAAGGCAATGGAAATAGAGAAAAATGACGTAAATGTCGTATACCTCACCCTTGACGGACAAAAGGTTAAGGTATTCTCCAACGATTTGGTATATCTCTCAAACTATGTGGATACCGAAAAGCTGGGCATTACCGACAGCCTTCTTGTGCGCGTAAGACGTACCGTTTTGGAGGAAATACTCGCCGAGAACGAAACCGAGGAAGAGTTAAAAGAAGCGATAGAATACAGACGGGACGAGCTTTCCCCCAAGCATATCACAACGGACGATATGTTCGCTTCGGTAAATTACTGCTTAAACCTGGCAATGGGTACAGGCGATGTGGACGATATTGACCATTTGGGCAACAGACGTTTAAGATGCGTGGGCGAGCTTTTGCAAAACCAATTTAGGATAGGTCTTTCCAGAATGGAAAGAACCATAAGAGAGAGAATGTCCACCCAGGAGCTTGAAATAATAACTCCCACCTCGCTTATAAATATACGTCCGGTTGTGGCGGCAATAAATGAGTTCTTCGGCTCATCACAGCTTTCCCAGTTCATGGACCAGCCAAACCCCTTGGCGGAGCTTCGTCACAAGAGAAGAATTTCGGCTTTGGGTCCGGGCGGTCTGTCGAGAGAAAGAGCGGGCTTTGAGGTTAGAGATATTCACTATTCACATTACGGAAGAATGTGTCCCGTTGAGACCCCTGAGGGTCCTAACATCGGACTTATTACCTCACTTGCCACATTTGCCAGAATTAACGAGTTCGGCTTTGTGGAAGCGCCCTACAGACGCGTTGACAAGGAAACCGGCAAGGTTACCGGCGAGATTGTATACATGACCGCCGATGTTGAGGATGAATATACCATCGCCCAGGCAAACGAGCCTTTGGACGAAGAGGGAAGATTTAAGGATAAGAGAGTTTCGGCGCGTTTTAGGGATGAGATTGTAGAAGTACCGCCGGAAAGAATAGATTTCATGGACGTTTCGCCCCGTCAGCTGGTATCGGTTGTTACGGCTTGTATACCGTTTTTGGAAAACGATGACGCTAACCGTGCGCTCATGGGCTCTAATATGCAGTGTCAGGCTGTGCCGCTGCTTACAACGGATTCGCCCATTGTCGGTACGGGTATCGAATACAAGGTCGGCCGGGACAGCGGAAGTGCTGTACTTACCAAAGAGGGCGGCGTTGTCGAGAAGGTCAGCTCGGACGAGATTGTCATAAAGGGCGATTCGGGAGCAAGACACACTCACAAGCTTATAAAATTCGCCCGCTCAAACCAAAGCACCTGCATTAACCAAAAGCCTATCGTTAAGCAGGGAGAAAGAGTTGAGAAGAACGATATAATCGCAGACGGTCCGGCAATGGACAACGGCGAGCTTGCTTTGGGTAAAAATATCCTCATAGGCTTCATGACCTGGGAGGGTTATAACTACGAGGACGCTGTTTTAATAAGCGAGGAGCTTGTTAAAAACGATGTGTTTACCTCCATCCATATGGAAGAGTATGAGTGCGAGGCAAGAGATACAAAGCTTGGCCCGGAGGAAATAACAAGGGACGTTCCCAATGTGGGTGAGGATACCTTAAAGGACCTTGACGCGGACGGAATAATCCGCATAGGTGCAGAGGTTAAGCCCGGAGATATACTTGTGGGTAAGGTAACGCCCAAGGGCGAAACCGAGCTTACCGCCGAGGAAAGACTTTTAAGAGCAATATTCGGCGAAAAGGCAAGAGAGGTAAGAGATACCTCCCTAAGAGTTCCCCATGGTGAAGCGGGAATTATAGTAGACGTTAAGAAATTCACAAGAGAAAACGGCGACGAGCTTCCGGCGGGAGTTAATCAGTCCGTTCGCTGCTACATCGCTCAAAAGCGTAAAATAAGCGTCGGCGACAAGATGGCGGGACGTCATGGAAACAAGGGTGTCGTATCCCGTGTGCTGCCCCAGGAGGATATGCCGTTTTTGGAGGACGGAACACCCTTGCAGATTGTTCTAAACCCCTTGGGCGTGCCGTCCCGTATGAATATAGGTCAGGTGCTTGAAATGCACTTGGGCTATGCTTACAGATGCCTGTCCTTAAAGACCAGGGAGGAGCTTGAAAACACCATCGTGGACGATAACTTCAAAAAGCAGGTGCTTTCTGCTATGGAGCATAAGCGTCCCGACAGGTTTATAAAGATCGCCACCCCGGTATTTGACGGAGCGCAGGACTCGGATATACAGCAGGCATTTGAGGAAGCGGGACTTAACGAAACCTTTAAGTCCACAGTCTATGACGGAAGAACCGGTGAGAAGTTCGACAACGATGTTACAGTCGGAGTCATGTATTATCTGAAGCTTCACCACTTGGTTGACGATAAAATCCATGCACGTTCCACAGGTCCGTACTCCCTTGTTACACAGCAGCCTCTGGGCGGTAAGGCACAGTTTGGCGGACAGCGTTTCGGTGAAATGGAGGTTTGGGCTTTGGAGGCGTACGGTGCGGCTTATACGCTTCAGGAAATCCTTACCGTTAAGTCCGACGATATTGTGGGCAGAGTTAAAACCTACGAGGCAATCGTAAAGGGCGAGAATATACCCAAATCCGGTATTCCCGAGTCCTTTAAGGTGCTTATCAAGGAGCTTCAGTCCTTGGCTTTGGATATAAAGATTTTGGATAAGGATATGCAGGAAATTGACCTTGACGCTTCCTTCGAGGACGATGACGAGGGTTATGTTTCCGATGATATAATCGAAACCATGGAAGAAGGCGATGTAAGTCTTGACGATGATGATTTGGACGATGCCGGCATGGTTTATGATGATGAGTTTGATGATTCGGCCGAGGAAGGCGACTTTGATGACGCTTTTGACATTGACGAATCGGATGACGAGTTTTAATTAGGGGAGGAGATAACATATGTTGGAATTTAATAGCTTTGAAGCAATAAAAATAGGTCTTGCCTCTCCCGAAACAATCAGAAGCTGGTCACACGGCGAGGTAACCAAGCCCGAAACAATAAACTACCGTACCCTAAAGCCCGAACGGGACGGACTGTTCTGCGAGAAGATTTTCGGTCCCACAAAGGACTGGGAATGTCACTGCGGAAAGTATAAAAAGATAAGATACAAGGGCAAGGTCTGCGAAAGATGCGGCGTTGAGGTAACAAAATCAAAGGTAAGACGTGAGAGAATGGGTCATATCGACCTGGCTACCCCGGTATCCCATATATGGTACTTCAAGGGTGTACCCTCATCACTGGGTCTGATTTTGGACATTTCGCCCAGACAGCTTGAAAAGGTGCTTTACTTCGCATCGTATATAGTAACCGATCCGGGCAGGTCAAACCTGGCTCCTCAGCAGGTGCTTTCGGAAAGAGAGTACCGCGAAGCGCGGGAAAAGTACGGCGATACCTTTGTTGCCGGCATGGGCGCAGAGTCCATAAAGGAGCTTTTGGAGCATATTGACCTTGACGCTTTGGCGGCGGAGCTTAAAGAGGAGCTTGACGCTTCCCAGGGACAGAAAAAGGCAAGAATTATAAAAAGACTTGAAATTGTCGAGGCGTTCAGAAAATCGGGCAACCGTCCCGAATGGATGATTTTGACGGTTGTGCCGGTAATTCCGCCGGATTTAAGACCGATGGTACAGCTTGACGGCGGCAGATTTGCCACCTCTGACCTTAACGACCTCTACAGGAGAGTTATAAACAGAAACAACAGATTAAGAAGGCTTTTGGAGCTGGGTGCGCCGGATATAATCATAAGAAACGAGAAAAGAATGTTACAGGAGGCGGTTGACGCCCTGATAAACAACGGCCGCCGCGGCAGAACTGTAACAGGCCCCGGAAACAGACCCTTAAAGTCACTTTCCGACCTGTTAAAGGGAAAGCAGGGACGCTTTAGGCAAAACCTTTTGGGAAAGCGTGTTGACTATTCGGGACGTTCGGTTATTGTCGTTGGTCCGGAAATGAAGATTTATCAGTGCGGACTTCCCAAGGAAATGGCAATAGAGCTGTTCAAGCCCTTTGTCATGAAGGAGCTTGTTTCAAGAGGTCTTGCTCATAACATAAAGAGCGCAAAGCGCATGGTTGAGCGGACAAAGCCCGAGGTTTGGGACGTTTTGGAAAGCGTTATAAAGGAGCATCCGGTGCTTTTAAATCGTGCGCCTACGCTGCATAGATTGGGTATTCAGGCTTTTGAGCCGAGACTGGTTGACGGAAGAGCCTTAAAGCTTCACCCGTTGGTTTGTACCGCATACAACGCCGACTTCGACGGTGACCAGATGGCTGTTCACGTTCCCCTGTCGCCCGAGGCGCAGTCCGAGGCAAGGTTTTTGATGCTCAGTGCCAACAACCTATTAAAGCCCCAGGACGGTCACCCGGTAACAGTTCCTACACAGGATATGATTTTGGGCTCCTACTACCTGACCATCGTTAAGGAGCATTACGATAAAATGATCGAGGATATTCTCGATTACCCGGCAAAGCTGGAGCTTTTAAGGCAGGAGATTGTTAAAAATCCCGAGGAGGATTTAAAGATTTACGATGAGCATCTGCCCATAAAGAGCTTTACCGCAATAGAGGACGCTCTTAGGGATATTTATAAGGAGCCGGAGCTTTCAAAGAACGAAACAATTATAAAGATAAACCCCGTAACTCTGATTTTCCCGGAGGGTGCGGTTACCGTTTCCGTAAACAGGATAATGGAGATTATAAAGAAGCTTACCATTAAGGTATTTACCTCCTTTGACGAGGCGCTTCTGGCATATGACAACCATCAGGTAACGCTCCACGAGAGAATAAGAGTTGTAAACACCAAGGTAATAGACGGCGAGGAGAAATCACTGCTTATAAACGCAACTGTGGGACGTATAATATTCAATAACAATATCCCCCAGGATATAGGCTATCTTGAAAGAGATACCTATGAGAAGCAGTTCGATTTGGAGGTCGGCGATGTTGTGGGCAAAAAGCAGCTTGGAAAGATAATCGACAAGTGCATAAGAATCCATGGAACTTCCGATACCGCCGAGGTGCTTGACAAAATCAAGGCAACGGGATATAAGTACTCGACAAAGGGCGCTATAACCGTTGCGGTTTCCGACATTGAGGTGCCGGAAAAGAAGAAGGAAATTCTTGCGGCTGCCGAGGAAGAGGTAGAGAAGATTATTCAGATGTACCGCTTCGGTCTTTTAACCGACGAGGAAAGATATATGCAGGTAATCAAAATCTGGGCAGAAGCTTCAAACAAGGTTACCGACGCCATGATGGAGCATTTGGGCGAGTTTAACCCGATATTTATGATGGCGGATTCGGGAGCGCGAGGCAGCGTCAACCAGATAAGACAGCTTGCCGCAATGCGCGGACTTATGGCGGATACCCAGGGACGTACGGTCGAAATACCCATAAGAGCCAACTTCCGAGAGGGCTTGAACGTACTGGAGTACTTCATTTCCTCCCATGGTGCAAGAAAGGGTCTTACCGATACGGCTCTGAGAACTGCCGACTCGGGATACCTGACAAGACGTCTTGTTGACGTTTCCCAGGACGTTATCGTAAGAGAAACCGACTGCGGAACAAACGAGGGCGAATGGGTAACGGAGATTACCGACGGCAAGGAAAGCATCGAGCCGTTAAAGGACAGAATTATAGGCCGTACCGCAATGGAGGATGTTATTCACCCCGAAACCGGCGAAATTCTTGCGCCCAAGGGCGAGCTGATAACCGATGTTCAGGCTGATAAGATTGTTGCGGCGGGCATTGAGAAGGTTTATATAAGAAGCGTTTTGACCTGTCATTCAAAGGTGGGCGTATGCTCCAAGTGCTACGGCGCAAACCTTGCAACGGGCGAGCTTGTAAACGTGGGCGAAGCGGTAGGTATTATTGCGGCTCAGTCCATAGGTGAGCCGGGTACACAGCTTACCATGAGAACCTTCCACGCCGGCGGTGTTGCTTCCGGCAGCGATATTACCCAGGGTCTTCCCCGTATCGAGGAGCTTTTTGAGGCAAGAAAGCCTAAGGGTCTTGCCATAATCTCCGAGATTGGCGGAAAAATTCAGGTAAACGAGTCCAAGCGCAGACGCGAGGTTATCGTAACCAACGATGATTTGGGCGAGGCGAGGACCTATGCAATCCCCTACGGCTCATCGATAAAGGTCCATGACGGTGACGTTATCGAAGCCGGTGACGAGCTTACCGCCGGATCTGTAAACCCCAACGATATTCTTGCCATAAAGGGCCCCCATGCCGTTCAGGTATACATTACCCGAGAGGTACAGAGAACTTATCGTATGCAGGGTGTTGACATCAACGACAAGCACGTTGAGGTTATAACCAGGCAGATGTTAAGAAAGGTAAGAGTAGAGGACGCGGGAGATACGGATCTTTTAACAGGCTCGATAGTAGACAAGTTCGAGTTTGAGGAAGCCAACAAGCGCATAGAGCAAAAGGGCGACGGCTCAGAGCCGGCCACAAGCGCACCGGTGCTGTTGGGTATCACGAAGGCATCCCTTGCTACGGATTCATTCCTGTCGGCGGCGTCATTCCAGGAAACCACAAAGGTACTGACAGACGCGGCGATAAAGGGCAAGGTAGACCCGCTTTTAGGACTTAAGGAAAATGTCATCATAGGAAAGCTTATCCCGGCAGGTACGGGCATGAGTATGTACAAGGATATAGACATTACCATAGACGGAGTAGAAGTTCCCAACGAGGATATAAAATAAAAAAGCCCCGGCAGTGTCACTGATGTGACACTGCCGGGGTTTTTATTGGATTTAAAGATTTTTTATTGACAAACAACAAGCCTTTTGATATAATAATAACGTAATTAAAACAATAATAACGTTTATAATATATCAAAGGGGTGTTTGTTATGACATATATAAAATTTGTGTGTGATGAGATAGAAAATATCGAAGAGGGAACACCTATTTACACAAAGGATATAGCAAAAAAAATAGCTGATAATTATTGTATAAAAGAAAAAGATGCCGCTCTTGCGGCGGCTGTTGCTTTCAAAAGAATTATGGACGGCAATACGGTTCCTCGGCTGCGATTTTATAAAAAGGGAATTTATTACAAAGCGGCCATCACGCCTTTTGGCGAAACGAAAATAAATAAAGAACAATTGATTGCAGACAAATATATACTTCCCGACAGGGGCTATGAAACGGGACTTTCCCTTATGTATAAGATTGGACTTACAACGCAAATTCCAAACGAGAGAACAATAGCCACAAACGCTGCAAAGGATTGTGCAAGAGCAGATAAAAGACTGGGTGTGATAATAAAACCGCCCAAGGTAAAAATCACCGAAAAAAACAAGGATTATCTGCAAATACTTGACGCTCTGGAGCTGATTGATAAAGCCCCCGTAGACGAGCGGCAGCCTTATACAATTATTGCAGGGCAAATAAAAAAGAGAAATTTGCAGTATGAGAAGCTGCTTGCTTTTGCAAATAATTATTATGGTAAAAAAACAATTTTACAGCTTGCAAATACGGCAAGTGCCGGAGGTGTGCATATATGAAACTACATTCAGACAAGAACGCTTTTACCGTAATTTTAAATACAATACACGAAAGAACCGGCTACAGAACCGATGTTCTTGAAAAAGATTATTATGTGGTATTGGTGCTAAAGGAACTGTCAAAATTTCAAAAAGACGGACTGCCCGCTTATTTTAAAGGCGGAACGGCGCTGTATAAAGCATTGAAAACAACAAACAGATTTTCCGAAGATATTGACTTATCCGTTGACACTCAAAATTGCAGCCGTACTCAAAATGATAAACGGCTTGAAAAGGCAGCTAAAAAATACAGTGTATTGAAAAGAGCGGCCGATGAGGGCAGAACTAACCGTTCCGAAGTCATAGCGGTATACAATTATGAGCCTGTAACCGCCTATGACGCCGATGACAGTTTGCAGAGGTTTGGTAAACTGAAAGTAGAAGCCACATCTTTTACCATAAGTGAGCCTGTGACTTCTTTGGAAATATCTGCCATGATATACAATTTGGCAACGGAGGAAGAAAGAAAAATTCTTGAAGAAGCTTATGATGTAAAGCCTTTTTCTGTAATGACCATCACGCTTGAGAGGATTTTCGTTGATAAACTATTTGCAGCCGAAGCTTATGTAAGGAACTCAGACAAGTCAAACCGAGCCTTTGAAGCGGCAAAGCATATTTATGATTTATCTGTTTTGGAGAAGCAGCAAAAAATTATTTCCCTATTAAAAGACTGTGAACAATTGGAAAAACTGCTTGAAATTCGTCTTGAAGAGGAACAGAACAGATTGGACGGCGTTAGAGGACTGTTACCGAAGGATTTTGTGTTTTTTTCACAGGCTGCGGAAAATACGGCTGTTAAGAAAGCTTATGCAATCATGCAAAATCAATATGTAATGCAGGAGTGCGACAGAATTGAGTTTACTAAGGCAATAAAAAGCCTTAAAAATATTTACAATCGGTTATCAAAAAACCCGGCATGGAACAAATACTGATAAAATGCGGGAACCCTTTACAGACATTAAACAATCTGCAAGGGGTTTTGTGTTAAAGCCCCAAAAACAGCCGGGAGTTATTCCTCATTCAAAAAACCAAAAAAAACTGCCGAAAATTTGTACAACTTTTTTTGATAAAAGTGTAGAAATTTTTTTAAAAATAATATATAATAATAGAATAGTATGCCCTATTGCGGCATAATTGAAAATGAGGAGGCGGATACATATGGATGATAATATCTTAAGAATTCTCGAAAAGGAAAAAAATAATGTTTCACGAGCCAAAATAGCGCATATGCTGGGTATTTCGGACGCCGAGGTAGACGCCGAAATCAAAAAGCTTGAGGACAATAACATAATTGTAGGCTATAAGACACTTATAAACTGGGACAAAACCGACCGCGAGGTGGTTACGGCACTTATTGAGCTTCGGGTTACTCCTCAGCGGGGCGAGGGCTTTGATAAAATTGCCGAGCGTATTTACAAATACCCGCAGGTGACCTCACTCTACCTTATGAGCGGCGCTTATGATTTGGCTGTGACAATCGAGGGCAGAACTATGAAGGAGGTTGCTCTGTTTGTGGCGCAGAAGCTTGCGCCCATGGACGATATAATCTCTACGGCAACCCATTTTGTTTTAAAGAAATATAAAGAGGAAGGAATTGTATTTGAGGACGACGAAAAGGATACAAGACAGGTAATTACATTATGATAGATCTGGAAAGACTCATAAATCCCACTGTTGACTCCCTGCCCTCGTCGGGAATACGAAAATTTTTCGATTACGCGGCGGAAATTGAGGGCGTGATTTCCTTGGGTGTGGGCGAGCCGGACTTTATAACGCCCTGGACCATACGGGAGGCGGGCATCTATTCCTTAGAAAAGGGTCAGACCTATTACACCGCCAACGCCGGGCTTTTGGAGCTTCGTACGGAGATTTGCAATTATACAAAAAGAAAATACGGCGTTGAGTATGACCCCAAAAAAGAGGTGCTTGTCACTGTGGGCGGCTCGGAGGCAATAGACGCTATGATGCGCTGTGTGCTCTCGCCGGGGGACGAGGTGCTTATCCCGGAGCCGAGCTTTGTTTGCTACAAGCCCTGTGCAATCATGGCGGGCGCAAAGCCGGTCATTATAGAAACCAAAGAGGAGGACGACTTCAGGCTCACGCCCGAAGCCTTAAAGGAGAAAATAACCGATAAAACCAAGCTCTTAATTCTCCCCTATCCCAACAACCCCACCGGGGCGGTTATGTCAAAATCGGATTTGGAGGCGATCGGCGAGGTTATACGGGGTACGGATATTTTGGTGCTTTCGGACGAGATTTACGGCGAGCTTCGTTACGGCGAGGAATGCCATACCACATTTTCGGCAATCGAGGGCATGAGGGAGAGAACTGTTGTTGTAAACGGCTTTTCCAAGGCATTTGCCATGACCGGTTGGAGATTGGGCTATGCACTGGGTCCGGAGCGGATTATTAAGCTTATGACAAAGGTGCATCAGTACGGAATTATGTCCTCACCCACAACAAGCCAGTACGCCGCTATCGAGGCTTTGAAAAACTGCGACGGTGACGTTGAGGATATGTGCCGGGAATATAATTACAGAAGACGTTATATCGTGGACGGTTTCAGGGATATGGGACTTTCCTGCTTTGAGCCTTTGGGCGCGTTTTACGTTTTCCCATGCATAAAATCATTGGGCATGACCTCACAGCAGTTTTGCGAAAGCTTGCTTCGGGAGGAAAAGGTGGCGGTTGTTCCCGGTGACGCATTCGGTGAAAGCGGCGAGGGCTTTATACGCTGCTCATATGCCTACTCCATAGAAAACATACAAGAAGCATTAAAGAGAATTGAGAGATTTGTCAGTAAAATAAAGAGAGGATAAAATTATGTCAACAAAATACATTTTCGTAACAGGCGGAGTTGTTTCGGGACTCGGAAAAGGAATTACGGCGGCGTCCTTAGGCAGACTTTTAAAGGCAAGGGGCTACAAGGTAACCATGCAGAAATTCGACCCCTATATAAATGTGGATCCGGGTACAATGAGCCCTTATCAGCATGGTGAGGTGTTCGTTACCGATGACGGCGCGGAAACCGATTTGGATTTGGGTCACTATGAGAGATTTATAGACGAAAACTTAAGCATAAACTCCAACGTTACCACAGGAAAAATCTACTGGTCGGTAATTACCAAGGAAAGACGCGGCGACTATGAGGGCAGAACTGTTCAGGTTATTCCCCATATCACAAACGAAATAAAGGAAAGAGTTTACCGGGTTGCCAAAACTCAGCAGACGGATATTGTTATAACCGAAATAGGCGGCACTGTGGGCGATATTGAGTCCACTCCGTTTTTGGAGGCAATAAGACAGGTTGTTACCGAGGTGGGCAAGGAGAATTGTATGTACATACACCTTACCCTTGTTCCCTATCTGTCAACCTCCGGCGAGCAGAAAACAAAGCCCACTCAGCACAGCGTTAAGGAGCTTTTGAGCTTGGGTATTCAGCCCGATGTTCTGGTTTTGAGAACGGAAAAGCCCCTTGAGGAGGGTTTGGCGGAAAAAATCGGACTTTTCTGCAATGTTCCTAAGGAATGTGTTATAGAAAATCTTGACCTGGATACCCTCTATGAGGTGCCTTTGGCACTTGAGGAGGAGGGCTTTGGCAAAATTGTCTGCAAGAGATTGGGTCTTGAGGACAAAAAGCCCGATTTGGAGGACTGGACTCAAATGGTTGAGGTGGTCAAGGATTTGATGAAGGGCGAAAAGGACGAGGTTACAATATCCCTGGTGGGCAAATACGTTTCACTGCATGACGCGTATATTTCCATTGTGGAGTCCTTAAAGCACGGCGGAATTTCCAACAGAACAAATGTCAATATAAACTGGGTAAACAGTGAAGAGGTTACGGAGGAAAACGCGGCAGAGCTTCTTTCGGGAAGTGACGGTATACTTGTCCCCGGCGGCTTCGGTGACAGGGGAATTGAAGGCAAGATTATTGCCGCAAAATACGCAAGAGAGAATAAAATTCCGTATTTCGGGATTTGCTTGGGTATGCAGATTGCGGTTATCGAGTACGCAAGAAATGTCTTGGGTCTTTCGGGCGCACATTCCTCGGAGCTTGACCCCGAAACACCCTATCCCGTAATCGACCTTATGCCGGAGCAAAAGGACGTGGAAAACCTGGGCGGAACAATGCGCTTGGGTCTTTATCCCTGCAAGATTAAAAAGGATACTCTTGCTTGTAAGGTTTACGGCGATGATTTGATTTATGAAAGACATCGTCACCGTTACGAATTTAACAACTTCTACAGAGAACAGATAGAAAATGCGGGCATGACGGTAAGCGGACAGTCCCCGGACGAGAAGCTTGTGGAAATGGTTGAAATACCCGACCATCCCTGGTTTTTGGCTGTTCAGTTCCACCCGGAATTTAAGTCAAGACCCAATCATGCGCACCCGCTGTTTGCGTCCTTTATAGATGCGGCGCTAAAATACAGAAACAAATAATTCCCTTTGCGGGGACTGCGGCGGCACAACGCCGCCTTTAAAAAAGAGAGGAAGGATTGTTTGAAAACCTATTTTAAATATGTAAAGCCCTATATTTTGTTTTTCATATTCGGTCCGCTTCTGATGCTTTCGGAGGTTGCGGGCGAGATAGTGCTGCCGAAGTTCATGGCAATGATGATAAATCATGTGGAATACGCCCAAAATCCCCATGGGGGATATATAGCCGGCGTTGCCGCCTGCATGGTGGGCTGTATCGGTGTTATGATATGCGGCGGTCTTGGCGGACATTACCTTTCGACAAAGGCATCGGTGCTTTTCTGCGCCGATTTAAGGAGAGATTTATTTAAAAAAGTACAGGAGTTCTCCTTTGAAAATATCGATAAATTTTCGACCGGCTCTCTTGTAACAAGACTTACAAACGATATAACACAGCTTCAGAATTTTGTCAGAATGTGTCTTATTATGGCAATGCGCTCGCCGGGCATGCTTATCGGCGGAATAATAATGGCGTGTTCCATAAACATTAAGCTGGCCGGGGTGCTTTTGGTGGTTATGCCCTGTCTGGTGCTTACCATTTTCCTGCTTATGAAAACGGCGTTTCCCCGCTTTGAGCTTATGCAAAAAAAGCTCGACGGTCTAAACTCCGCCATACAGGAGAGCATCACAAACGTGAGGGTTATAAAATCCTTTGTAAGAGAGGATTTTGAAAGGGAAAAATTCGGTGCGGCAAATACGGATTTGAGAGATACCGCCCTTCGCGCTCTTAAAATCGTTGTCTGTACCATGCCGGTCATGACCCTTGCCATGAACGTAACCACCCTTGCGGTTGTCTACAACGGCGGTAAATTCGTTATCGGCGGTACAATGAAGGTGGGGGATTTAACGGCGTTTACTACATATATAGTGCAAATTCTCATGTCCCTTATGATGGTTTCCATGGTAATACTGCAAAGCTCCAGAGCCATGGCTTCATCAGAGCGTGTGCGCGAGGTGTTGGGCGCGGAGGTTACCTTAACCGACGAGAACGCGGCTAAAAAGGATAAAAAGGTTGAGCGCGGAGAGATTGAGTTTAAGAACGTAAGCTTCGGCTATTACAAAAACAATAATGTTTTAAGCGATATAAGCTTTAAGGTCGAGCCGGGACAGACTGTTGGCATAATCGGCGCCACAGGCTCCGGCAAAACCTCCCTTGTTCAGCTTATACCCAGACTTTACGATACCTCCGCAGGACAGGTACTGGTTGACGGTGTTGACGTTAAGGACTACAGCCTTAGGAATTTAAGGGACGGAGTGGGCATGGTTCTGCAAAAGAACGTGCTTTTTTCCGGCACTATAGAGGAAAACTTAAAATGGGGTGACGAGAACGCCACCGAGGAGGAAATACGCGCGGCGGCAGCTGCCGCACAGGCGGACGGATTTATAAACGAGTTTACCGATGGATACAGCATGGAGCTTGGTCAGGGCGGCGTGAACGTTTCCGGCGGACAAAAGCAAAGGCTTTGTATCGCAAGAGCGCTCCTAAAGCGTCCTAAAATCCTCATTCTTGACGACTCCACCTCGGCTGTGGACACCGCCACCGAAGCGAGAATACGCGAAGCCTTTTCAGGCACTCTAAAGGACACTACAAAAATAATAATTGCCCAAAGAATATCCTCGGTCATTGACGCGGATAAGATAATCGTTATAGACGAGGGCAAGGTTGCGGGAGAGGGAACTCACAGCGCGCTTATGAGCCAATGTGATGAGTACCGGGATATCTATTACTCCCAAAACGATAAGGAGGTGAGTGCATAATGCCTCCTATGGGACCTCCGGGCAAGATGCGGGATTTTAAAAAAGCCGCCAAGCCCAAGGAAATGAAAAAATCAATAAAACGGCTTTTGCACTACCTAAAAGAGGACAAAGCAAAAATTGCCGCGGCGTTTGTATGCGTTTTGATAAGCGCAGCAACGAATTTGGCAGGCTCTTATTTGTTAAGACCGATTATAAACAACCTGGTTGCGGACGTTGACAATGCCCAAAAGCTTTACATGCTCATAAGCGGTCTTGCGCTTATGGCGGCGGTGTATGCGGCAGGAATTGCGGCGGCATATTTCCAGGCGCGGATTATGATAGGCGTTTCCCAAAGAGCCCTTGCAAGAATTAGAGAGGACTTGTTTAAAAAGCTTTCAAAGCTTCCCGTAAGCTATTACGATAAAAACCCCACCGGTGATATAATGTCTCGGTTTACAAACGATGTGGACACTATAGGCGAAATGCTAAACTCCACCTTGGTACAGATTTTTTCGGGAGTTGTGAGCCTTGGGGGAACACTTTTGCTGATGCTTTACACAAACGCAGCCTTAACTCTTGTAACCATAGTAATGGCGCCTTTAATGGCGTTTGTGGGAATGAGCATTGCGAAACATTCCAGAAAATGGTTTTCATCACAGCAGGCGGCGCTGGGCGCGGTAAACGGCTGTATCGAGGAAACCGTTACCGGTCAAAAGGTTGTAAAGGTATTTAATTACGAGGATAAAATAACCGAAAAATTCTCGGCTCTAAACGATGATTTGAAGCATAAGCAGATAAAGGCGCAGTTTATGGGCGGAATGATGGGCCCGGCAATGAACGCCATGTCCCAGGTAAATTACACCCTTACCGCGGCGGTGGGATCACTGCTTTGCCTTATTACCAAGGCAGGGCGCGCAATTCCTCTTGCTTCTTTGGACGTGGGCGGACTTGCGGTGTTTGTAAACTTCTCAAGGCAGTTTTCAAGACCCATAAACGAGCTTTCTCAGCAGCTTACAAACGTTATGTCCGCAATGGCGGGCGCGGAGCGTGTGTTTGCGGTTATGGACGAGGAGCCGGAGAAAAACAGCGAAAAGGCACTTATGCCTGAGATAAAGGGCGATGTTGTAATAGACAACGTGACCTTTGGCTATACACCCGAAAAAACAATACTTAAAAATGTTTCGATTTACGCTCACCCCGGTCAGAAGATTGCCCTTGTAGGCTCAACGGGTGCGGGCAAAACAACGATAACAAATCTTATAACAAGGTTTTACGATATAAATTCCGGCAAGATTACCATTGACGGAGTTGATATAAGGGATATGGATTTGCCGACGCTTAGGCAAAATATTGCCATGGTTTTGCAGGATACCCACCTCTTTACCGGTACGGTAATGGAGAATATCCGCTACGGCAGACCGGACGCTACGGACGCACAGGTAAGAGCGGCGGCGCAGACCTCCTGTGCCCACCGCTTTATAAGGCATCTTCCCGACGGCTATGACACCGTTTTGGGCGGTGACGGCGCAAATCTTTCACAGGGTCAGCGCCAGCTTTTAAACATTGCAAGAGCCGCGCTTTCAAAAGCACCCATTCTAATTCTTGACGAGGCAACCTCCTCGGTTGATACAAGAACAGAGCGGGAAATAAACGCGGGAATGGACGCTTTGATGGAAAACAGAACAACCTTTGTAATTGCCCACAGGCTCTCCACCATAAGAAACGCGGACGCGATAATGGTTTTGGAGCATGGTGAGATAATCGAACGCGGTACTCACGAGGAGCTTTTGGCGCAGAAGGGAAGATACTACGAATTATACACAGGTATCAAAGAGCTTGATTAAAATTGGGGATTTTATATGTGCCGCCACAAGGCGGCGGAAAGGATGATAATATGAAGGTCTATCAAGTGATATACACTTCGGTACAGCACAGTCTTTCGGATACGGAGCTGGGGCTTTCAAACCAGGGCGGACTTAGGGTCTACTCCTGCTCCCAGGGACTTTCCAGGGAAAACCTGGACGAAATTATCCGGGTGGCAAGCTACCGCCTGCCAAAGGATAACACCATTGAGTATTCAAAAAATGTGGGCGATCCGTCAGTTCCGGGACTGTTTCCGAAAACCTTCAGAACATTACGGCTTGCCGACGGGAAACTTGCCGCTGTGCAGTCGGTGTATTCGGGAGTGGATTATTTGGGGCATGAGGGTAACTTCTTCTCACACGCGCTTATATTCGAGGGCGCGGAGGATGATTTTTTACCCGAGCTTTATTACGGCTGTGACAAATTCAAAACATATTTAACGCCGGAGGAAACCGAGCGGGAGATTGTTCACTATCTCCCCGCCGCGGACGACGCAAAGCCCAAAGAGGGCATGGAGGATAAGGTGTGCGCCTTTATAGGTGAGCATAAACGGGAGCTTTCCTACATATTAAATAATGCCATAAGCCTTATAGCCTCCAAAAAGGCAATAAAAAACATCTGCATATCCACCTCCTCGGAGGAGGAAACCGCAATGTATCTTATAGCCTTAAAATACCTGCTGCCCAGGGATATGGAGGAAAATATGGGAATTTCCACCTATAACGTATACCTCCCCTCGGAAAAGCAGGACAAGATAATATTCCATGGCACCATAAGCGGCAAAAACAATATCACAAAGCAGGCAATCGAAACGAGAGAAAGCTGTATGTTCATGGACATGGAAAAGCTTGATATGAGCGCCTATGAAATATCTCCGCTGCTTGTAAAATGGGAGCCTAAGGAGCTTAAGAGCGAATACGCGCTTTTGGGAATAAGAAGCGTTGAGGGACTTTTGGACTGGGAGAACACTTATGAGAATGTGACATCGCCGGGCATGGGCGCAAAGCTTATCCGCTTAAAGGAGTCCGGCGGCGAGCGGGCGTTTGTTAAAAGAGCGCGTCAGCTTTATTCCCTTATCGGTGATGATGAATATAAGGACGTGCGCTTTGAGATTTCAAAGGTTATGTACGATAATATAGATATGTTCCCCGACGAGGTAACCTCCCTTACGGATATGCATATGAGCCAGATTGTGGAAAAGCTGAGCGCCGGTCAAAGCTTTGATTTAGGCTCCATATTCTCCTCAACGGAGCATGAGAATGTGCAGGTCGCCGAAATGAAACGGCATATCGGCGCGATTATGACCGAGCTTGCAAGACGGGAAAGCCGTCTTGACGATAAGACAAAATATATCTTTTTGGGGCTGTTTGCACAGCTTAAGCACAAATACGGCGACGAAAGCTGGCGGGATTTCTTCAGCGGCAACCGTATCCACCTTACCACCTTTGTGGAAACCGCCGCGTCGGTTATAGTCACCGGCTACGGGGTAAAGCCCTTCTCGCCGCCCTCTAACTGGAACAAGGCGGATATGGCAGAGCTTATCGCGTTTTTCGAGGCTTCCACCGAGGACAGGCTGCTTCGCAAATACTGCTTAAAATATATTTACACCAACAAGGACATTGACTGGGCGCAATACGGCATAACCTTAACCCGCCACACCAAAACCCATGGTGAGCAGCAGGAGGATATGCGGCGAATTAAGAAGATTTTAAAGAAGGTGGGCTACGAGCCTTATCAGCGCAACAAATACACCGATGTTCAGCAGGACGTTAAGGCGGATATGCAGGACAACCTCTCGCCCCTGCTCTTATCAAGGCTTTTAAATGCCTATTACATATGGGCGAGAAGCTACGGCAATCAGGCAAAGGCGCGGGACGCGGCACAGCTTGTAAGAGAGCTTCTTTTGGAAATGAAAAAAACCCAAAAAACCTGCTACGATTTCGTAATCCCCAAGCTTGCTTTGGAGATTATCGAAACGCCGGGACATTACCACGAGCTTATGATAAACATGGAAACCATGTGTCCAAGCTTTTGGAACTGGTTCTTGATAGGCTACACCCGCTGCAAGCGCGATGATGAGAAAATGCTCACATATACAAGAATTTATCAGGCAAGCAAAACAAAAATGCAAAAGCTGCCCATAAGAAAGAAATTAAGAGCCGCATTTGCGGAATAATAAGGAAAGGAATATATAAAGATGAAAAGCATAAAGAATATACTTATAACTCTGTGCGCCGTATCGGTAATGGTAATAGGCGCTTCGGCATACGCGGCTCCCACTCAGGCGCCCACCTCAAAATCAACCACCACCACAACCACCGCCACCGGTGTTACAAAAACCAAGGGCAGCGTTTCGGGAAGCAATGAGGTAACCTCGGGAACGGTTTCCGGCAAATCCGTAAGCTCCTCGTCCTCCGACTCGGTACGTTCCGACGGCAGTGAGGATTATACGGAGGAGAACAACACAGACGAGAACACCGGTGAGGTTGACGTAAGCGCCGGTGAGGAAACCGGCATAGAAAAGCCCGTTCCTACGGCAATTGCCGCAGCCGCTGAGCAGACCCAGACGGGCGTTGCCGAGGCGGCGGCTCAAAAGGCGGCCGAGAAAAAGTACACCACAAAGGGCGGCTCATTTTTGTGGTTTGTGCTGTCGGTTTTGGTAAACCTGGTTTTGAGCTTCTTAATAGGCAACAGATTTTATAACCTTTCAAAGAAGGAAAAGAATGTGGGTGCGGAAATCAAGGCTCTAAGACGGGATTTGGAGGAAAAATTCGTTTCCAACGTGGGCGGCTTCTCCGAAATGGAAACCGATGTTACCAACACCAACGATAACTATTCCATAAACGGCTCAATATCCATGCCCGAAAGACATGGCGCGGACTTTGCGGCAGACTCGGAGGACGTGTTCAAGAGATGGGACAGCCGCATGAACAGAATAAAGTCTCAGGAGGTCATTGAGGAAGAGCCTGAGGAGGAAGAGGAAAGACCCAGAAGAAAATACCAGCCCGCAAGAAAGCCTGCCCCGGAGGAAGAGGACGATACGGACGAGCTTGACGAGTTCGAGGAAACAAGAAGAATAAGTACCGTAAAACAGAAGGCAAAGAGCTTTTTGGGCGATATATTCCCCTTTAAAGAGGAAGAATAATTAAAAAGGTATTGACACACAATAATAAATGTGATAATATAATAGAAATAAGGATAGAGGTGCATTTTTCATGAGTAACCGCACAGAGGCGCGCGTTCGCCGATGAAGGGCGGTAAAAGGGGAAAATGCCGAAGCAGAACGCTTTCGCGGGCGCTTTTGCTGGGCATGCCGCAAATAACGGTATGACTGTCATCGCAAGATGGGGAGCTATCGCATATAATGCAGTCATTATAGGCAGTAATCCCCGGATTACTGTCTTTTTCAATTAAAAAAAGGAGAGATTTTCATATGAAAAACAATTATAAAATCGGTATCATAGGTGCAACAGGCATGGTGGGACAGCGGTTTATTACCCTGCTTTACAACCACCCCTGGTACACAATAGAGGTGCTTGCCGCATCACCCAGAAGCGCGGGCAAGAAATACTCCGACGCCGTAGGCAAAAAATGGTGCATGGACGGGGAAATTCCCGAAAATGTACGCGATATGGTTGTAATGGACGCAACGGCGGATGTTGAGAAAATTGCAGGCATGGTTGATTTTGTGTTCTGTGCCGTTGACATGAAAAAGGATGAGATAAAGGCTTTGGAGGAAAGATACGCAAAGGCGGAATGTCCGGTTGTTTCCAACAACTCCGCTCACCGTCACACCCCCGATGTACCCATGATTATCCCCGAAATTAACCCCAATCACCTGGAGATTATTCCCTCACAGCGTGAAAGATTGGGCACAAAGCGCGGTTTTATCGCGGTAAAATCCAACTGCTCATTGCAGTCATACCTGCCGGCGCTTGCGGTGGTTAATATGAAATACCCCGTAGACCATGCCCTTGTAACCACATATCAGGCAATTTCCGGTGCCGGAAAGACCTTTGAAACCTGGCCGGAAATGGTGGATAATCTGATCCCCTATATAGGCGGCGAGGAAATGAAGTCGGAGGTTGAGCCCAATAAGATTTTGGGTACAATAGAAAACGGCGAGATAGTTCCCTCAAAGGATTTGCAGATTGAGTGCCAGACCTACAGAGTTCCCGTTTCAAACGGCCATACGGCGGCAATATTCTTCTCCTTTAAGGACGAGAAGCCGTCCGTAGACGAGATACAAAATCTGTGGAGAGAATACGAGGGCGAGCCGCAAAAGCTGGGTCTGCCCCACGCGCCCAAGCAGTTTATATATGTATACACAGAGGAAGAACAGCCCGATCAGCCCCAGATAAAGACCGCAAGAGAAATTGACGGCGGAATGGCAATAAGCTGCGGCCGCTTAAGAGAATCGACGCAGTATGATTACAAAATGGTTTCCATGAGCCACAACACCCTAAGAGGTGCCGCAGGCGGTGCGGTGCTTTTGGCAGAGCTTTTGACTGCTAAGGGATACATGGATTGATTTTTTCGGAAAGGATTTGATATTATGGCAAAGACATTACCTTTTACCGGCTCGGCGGTTGCGATTGTAACTCCCTTTTTAAACGACAGGGAAACAAATTATGCCGAGCTTGACAGAATGATTGAAATGCACATCGAAAAGGGTACGGACGCAATAGTTATATGCGGCACCACCGGCGAGGCTTCGTGCATGATGAATTTGGAGCATTTGGAGGCGATAAGACACACCTGTGCCACCGTTGCGGGCAGGATACCGGTTATTGCCGGCACAGGCTCAAACGATACAATGCACGCGGTTATGCTTTCCCAAAAGGCGCAGGAGTACGGCGCGGACGCTCTGCTTTTGGTTACGCCCTATTACAACAAGACCTCGCAGAGGGGACTGGTAAAGCATTTTACCACCATAGCCGAGAGCGTGGATATTCCCTGTATTTTATACAATGTTCCCTCAAGAACGGGCATGAATATTTCCATTCCCGTATTAAAGGAGCTTGCAAAGGTGGATAATATTGTGGGAATAAAGGAGGCTTCGGGCAATATAAGCTATGTGGCGCAGATTGCGGCGCAAATTCCCGAGCTGTACATCTATTCCGGCAACGACGATATGATTGTTCCCATACTGTCATTGGGCGGCAAGGGCGTTATTTCGGTACTGGCAAACGTTGCCCCCGCAGAAACTCACCAAATGTGTCAGGCATATTTTGACGGCGATGTAAAGAGGTCCTGTGAGCTTCAGCTTAAGTATTTGGATTTATGCTCATCGCTGTTTATTGAAACAAACCCCATTCCCGTAAAGACCGCAATGCGTCTTATGGGCTATAACGTGGGAGATTTAAGACTTCCGCTTATCGACATGGATGAGTCCAACAAGGAGAAGCTTGTAAACAGCATGAAGGCTGTGGGACTTCTTTAAGGGAGGAATACGCCATGATAAAGATCATAATGAACGGCTGCAACGGCAAAATGGGTCAGGTAATAACCCGTCTTGTGAGCGAGGACAGCGAATGTGAAATTGTCGCAGGCTTTGACATAAACGATTCGATAGAAAATACTTATCCCGTTTACAAAAATCCCGCCGAATACACCGGCGAAGCGGATGTGGTAATAGATTTTTCCCACCCCTCATGCCTTAGCGGTCTGCTTGGATACTGCAAGGAGCGAAAGCTGCCGGTAATTTTGGCGACAACGGGCTTTAGCGAGGAGCAAAAGGCGGAGTTTAAGGAAGCGTCAAAGGAAATTCCGGTTTTCTTCTCGGCAAATATGAGCTTGGGCATAAATCTGCTTATCGATTTATGCAAAAGAGCGGTAAAGCTTTTGGAGGGAAACTTCGATATAGAGATTGTCGAAAAGCATCATAATCAGAAGATTGACGCGCCCTCCGGTACGGCATTGGCAATCGCCGACGCCATTGACGAAACCCTGTCCTATGACGCGGAATATGTGTATGACAGGCACTCGGTAAGGAGAAAAAGAAGAAAAACCGAAATAGGCCTTCACGCCGTAAGAGGCGGCACGATAGTGGGCGAGCATGACGTAATCTTTGCCGGTACGGACGAGGTAATAGAGCTTCGCCACAGCGCCGCAAGCAAGGAGGTTTTCGCCGTAGGTGCCATAAAGGCGGCAAAGTTCATAACCGGGAAAAACGCGGGAATGTACAATATGAATGATTTAATAAGCGAATTGTAAGTTTGAAAGACTGCGAGAAATTGAGTCAGATTTCGCGAAAATGAACTCGTAGGCGTACGAGGGTACGGTAGAGTTTATTTTCGCAAAAAGTGCATACCAAAGGCATTCCTCGATGGAATGCCTTTGGTAGTATTAAGAGATTATATTTTTGTCTTTGATTTAAAATCCCGCACGGTCTGACCAATTTATCGACGGTCTGACAGGGACACTTGGATTGTCCCCGTTTTAGTAAAAATATTTGACTTATCGGCGATAATATAGTATAATCAAATAAAACCGGATGATTGCAGTGTGGAGTTGTATATATAATAATTAAAAATCCGCAAGGATTTTTGTCATTAACTCCACATTCCGCATTCCTAACTCCTAACTGTAATTGCGAAATTTCCATTTCGCAATTACCTATCAAATAAAACCACCGAAAGGAATGAAATTATTGATTACAGTAACAAACGTAAGTCTGAGCTTCGGCTCTCAAAGGCTTTTTTCCGATGTTAATTTGAAGTTTACGCCCGGCAACTGCTACGGCGTTATCGGCGCCAACGGCGCGGGCAAATCGACTTTTCTGAAGCTTCTGTCCGGTGAACTGGAAACCACCTCCGGCGAGGTCAGCATTGACCCAAACTGCCGTATGTCCGTCTTAAAGCAGGACCATTTCGCCTATGACGAGTGCAGTGTTTTGGATACAGTGATAATGGGCAATGAAAAGCTTTATTCGATTATGAAAGAAAAGGACGCCCTTTATGAAAAGCCCGATTTCTCCGATGAGGACGGCTTAAGAGCCGCCGATTTGGAGGCGGAGTTTGCCGAAATGAACGGCTGGGAGGCGGAGTCCGACGCGTCAAAGCTTATTCAAGGCTTAGGGCTTGACGAGGGAATTTTATATTCTCAAATGTCACAGCTTGACGGAAATTCAAAGGTCAAGGTGCTGCTTGCCCAGGCACTTTTCGGCAACCCGGACATAATTCTTTTAGACGAGCCGACAAACCATTTAGACATAAACGCGGTGGAGTGGCTGGAGGATTTTCTGCTTGATTATGAGGGAACGGTCATTGTTGTTTCCCATGACAGATACTTTTTAAATGTGGTATGCACCCATATTGTGGATATAGATTATTCCAAGATAAAGCTTTATGTAGGCAACTACGAATTTTGGTATGAATCAAGCCGCCTTATCGAACAGATGATAAAGCAGCAAAACAAAAAGGCGGAGGAGAGAATAAAGGAGCTTCAGGCATTTATACAGCGATTCTCGGCGAATAAATCAAAGTCCAAGCAGGCAACAAGCCGCAAAAAAATGCTCGATAAGCTGACAATTGAGGAGCTTCCGGCATCCTCAAGGCGTTACCCCTTTGTGGGCTTCGATATGGACAGAGAAGCGGGGCGCGACCTTTTGACGGTTGACGGAATATCAAAGACCGTAAACGGTGAAAAGCTATTAAACAACATAAGCTTTACCTTAAATAAAAACGATAAAATCGCGGTAATAGGCGAAAACGAGCTTGCCGTAAGCGCACTTTTGGAAATTCTCGCCGGTGAGGACGAGCCGGACGAGGGAACGGTTAAATGGGGAATAAGCACATCAAGGAGCTATTTCCCCAAGGACAACTCAAAATATTTTGAGGGCTGCACCCTTAACCTTATCGATTGGTTAAGACAATACAGCGCAGAGGGCTTTGAAACCCAGAACGAAAGCTATATCCGCGGATTTTTGGGAAGAATGTTATTTTCGGGCGATGATGTTTTTAAGCAGGTAAACGTTCTTTCCGGCGGCGAGAGAGTGAGATGTATGCTGTCGCGGATGATGCTTTACGGCTCAAACGTGTTAATTCTCGATCAGCCCACAAACCACCTTGACCTTGAATCCATAACGGCGGTAAACAACGGAATTTGCGCCTTTAAGGGCAATGTAATATTTGCCTCCCATGACCATGAGTTCATACAGACGGCGGCAAACAGAATAATCGACATTGCCGCCGACGGCAGCATAACCGACCGCATGGAAACCTATGACGAGTATTTGGAGAAAAAGAGAAATAATCAGTAGGGAGTGGGCTTATGCCGGATTTAATTGAGATAACGGGCATGACCTCCAACGGCAGAGGCGTGGGCAGAATCGGCGGCATGGCTGTTTTTGTGGCGGGTGCCGTACCGGGGGATAAATGTACGGTAAAAATAACAAAACGCAAAAAAACCTTTGCCGAAGGGGAGCTTGCCGAAATCATCGAGCCGTCGGCAAAGCGCACAGAGCCGGTGTGTACGGCCTTTGGAAAATGCGGCGGCTGTGCGATGATGAATATGCTCTATGAAGCCCAGCTTGCCCAAAAGGAAAAGATAATAACCGATGCCTTAAGGCGCATAGGCGGTTTTGGGGATTTTTCCCTTGACAAAATGAACGGAGCTGACAACCCTCTGCGTTACAGAAATAAGGCGATTTTTGCCCTAAAGGGCGGAAAATTTGGCTTTTTTGAGGGCAAAACCCACAGCCTTGTCCCTGCCGAGGATTGCTTTTTGTGTCCCGGCGAATTTTCAAAAATCGCAGCAGCGGCGGCGGAAGTTTTTGACGGAAGAATATTTATAAGGAAGAGCGAAGCGTCGGGGAAGATAATGGCAATGCTGATGCCGGAGGGGAATTTTGACCGAAAAAAAGCCATAGAGCAAATCCGCGCCGCCTGTGGGGCGGTGGAGAGCATAATGTTAAAAGGCGAAAAAAAGCCGCTGTTTGGAAGAGAAGTGCTTGAGGAGCAGTTAATGGGAGTGCGGTTTGAGGTTTCGCCGGGGAGCTTTTTGCAGGTAAATCCCGAAATGACAAAGCGGCTTTACCGCTGCGCCCTTGAATTTGCGAAAATTGACAAAAGCACAAGGCTTTTGGACCTGTACTGCGGCATAGGCACAATTTCATTGCTTGCGGCAAAGCAAGCCGGAAGTGTTGTGGGAGTGGAGCTTGTGGAGGACGCGGTAAAGAATGCGCGGAAAAACGCGCGAAAAAACGGCATAGAAAACGCAGAATTTTATGCGGGAAAGGTTGGGGACATTATCGAAAAGCTAAGCCAAGCGGACACAGTAATCATGGACCCGCCCCGGGCGGGCAGCGACGAGCGAACAATAAACGCAATAGCCGCCGCCGCGCCCGAAAGGATAGTATACATTTCCTGCGACCCGTCAACGCTTGCAAGGGACGCAAGGCTTTTTGCCGAGCGAGGCTACCGCATAAAATCCGCCCAAGGCTTCGACATGTTCCCCCAGACCATGCATGTGGAGACGGTATGTTTGATGTCAAGGATTGAAAAATAGTGTGTGAAAAAGCCTTATTTTAGGCCTTTTTCGGCAGTATCAGCTTATGACATCTATATCGAACACTATTTAAAATCGCTCTATGTAAAGTGGTCGATATGAAAAATGTGTGTCAGGCTGTGACCTCAGATTAGATAACGCAGACATGGGGACGGTTCTGTCGTCTTGACAAATAAATGAAAATATGTTATACTATTGTCGAGGTGAAAAGAAGTGCCAAGGCAAGCCAGAAAAAAGAGTAAAACAAACATATATCATATAATGTTAAGGGGCATAAATCATCAAATAATCTTTGAGGAGCGCGAAGATTATGAGAGATTTATCAAAACATTAGCGAGATATAAGACAATAAGCGGATATACCGTATATGCTTATTGCCTAATGTCAAATCATATTCATTTGCTGATAAAGGAAGGAAAAGAAAATCTTGAACAAATAATGAAGAGAGTTGCAGGAAGCTGTGTCAGAGATTCGAAAACTTGATATAGCTGAACGAAACAAGTGCATAAAAGTGCTAAAAGATGGTGGGTTGTCAATCAGACAGATAAGCCGAATTACAGGGGTAAGTAAATATGCTGTTGAAAAAAGCTAAACAGGACGATAGAACCGTCCCCTTGTCTGTTATAGTGCTGTTATGCAATTTATTTTTACATCAATATATGGTATAATTTTTTAAGGAGATGATATTTATGAATTCTTTCGAAAACAACAGACTTTTTAATCCATCTTTTACTCACGAAAACAGACTACCCGCAAGAGCCTCTATTGTTCCGGCACTCCATAGCGGTGTTTTTTTCAGAAACAAAGAAGATTCTGAACTTATCACTAATTTAAACGGTGATTATAAGTTCTGTTACCGTGAGACAGATGACATAATAAATTTTGAAAAAACAGATTACAACGACAGCGAGTGGAATATATTACCCGTTCCGTCTATGTGGCAGTACCACGGATATTCCTTACCGGTTTACCCTAATGTAGAATACCCTATTCCTTTTGACCCGCCATTTGTTGGAAACTATAATCCCGTTGGTTATTATAGAAGAACATTTACTGCAAAAAAGGGCGGCAGAAAAATTCTTTATTTTGGCGGCGTTGATAGCGCATTTTTTGCATATTTAAATGGTAAATATGTTGGATTTTCCAAGGGTAGCAGAATACCCGCCGAATTTGATGTTACAGATTTTATTTGTGACGGTGAAAACCTTTTATGTGTAAAAGTATTTACATATTCTGACGGAACTTATCTTGAAAATCAGGATATGCTACTTGCCAGCGGAATTTTCAGAGATGTATTTCTTTACAGTCTTAACGATACTTTTATTTGGGATTACACAATAAATACGCAGAATAATTCTGTTTATGTTGATGTCACACTAAAGGGAAATGATTTTGAAAATTCAGAGCTTTGCTTGGAACTTGACGGACAGACTAAACTGATAAAACCGCAAAAAGATAATTCTTTAGTTTTCACAATAGATTCACCGACACTTTGGAATGCTGAAGAACCGTTTACTTATGAACTTAAGATAACACTTACAAATAACGGTAAACTTTTAGAAACGCATACTAAAAAGTTTGGTTTTGCGGAATATAAAGTAGTTGGCAACAAGCTTTTACTTAACGGCAGACAAATAACATTAAAAGGTATCAATCGTCACGAGCATGACCCTAAAAACGGTCGTGCTATTACTGTTGAGCGTATTGAAAGGGAACTTAAAACAATAAAAGAGCATAACATGAATGCTATTCGTTGCGCGCATTATCCGAATCATCCTGCATTTTATGAGGTTGCAACCGAGCTTGGTATATATGTTATGGACGAAGCTGATATTGAGACACATGGAGCCGAAGTAACCGGAGATATTGGTTTGTTTTCAAAAATTCCGGAATGGTATCCTGCTTTTATTGACCGCGTAGAAAGAATGTACGAGAGAGATAAGAACGAAACCTGTATTTCAATATGGACAATCGGAAACGAAAACGGTCAGGGTGAAAATATAGATAAATGCATTGAGTATTTACGCTCTAGGAAAGTACAAAAAGCCATTATGCACACAGGTGAAGATTATAAAAACCCACAGTTAGGTGATTTCCGTTCAATAGGATATTTTACTATGTCAGCCCTTATGTCATACGCCGAAGTCGGCAAACCTGTTATGATGCTAGAATATGGTCATGCAATGGGCAATAGTCCCGGTCTTATGGAGGACACTTGGGATTACGTTTACACACACCGCCAAATTTGTGGTGGCTATGTCTGGGAATTTAAAAACCACGGCTTTTATGCAGAGGACAAAGACGGCAATGCATTTTATAAGTATGGTGGAGATTTTGGTGACATAAATCACTGGTCAAATTTCTCTATGGATGGTTACTGTCTTTCGGATGGAACCGTAAAACCATCGTTAAGAGACTGCAAAAATGTTCTTGCTCCAACATACATTAAAACAGATGGCAACAAAATCACTTTAATGAACACAAACGATTTCAGATGTCTTGATTATATTACTTTGACATGGGAAATAACAGAAGATTATAATGTCATAAAAAGCGGAGAGTACAGACTCCCACCCGTTAAACCGTATGAGTCTATTGATTTAGATATTGACACAAATATTAATGACGTAAAGCCGGGCGCTAAATATTTTGTAAATCTTAAATTTTATGGAGAATATGGTGAAGAAATTGCCTATAAGCAGGTACTTTTATCCGCAAATGCAGATAAAAAGGAATATATTCCAAGTAAATTTTATGCAACAGTAAAAGAATCTGCCGATTGTATTTCTGTTATATCCAACAACTTTATTGCCGACTTCAAGAACGGTCTTTTATCAGGATATAGTAAAAACGGAAAAAAATTGATTGACAGCCCGATGCGCCTTAATATTTACCGTGCGCCTACCGATAATGACGGCATAACCGGTTGGAGTGAGAGATGGATTGCCCAATGGAACTCTCGTTTATACAGATATTTCGAATTTTATTGTCATAACACATCTGTTACTAAAAATGATGACTCAATCATCGTAAAAGCAACAGGAAAGTGGGCACCAATTTCAAAATTCGTTGGATTCGATACCGAAATTACATATAAGATTTTTAGTGACGGAGAAATACTTATTGATATTCACGCTATACCCTATGGTGTGTTTGTTGAAACCCTACCGAGAATCGGCGTATGTTTTGAAATAGATAAAAAGTTTCAGAATGTAAAATGGTACGGCAGAGGCGAGGATGAAAACTACTGTGACCGCAAAGCGCATTGTAATTTTGGTCTTTATGAGAAAAATATTTCAGAAATGAACTTTATGTACGATATTCCGCAAGAATGTGGGACACGAATTGACAATTTCTTTGTTTCACTAACAGATAATAACTGCGGATTATCTGTTATAGGCTCTGACCGTTTTGCTTTTTCTTATCACGACTTCTCTCTTGATAATTTAATTTCTGCCAGACACAGAAACGAGCTTAAAAAATCAGATAAAAACTATCTATATATTGACTACGCAGTGCGTGGACTCGGTAGTCATTCTTGCGGTCCAAACCCCGAAGAATGTTATGAATTAAGGCCACATGAGTTTAAGTTCTCATTTATAATTTCAGGAAATACCAATAAGGAAAGACTTTTGGAATTTGCAAGAACTGATTTCGGTGAGAAAACATACCGTCTATCAGAAACATATGTATATGAGGCAAAGAAAATCAGCACAAATGTAGTTGATTGCAATATCAATAGAGATTAAATAAAAATCCGAGACTCACTACTCGTTTTTTTATGCGGGACAGGATAAAGGCAGTGGCTGGTATGATGTTAACAAGAGCCGGCAGCAGGAGGACGGCGGAGATGCGAATATGTGCTATGCCGCAGTAAGCGCAAATCAGCTTTATTGGTGGCTTGACCAAAATAAAGATAATATAGATGCGTATCTTGGCAATTTGGCAGAGGGGGAAATCACTTCCGAAACACAAGCAAAGCTTGACCAATTGGAAGAACTCAGAAATTCATATGAGGGTCAGTCAAAAAGCG
>JAQXZB010000018.1 GCA_029226975.1 Clostridiales bacterium | reverse complement strand
TTTCCAGGTTGCTTACCTTTACATACTGCTGATTATACAGGTATACCGCTGCATTGGCTCCGTCACCGTTTATAATCGGTTTATTGGCATTTCCGTAGCTGCTTATCTCAATGGGTGCGGCGGCGGTTCCCGAATTTTTCATCCATAGACTTCCGCTCCACACTCCTCCTGTTTTAAACAGGATTTTATCGCCCGGTGCAAAGCTGCTTTGGTTTACCTTTTCTATTGTACGCCACGGGGTATCTTCCGTCAGTCCGTCATTTGTATCATTTCCTTCATTTGATATATAATATGTAGCTGCGCTTACGCTTACCGCAGATAATAACAATACACAAACAACAGAAAACAATGTAAATATTTTCTTCATATTCTCATCCTCCGCTTTTATAACTCAGCCCAATACCGTTATCGGCAAATATACTCGTTCTGCATGAAGGTCTCCCCATATCTCGGCTGTTATGCGGTTTATACGTTCAACCTTCTCTCCCGCCTTTATTTTAACAGTTACTCCGTCCCAGTTATAGGCGGTACGGTCTAAAATCATCCCATGAGGTCCCTCAACCGTCCAGCCCTCGGGAAGGTGGAATTTAAAATATAAGTTCTGAGTCTGATGGGTCAGAGGATAGAAAGCAAGCTTGACCTCTATCTCTCCGTTTACCATGATTTCGGGGCTTCCTTTAAATTCGGCTCTTGCCTCAATTGCCGTAGTGTGCGCATCATATGCCATGCCGGTTCTGTTATAAATACGCTTTGCAACAATATCGGTTTTTAAACTTTCAATATGCCTTTTGTCAAATTCCTCCTCACCGTCCGTAAACTCAAAATCATACATTTCCAACAAATACAAACCGTCCTGCGGCACTACAAGGTTGAAATATTTATTTGATAAAAAGGCTGCCGGAATAAGCCGCATTATTCTGTCCGTAAGCTCCGTACAGGTTTTGGGACACTCATTGTATGACAGATTGGGAAGCGCTACCGAACAGGTTATAATCTTATCACCCACATATTCCCTTAACTCCTTGTCTATTCCGTCCGTACCCTTAAGTATTCCCATAATCGAACCTACCGTTGCTCCCGTACAGTCGGTATCGTCTCCGCAGTTTATTGCGCTTATAACCGATTTTTTGAAATCGCCTTCACCGTACAAAAGTCCCAGTATCACAAAGCCGATGTTGCATGGTGCCTGAAACCATCCCAAATCCCTGCTGTCCTCAACGAGAATTTCCCGGGCTTCTTTGAGCGTTTTGCCATCATCATACGCCTTTTCAGCAAGTTTTACGCTTTTTGCAATTCTGCAATCGGGCGGAATTTTTGAAAGGCCTATTTCTATAAGCTCCCGTATATCATTTTCTATAAATGCGGCGCTTTCCAATGTAGCGGTAAACATTTCAGCATAAGTTCCCTCGCTCACGCCATGATCCACAGCCGCATCGGAATATGCATATTTTATTGCAATATCGGGAAATCCCGGTGCAAGACACGCCCATACCTCAGAACGTATCCACGCGCCGTTTGATTTTTTCCACTGCTCATTATTATATTCGCCTGACATGGGCGGAACAATGCCGCTCATCATATTTGCCTTTGCTACTCCATACTCATTCCAATGCGGAGTTACAGCCTTTAACCAATATTCACCCAGTGTGAGCGAGTTTATATTGTTTAAGCCCAAATCCTCCGCAGCACACAGCCATACAAGCTGTAAATCCAAATCATCGTTTGGCAGCGGTTCTCCTTTAGGAGAATTAAACCCGCTGATATTAAGCATATGCCGTACCGATTCATACGGTGCTCCCATTGTTCCGCCTATGTTTTTACCCAGCCAGCAGGCATATATTTTATCTTTTATTCTTTTTTTGTTAAGCTTTACTATCATATCATTCTTCTCCCATAAATATTATCTGCCGTTATATGCTCCTATGTTTGGTGCTTCCGTATCTGATACCGGATTTCCCCAAAAATCATATCCGCCGTTATCCTGTATCGGTATGCCGGCTCCTATGCACGGTGAATCTCCCGCAAGCATAAATCCATCTGTTGTGTCATATCCGTTGCCCACGCCGTCAATGTTTTCAAACTTGGGGTCCTCATATATCGGCGCACTATCATATTTACCCACAGTCTGCGGGCTTGCGCTGCCATAGTACAGATTATGGCTTGCACTCCACCCCGACGGATGGTTTGTCATAATTTTGTCGTGCTTTAAGTAGAATATATTATTATTCACCTCCACCTCAGGCGAGCAATTGGTGTTTAGCAATATTATACGTTCTGCCGCGGGTGATGTTGTATATATGGTATTATTGTATATTTTAGCTTTGAGCGTCTGCAAAGCTTCCGTATTGGGGAATGCCGCTATTTCAAAGCAGCGCAGCGAATCGTTCTTGCTCACATTGTATCTTGCGGTTGCGTTATAATTAAGATGATTTACAAACAGCAAAAATCCGCCTTCGTTATCATGACTGTAATTGTACTCCACTATAACCCCGTCATTATCACCGTCAATATCATAGCCAAAGCCGTCATATGTTGTACGGCACAGATATGATTCATTGCCGGATATAACCGTACCCTTTGAATGAAGTACAAATATACCGACATTTACATTGGGGCTTTCGCCGGTGTAGCTCATAAGGTTTGTGTTGCAGACTGTATTGCCCGAAACCTCACCCTTATAATCTCCGCATACAATAATTCCGTCCCCTTTTATATCATGTACATTGTTGCCTGTAATCTTCATCTGCTGAGTCATTCCGGATATTTGCTTGTCAAAGCTTGTATACATATTTGAAAATGTCGCAATTCCGGTTCTTGACACATTATACACCTCGCATCCGCTTATCACAAGCTTAACAAATCTCGTTGCCGTATCACCTCTTGCCGATACTATAATACCGCCGTTCCAGTGACTGTCGAGCTTATCGGTTGCGGCAGTGTACATACCGTTTACATCATGTACGGTAAGATTTCTCAGTTCTATGCCGTAGAGCGCACCGCCGTTGTATCCGCTTACATATAATCCGTAACGCCATGCCTCAGTGCCTCTGTTGGTACTTTCCAGGTTGCTTACCTTTACATACTGCTGATTATACAGGTATACCGCTGCATTGGCTCCGTCACCGTTTATAATCGGTTTATTGGCATTTCCGTAGCTGCTTATCTCAATGGGTGCGGCGGCGGTTCCCGAATTTTTCA
>JAQXZB010000017.1 GCA_029226975.1 Clostridiales bacterium | reverse complement strand
TACTATGAAAAAATATATGAAGCGGTAAGACCGATTATTATAGGAGAATGATATGAACAAATACATAGGACATGAACAGCAGCTTTACGGAGTAAGGGAAATGCGCCTTGTCGGAGGAAAGGCTGACGGAATGAGGATTTTGTGGGTAAAGAACGGAATGGGGCTTGAATTTGAAATATCCCTTGACCGCTGCGGCGATATATCCCGACTCAGCTTTAAGGGTGACAATATGGGATATTTCGCGCCCTGCGGTTATGTTTCGCCGAAATACTACGACAGTGTCGGAAACGGATTTTTAAAATCCTTTACAGCCGGATTTTTCACCACCTGCGGACTTACGGCTGTCGGAACACCCTGCGAGGATAACGGCGAGGTTCTGCCGCTGCACGGTACAATCTCAAACACGCCATGCGAAAATTATTCGTACCGCATAAAAGACAACAGCATATATATCATGCTCACGGTGCGTGATGCGGCATTGTTTTCGCACAAGCTTATCTTAGAGCGTGAGTATTTTTGTCCCCTTGATAAAAACGAAATATATATGACAGATAAAATTAAAAATATCGGTGCGGAGGACTCGCCCTTGGAGGTTCTTTATCACTGTAATATGGGTTATCCGCTGTTGTCGGAAAATGCAAAGGTTACCGTTGCGTCAAGTGAGGTAATGCCGAGAAACGAACACGCAAAAGAAGGTATTGAAAACTGCCTTGTAATGGAGAAGCCTCAAAAGGGTTATGAGGAAAAATGCTATTATCATACCATGACAGGGAAAACCTGCGTATCAATATTTAACGATGATATAAAAAAGGGAGTAAATATCAGATATGATGCCGATGAGCTTAAGTATTTCACTGAGTGGAAGATGATGGGTGAGTACGAATATGTTTTGGGACTTGAGCCGGGAAACTGTCTGCCCGACGGACGAAATGTTATGCGTGAAAAGGGCATACTTGAGATATTAAAGCCTGATGAAGAAAAAGTACATCATATAAAATTTGAATTTAGGGAGAGATAAAGATGCTTGTAACACTAAAAAATATTTTAAAAATTGCAGAAGCAAAAAAATGTGCGATAGGTTCGTTCAATACACCGAATTTAGCGAGTATAAAAGCTGTTATTTCAGCGGCAGAGGAGATGAATCAGCCTGTTATCATAATGCACGCGCAGGTTCATGAGGAAATGGGGCTTTGCACGATGGATGAAATAGCACCCATCATGCTTTTTATGGCAGACAGGGCAAGTGTGCCTGTCTGCGTTCATTTGGATCACGGTACGGATATGGATTATGTTAAAAAAGGACTTGATTTGGGATTTACCTCGGTAATGTATGATGGTTCGGAGCTTTCAAAGGCAGAAAATTATGCAAACACTGCTATTATGGTTGAAGCTGCCGCAAGATACGGAGCATCTGTTGAAGCGGAGATAGGATCAATGGGTTCAAGAGAGGCGGGAAACGGAGGCGGAGAAAGTATATATACCGACCCTGCCGAGGCAGAAAGCTTTGCAAGAGAAACAGGAATAGACGCGCTTGCGTGTGCATTCGGAACGGCGCACGGACTTTATTTAAAGCAGCCCAAGCTTGATTTTGAAAGACTTGCACAAATAAAGAGCAGAGTTGATATTCCGCTTGTTATGCACGGCGGAAGCGGCGTGAGCCATGAGGATTACAGAAAGGTAATAGAACTCGGAATACGCAAGATAAATTACTATACATATATGGCAAAGGCAGGCGGAACGGCTGTTGTAAATATGGAGGATAAAACATTTTACCACGATATCGAAACAGTGGCGATAGCTGCCATGAAAGAGAATGTGAAAACAGCTGTTGAAGTTTTTCAAATGTCTGATTAAGTAAGGCTTGTGACGGATATTTTTTGAACTCTTTTTATTGAAAAAGCATAAAAATATGGTATAGAATGTCGGAAGTGTAATAGTCATTATAATTATAATTTTTTTCGCTTCAGCTATTGACTTGGGAAAAAATATATGCTAAACGCATTTAGCAAAAGGAGGAACAAATATGAAAGCAAGTGATTTCAAAACCACGAGAGCGGTCGTGATTGAGCGGCCGTATGAGGCAAATCTTCGCGGGGCGCAACCGAGGGCTTAAGAGAAGAGCCCATAAACATGGACGAGATAAAGAATATGCTTAGCATATGGAAGGACAGAATTGCCCAAACGGGAACATTTATTATGCCCTATGCCGAGGATGCGGAGTACATTGGTTCAAGTGCATATTTCTATGTAAAGCAGTTTAACCAGGCGAGATTTTTTGAAGGAGAGCCACAGAGTGTAAACCGCTTTAAGGAAATCCTTGATAATGCAAAAGCGGCGGGCTATGAATTTGCCACACCGTCAGAAGTGCTTGCAGAGGGTAATGTGTTTGAAAACGAGTATGTGGATAACATAGAAAACGGCGTTGCATGGCACGGCGGAACGGCAAAGGCATGGGCAAATACCGAGTATTCAAGAATTATGGACCCGGTGTGCCTGTCAATCCTAAACGGTATAAAGGCAGTTGCCGAAAAGCTCGGAGAAACGTTGGACACGCTCAATACCGACCTTAATAACGCGATGATGGCTCTTGCAAGCGCATGGGTATCGGACAGCCGTTGGCCGCCCGCACCCACAAGCCCGGGAAGATTTAACGTAAGGGAAAGCCTTGACGATATGTATAAGGCAAACGAAGCTATTGCAAATGCAATGGAGAAGGGCGGTATTGCCCAAAAACGCGGACTGTATTCGCCAAACCTTATGAAAACCCAGATAAAAGCAATAGATGATTTGCTCATGGGTATGAAATATTTCGGGGAATGATGGAAAGACAGATAAAGCAGGTGCATTTTCAGATTACAAGAAATTGTAATCTGAGATGCCCCTTTTGCGGACAATGGGGCAAAAAGGGATTTTTTGCCGACAGCAGCGGCAGGGCAATGACCATAGATGACTGGAAAAGGATAACAGCAGAACTTGCAAGCTGCCAAAAAGAAGAAAACATAACAGTCACCCTGTGGGGAGGAGAACCGCTTATAAGTCCGTATTTTGATGAAATAATCGCGCTTTTAAAGGAGCAGGACCTAAAAACCGAGGTCATAACCAACGGCGTTTTGATAAACGAGCATAAAGATGTATTGAGAAAATATGCCGACAGAATATATGTATCCCTGGACGGAACAAAAGAGGTGCATGACGCGATACGGGGCAGAGGGGTGTTTGAAAGGGTAACACAAAGCTTAAAGACCCTAAAACACAAAAACGTAACCGTTATGTCGGTTATAACACCGCAGCTTATGGAAGTATTGCCAAAATTTTTGGATAATCTCGATGAACTAAACATACAACAGCTATATTTATAGGATATGATAGGTCTTTCATCGGAAGAAATACAAGAATATAAAAGCTGGATGAAAAATACCTTTGATATTACGGCTTGTGACATTGAGTCATGGAGAAATGATGATTTGTTTAAAATCGATAACATCAAAACCGGACAGCACAGCTATGCAATCGAGCATAAATCCCATACCCAAGAGGGACAATGCCAATCCCCGTTTTATCATATGCATATTGCGTGGAACGGGAATGTTTTGTACTGTACTGATTTTTATGATTTTTGCGCCGGAAACGTCAAGGAAGATACGCTTAAAAATATTTTCTTAAACGAAAAAAGCGAACGGTACAGAAAAGAAATATTAAACGGAAGATGCGTTTCCTGCAATCATTGTTCATGGAAAAATACAAGCTTTACGGAGGAATGACATGGGATAAATAAAAGATAATTTCCGAAAAATGTTGAATTATTGCTTAATATATGATATAATGGTATGAGAAAGATTTATTATGTAAATATGTTATTTCGGCTATCGAAAATTAAGACTGTGATTAGATAAATTCAGAGAGCGTTACTGTTCCGGTAAAGAAAATTCGTGGAAAGAGGTATAAATTATTATGAAAAGAATAATTGCAACGCTTGTATGTACTTCCTTGTTGATTGTAAATTCGGTTGTTTCATACTCGGCAGAAAATGATGTACAAATACAGGGCGTAGACGAATGGCTGGATAGAATATGTTTGAATAGTGATGCTAATGCGGGAATTAGAGCACAAATGGAAGAAACATATGAAGAATATTTGAAAAGTAAAATAAACGATATTATGGAATATCCCGATTATGTCAAAGAAAAAATGGGATTAAAACTTGGGAATGAAGAATACATTGAAAAACAAATTAGAGAAGGATATGGGTTGAATTTGGATAAAGGGCTTCTGATTAGCTCACTAAATAATACGAAGTACTTAAATCAGTATTCAAAAGCCGGATGCTTTTCATATTTGTTGAATGAAAATAATGTATTTAAAGTAAATAGAAATAATGAATGGTATGGTGCAGCTATTTTTTCTGAAGATGGTAAGATTTTGACAGAAAATGAAATATGCGAATTAAAGATGAATACTTATATCCAAATTACAGATGATAATATGTTTGATTATCTTAATGATAGAATACAGTTGAAAAATGAATTAGCTAAAAATGGAGAAACGGCTGTTCAGAATGTGAAGCTTTTTGGATTGAGTGATTTAACTTTATTATATATTAAATGTGAGTCTACTGAATATTTAATAAAAATGTATGATGATGGTAATCGAGTTCTACCAACAGTATCCCAATATGTCCTATATAAAGCTAACGAATTGATAAGTGCTTTCGATAATCCTGATATAAATAATTCTCCATACTCACAAGTGTTGTCGGAACTTATACTTAAAACAAAGTCCACATATGAAACCGAAGCGAAAAGTTTGCAAGAGGACGGACTGATTCAAGGTAATGAAAACGGGCTTGACTTGTTAAAGCCTTTGACAAGGATTGAAGCCACTGCAATTCTTGTGCGGGCTATGGGCTTTGAAGAGGCACAGACAGCATCAACATCATATTTTGCGGATATTCCGAGTGATAACTGGGGTGCAAAGTATGCAAATATAGCTTATGATAAAGGCATTGCAATGGGTGTGGGTGATGATCTTTTTGCTCCGAATGATACCATTACGGCGAGCCAATTTGCCACATTGATATTGAGAAGTAAAGGTGAAGACCCGGATTGGCAGACAGCTGTGGATATCTTTGTAGAAAGAGGACTTATATCCTCGGAGCAGGCACAAACAATGGATTTGTTTACCCGCGGTGATATGGCAAAGATGATATATGAAGCAAGACAAAATAATATATTGTGACAGGGCATACGTATAAATACGTATTGATTGGAAATGGGCAAAGGTGTAATACTTCTGCTCATTTTTTTCCAATACAGGAAATTTGGATTGACATACGGCAAAAAATGATGTAATATAAAAGCATGGGATTTATCCATGTGCTGTTAAAATAGCAGCAAGATTTTTCAGTGTGGGGTACGGATTGCAATGAAAAAGAAAAAAGAAGAAGTAACGATACGTTCATCGGCGGCGGAATACTTGACCTTTGTTGCGGCAACGGGTGACAGCAGCGACAGTATAGAAATGCGATACGAGGACGAAAATATTTGGCTGACTCAAAAAATGATGGCAATGCTGTATGATGTGGGTTTGCCTACAATTAACGAGCATATTAAAAAAATATATGCGGACAAGGAGCTTACGGAGGAGTCAACTATTCGGAAATTCCGAATAGTTCAAACCGAAGGCGAACGGCAAGTAGAAAGGAATATCAATCATTACAATTTGCAGATGATTATAGCGGGATAGTGAAATATTACAAGATGCAGGAAAAATATCTGCTGAACTTGCTAAAATACACGCTTTAAGTGAATTTGAAAAATACAGAGTGATACAGGACAGATTATACGAAAGCGATTTTGATAAGTTTATGGCAGATGCAGAAAAAAATGATGTAATATAAAAGCATGGGATTTATCCATGTGCTGTTAAAATAACAGCAAGATTTTTCAGTGTGGGGTACGGATTGCAATGTCTGAGAAAAAATATGTTTTTTATATAATAGCGGGAGCGTCGCTGTGGGGGCTTATCGGACTGTTTACGAGAGGTCTGGGCGCGGCGGGGCTTGACAGTATGCAGATTACCGAAATTCGCTGTTTTATGAGCGCGGTGCTGATGATATGCTATTTTCTTGTGCGCGACCGCGGCAAGCTTAAAATCAGTCCGGGGGATATAGGTTATTTCCTCGGTACGGGAATTTGCTCCATGGTATTTTTTAATATATGCTATTTCATTACCATAAAGGAGCTGACCCTCTCGGCGGCGGCAATGCTTCTGTACACCGCGCCGTGCATGGTTATGATTATGTCGGTTATATTTTTCGGTGAGAAGCTTACCGCGAGAAAGCTTGCGGCGCTGTTTGTGGCGGCGGGTGGCTGTGCGCTTACCTGCATAAGCGGCGAAGCGGTTAAAATTACCTTTAAGGGAGTAATGCTGGGACTGGGCTCCGGTCTGGGCTATGCCCTTTATTCGATTTTCAGTAGGGCGGCAATAAAAAAATATGACTCGCTTACCATTACGGTCTATACGTTTATCGTTGCGGCGGCAGCCTTGATACCCTTTTCAAAGCCGCTAAGCATTGGTGCGGCGCTTACCGATACAAAAACTCTTACATATGCGCTGCTTTTGAGCGTCATATCCACAATGCTCCCGTATATTTTATATACAAAGGGCTTGGAGAGGGTTGAGCCGGGAAAGGCGTCTGTAATGGCGTTTATCGAGCCGATGGTTGCGACCGCGGCGGGGATTGCGGTATTCGGAGAAAAGCCTACGCTTATGAATATGAGCGGTATAGCGCTTATATTTATGTCGGTTGTACTGCTGAATTTGCACCCAAAACTGCGTTTTAAGGATCAAATATGAAAAAATACTAATTTTATGTTGATTTTTTTTCAATTTAATAGTATAATATAACTGTGCAATATAACAATTTTACCCAAAGTCCCGTACAGAGGGCAAAATTGCGGCGTATTAACGCGCTGATTTTATCTTTAAACGATATAACTTGAGGAGGATAATTTATGAAGGCAAAGTACAAGAGAGTGCTTTTAAAAATAAGTGGCGAGGCGCTTGCGGGGGAGCGGGGCTTCGGGCTTGACGAGCCTACCATCGAAGCGATATGCAAAAATATCAAGAAGGTAGTGGATTTGGGAGTTCAGGTGTCCATTGTGGTCGGCGGAGGAAACATCTGGCGCGGAAGAAGCAGCGAGAGCATGGACAGAACGAGAGCTGACCATATGGGTATGCTTGCAACGGCAATTAACGCACTGGGGCTGTGCAGCGGACTGGAGGCCTGCGGAGTTCCCACAAGAGTGCAGACGGCGATAGAAATGCGCCAGATTGCCGAGCCGTATATCAGAAGCCGCGCCGAAAGGCATCTTGAAAAAGGCAGAGTGGTGGTGTTCGGCTGCGGAACGGGTAATCCGTTTATGTCAACCGATACGGCGGCGGCTTTAAGAGCCGTGGAGACCGATTCACAGATAATTCTGCTTGCAAAAAAGGTTGACGCGGTATATGACAGCGACCCCAACATTAACCCCGATGCAAAGAAGTATGATGTACTTTCCTTCAGCGATGTGCTGTCGAAAAATCTCGGAGTAATGGATTCAACGGCGGCATCGATGTGCAGGGACAACAATATGCCGATTTTGGTATTCGGCTTAAACGAGCCGGAAAATATTGTTAAGGCAGTAAAAGGCGATAAGATAGGAACGCTTGTAAACAACAGCGGTAAATTTTAAAGGAGGAAGAAAAAATGGGAAAATATCCTGAAATCGAACAAAGAATGGAAAAGAGAATAAACGGCTATGCAAGCGAGCTTAAAACCATACGCGCCGGCCGTGCAAACGCATCCGTACTGGACAAGATTGCCATTGACTACTACGGAACAATGACACCGGTGGGACAGGTGGGCTCAATATCCTCTCCCGACCCCAGACAGCTTGTTATTCAGCCCTGGGACGCATCGGTATTAAAGGAAATTGAAAAGGCAATAAACGCATCGGAGCTGGGCATAACTCCCCAAAATGACGGCAAGGTTATAAGACTTAACTTCCCGCCCCTTACCGAGGAGAGAAGACGCGACCTTGTAAAGCAGGTTAAAAAGTATACCGAGGAGGCAAAGGTTCAGATAAGAAACGCAAGACGTGACGCCTTAGAGGATTACAAGAAGAAAAAGAAAGAGTCGGAGATTACCGAGGACGATTTAAAGGGTATCGAAAAGGATATTCAAAATCTTACAGATAAATATATAAAGGAAATTGACAAGATTGCCTCTGAAAAGGAAAAGGAAATCTTAGAGGTTTGATTTAAAACTGTCTGCCGCATTTGCCGCCTTTTCGGCGGCTTAAATGCCGCGGACTTTTTTGCAAATTAAAATAAAGGAATTTTTCGATATGCTGTTTAGAAAAAATACACTGCTTCAGGAAATTGATTATAATAATCTGCCGCGTCACATAGGAATAATAATGGACGGAAACGGCAGATGGGCGAAAAAACGCGGACTTCCCAGAAGCGCGGGACACAAGGCGGGTGCGGAGAGCCTTAAAAAGATAATTACGGAAGCAAATAAAATGGGTATAAAATACGCCACCGTTTACGCCTTTTCCACCGAAAACTGGAAAAGACCCAAGCAGGAGGTAGACTACCTGATGGACCTTTTGATGGATTATCTTGTAAATGCCGAAAAGACCCTTGCCGGAGAAAATGTCGTAATCCGCGCCATAGGCTCGAGGGCGGAGCTTTCCGAGGAGATGCAAAGGCAGATTATAAAAACCGAGAATTTTACAAAGGATAATACGGGGATTGTAATGAACATAGCCTTAAATTACGGCGGCAGGGACGAGATATTAAATGCCGTAAGGAACATAAGCAAAGACGCGGCAAGCGGAAGCATTAAGACAGAGGATATAGACCAAGAGCTTTTTGACCGCTATTTATATACCGCCTCGCAGCCCGATGTGGATTTGCTCATACGCACCAGCGGCGAACAGCGGCTTTCCAATTTCATGCTCTGGCAGGTAAGCTATGCGGAGCTGTGGTTTACGCCGAAGCTGTGGCCGGACTTTAAGCCGAAGGATTTGCACAAAGCGGTGCTTGATTATCAAAACCGCGGCAGACGTTTCGGCGGCGTATGATAAAGGAGGATGCGACGTGAAAACAAGAATTATAACATCGATTATTGCACTGGCGGTATTTGCCGGAGTGCTTCTTGCACCGCCAATTGTATTTACGGCTGCACTGGCGGCGATTATACTTATGATGGTATGGGAGTGCGGCTCTGCGGCAGGTGCGGATATAAAGATGAGAGTTTTAAGCTTTATTGAAGCGGCGGTCATTATGCTTTTTGTGTATAATTCATTCAAGGCACAGAGCATTATGAACCTCGGACTGCTTTTTGCGGCGGTATTTGTTATACTTTTGCATATGGGGCTTGTGGTATGGGAGCATGGGAAAAAGGATTATCGCACTGTGCTTTCAAACGGGTTTTTAACGGCATACGTTACCGCTGCCATGAGCTGTGTGTGGCTTATGAAGGAGCAGTTCGGAATTTCGGGTATGCTGCTTATATTTGTATGTGCGTGGATGACGGATACCTGCGCGTATTTTACGGGAAGAGCCGCGGGAAAGCATAAGCTTATACCCCATGTAAGCCCCAATAAAACCGTTGAAGGCTCAATAGGCGGAGTAGTGGGCGCAATGCTTTCATGCATTATATATCTTGCCGTTGTAACAAAGGGCATGAATATAATTACCGTATGGGGCAATATATTTATCGAGGGTGCGCTTGTAGGTCTTGCGGGAGGAATTTTATCCCAGATAGGTGACTTGTGCGCTTCGGCGATAAAGCGTGACGCGGGAATAAAGGATTTCGGTTGGATATTTCCCGGACATGGTGGGTTTATGGATCGCTTCGACAGCGTTATGTTCATAGCCCCGGTAATATTGGCAATAACGGCGTGCATTGCCGTTGTACATTAGGAGAGAACAATGGAGAAGAATATATCGGTTTTGGGCTCTACAGGCTCAATCGGCACACAGACCCTGGAGGTCGCAAGAAATTATCCGCACATAAGAGTGAGGGCGATAAGCGCAAATTCCAATATAGACTTGCTTGAAAAGCAGGCGCGGGAATTTATGCCGGAGCTTGTGGGCGTGTCCGACGAGGACAGAGCAAAGGAGCTTAAAATAAGGCTTGCCGATACCCCGATAAGGGTTGAGGGCGGAAAAGAAGCGCTTGAGGCTGCGGCGGCTTATAAAAAGGCGGACACCGTTGTAACGGCGGTTGTGGGAATAGCGGGGCTTGTTCCCACTATCGAAGCGATAAAGGCGAAAAAGGATATTGCCCTTGCAAACAAGGAAACTCTTGTTACGGGCGGTCATATCGTAACAAGGCTTGCAAGGGAGATGGGTATAAAAATCATACCCGTTGACAGCGAGCACAGCGCGATTTTTCAGTCCCTTATGGGAAATCCGAAAAAGCGTGTAAAAAGGCTTTTGCTTACCGCGTCGGGAGGCCCGTTTTTCGGGAAAAAGCGTGAGGAGCTTTTAAATATTACGCCCCAAGACGCCTTAAAGCACCCCAATTGGAGCATGGGTGCAAAGGTGACGATAGACTCGTCAACCCTTGTAAACAAGGGGCTCGAGGTGATTGAGGCAAAATGGCTGTTTGATATGGACATTGACAAAATCGATGTAATAGTGCATCGTCAAAGCATTGTTCATTCAATGGTTGAGTATGAGGACAATGCCGTCATTGCACAGCTTGGAACGCCGGATATGCGTCTGCCCATACAGTTTGCCCTGACCTGGCCCGACAGACTGCCCATGTCCGAAAACGAGCTTGACCTGACGGATATAATGTCGCTGACCTTCGAAAAGCCCGACACAAAAACCTTTTACGCACTGGAGATGGCAAAGCGCGCCGGCAAAGCGGGCGGAACTGCTCCGACAGTCTTTAACGGCGCCGATGAGGCGGCGGTGGAGCTGTTTTTGAAGGGTGAATTGCCGTATCTCGGTATTGCCGAGGCGATAGAGCGGGCAATGTCTGATATAAAAAATATCGATAACCCGTCGGTTGAGGAGATTTTTGCCGCAGATAAGGCGGCAAGGGAAATTGTATATAATTATAGGAGATTTTAGCTTTGGTAACTGCAATAGTAACTATTATTATGTTTCTTGTTATGGTGTCCCTGCATGAGTTCGGACATTATATAGTGGCAAGAGCGCTTAATTTCAAAATACTTGAATATGCCATAGGCTTCGGACCTGTGCTGTTAAAGTCCAAAAAGAGCGAAATACAGTATTCCGTAAGGGCAATTCCTTTGGGCGGGTACTGTAAATTCGAGGGTGAGGACGAGGACTCGGACGACCCGAGGGCGTTTTCAAATCAGGCGGTATGGAAGCGTATGCTTGTTGTTATGGCGGGCGGAGTTTTCAATGTTATACTGGGCTTTTTGCTCTTTTTGGCAATAGTTCCGGCAACCTCGCCCATATATACCAACACCGTCGATACGGTTGTGGAAAACAGCTATATCGCCGATGCGGGAATACTGCCGGGGGATAAAATAGTTGAGATAAACGGTAAAAACGTAAGCTTTTATGATGATATAACACTGTATACAAGAGATTTTTCAAAGGACGAGGAAGCGGCCATAACCGTTAAGCGCGGCGGAGAAAAGCTTGATTTTACAATCAGACCCACCGAGCAGAAGATCCGCATAACATATCTGGAGGATAATATAGAATACTATGACGAGATAAACGGACATGGAAGTACAAAATATATAGAATACGATGAGGATACCCCAAAGCAGGAGGACAAAATCGGTATTCCCCAGGAAAGCACACGCTATATCATAGGCTTTACGCCCAAAACCGAGGACGTAACCTTCCTTAACGTATGGGGCGAGGCATGGCATGAAACGAAGTTTGTGGTAAAGCTTGTTTATCAATCCCTGTGGGGTATGGTGACAGGCAAGGTGGGCGTCAGTGAAATGTCGGGACCTGTGGGTATTGTAAAGGAGGTTAACAATGCGGTTAATCAGGGCAGTTACAGCTGGCTGTATGTTCTGAATTTGATTGCGCTTTTGACAATAAACTTAGGTGTGTTTAATCTTTTGCCCATTCCGGCGTTGGACGGCGGCAGACTGTTCTTTATGCTCATAGAGCTTGTGAGAAGAAAGCCCATTCCTCCGGAAAAGGAGGGCATGGTTCATGCCATAGGAATGCTTTTGCTCATCGGGCTTATAATATTTGTTTCATATAACGATATAGTAAAATTATTTGTAAAGTAGGGTATGGATAAATGAGAAAGCAAAAAAGAGAAGTTAATATAGGCGGCGTGAAAATCGGTGGCAATAACCCTGTGGCAATACAGTCCATGTGCAATACCGATACCCGCGACGCAAAAAAAACAGCCGAGCAGATACTGCGCCTTGAAGAAGCGGGCTGCGAGATTATAAGGGTTGCTGTGCCGGATATGGAAGCGGCACAAGCTGTGGAAAAAATCAAAAAGCTTATACACATACCGCTTGTGGCAGATATTCATTTTGATTACCGCCTTGCAATAGAGTGTATGAAAAACGGCGCGGATAAGGTCAGAATAAATCCGGGAAACATAGGCTCCGAGGACAGAGTGCGCCAGGTAGTAACCATGGCAAGGGAGCGTGAAATACCCATAAGAATAGGTGTAAACGGCGGCTCGCTGGATAAAAAGCTTTTGGAAAAATACGGCGGAGTGTGTGCCGAAGCCCTTGTTGAGAGCGCAATGAGCCATGTTGAAATTCTTGACAGGCTGAATTTTTACGATGTGGTGGTTTCGATAAAGGTTTCAGATGTTCCAACAACCATTGATGCGTACAGGAAATTTAATGAAATATCCGATATTCCTCTGCATATAGGAGTGACCGAGGCGGGAACATTAAGAAGCGGTACGATAAAATCCGCTATAGGCATAGGAACACTGCTGTCGGAGGGGATAGGCGATACAATGCGCGTGTCACTGACGGCAGACCCCATAGAGGAGATATATGCCGCTTATGACATACAGCGTATGCTTAAAATGAGAAAGCAGGGGGTAAACCTTGTATCATGCCCGACCTGCGGAAGAACGCAGATAAATCTTATCGCAGCCGCACAGGAGGTTGAAAGGCGGCTTGCGGGCATGGATAAGCCCATAAAGGTCGCGGTTATGGGCTGTGCCGTAAACGGCCCGGGCGAAGCGCGGGAGGCGGATATAGGCATTGCCGGCGGCAAGGGCGAGGGGCTTATTTTCAGAAAGGGAGAAATAATCCGCAAGGTTCCCGAAAATGAACTGGTTGATGAATTGATGAAGGAGATTGAAAAGCTGTGAAAAAATATCTTGTAATAAACGGTGTAAATCTGAATATGCTCGGCATAAGAGAGCCGGGCATATACGGAAACAGTACCCTGGAGGATTTGGAGAACAATATCAGAAGAAAAGCACGGGAGCTTGGAGTTGAGGTTGATTTTTTCCAAAGCAATATCGAGGGGGAAATATGTACCCAAATTCAGCAGGCGCTTAACATTTTTGACGGAATTATAATAAATCCCGGAGCATTTACCCATTATTCCTATGCCATACGGGACGCTCTTGCGTCGGTAAAGCTGCCGGCAGTGGAGGTGCATATCTCTAATATACATAAGCGCGAGGAATTTCGCCATACCTCCGTTACCGCGCCGGAGTGCACAGGGCAGATATGCGGCTTGGGCTTTAAGGGCTATGAGCTGGCGCTTGAATTTCTGGCAGGTGAGGAGAAATGCTGATGAGAACACAAAAGCTTCGTGAGATGCTTGATGATAATGAGGGAGTGCTTATATCAAGCTTTCCCAATATATTTTATTACAGCGGCTTTAGAAGCGAGGACGCATATTTGCTCATTTCCCATGATGAGCAGTATATTATAACCGACTCACGCTATACAATTCAGGCGAAGGAACAGGCGGCGGATTTTGAGCTTTGGGATATTTCAAAGGGGCTTGAAAAGGTTATTGAAAAATCAGGCGTAAAAAGGCTGGGCTTTGAGGAAGAAAATTTAAGCGTCGGCAAAATGCAGCGTATAAGAGAGAAAATTCCCTCAGATATTGAGCTTGTCAAGATGCAAAAGCGCATATCCGATCCCCGCCGCATAAAGGACGAGGAGGAAATAAGGCGCATAGCCGAAGCGGAACGCTTGGGTGATGAAGCGTTTTTGCATATTTTAGAGCATATACGTCCCGGAAAAACGGAGCGGGAAATTGCTCTTGAATTGGAGTTTTTCATGAAGAAAAACGGTGCCTCGGCACTTTCCTTTGACACAATAGCCGCCTCCGGGGTGCGCTCGGCAATGCCCCACGGTATTGCAACGGACAAGCCGGTGGAAAACGGAGATTTCTTAACATTGGATTTCGGCTGTGTTTTGGACGGCTACTGCTCGGACATGACCCGAACTGTGGGCGTGGGCGCCGTATCCCCAAAGCTTTGCGATATATATAATATTGTGCTTAAGGCGCAGTGTGCGGCTCTGGATTTTATAGCCGCCGGGGAAAAATGCTCTGATGCGGACGCGGCGGCAAGGAAAATAATCGAGGACGCCGGATGGGGCGAATGCTTCGGACACTCGCTTGGACACAGCGTGGGCATAGAAATTCATGAAGCACCGAATTTTTCGCCCAAAAGCGAGGATATAATACAAAACGGAAACGTTATAACCGTTGAGCCGGGAATATATGTTGAGGGACTGGGCGGAGTGCGCATTGAGGACGTTGTAGCCATAAAAGACGGCAGAGCAATAAATCTGACGCGTTCGGAAAAATCTTTGATTATACTTTAAGGGAGGACAGGGAAATGAAGATTGGTTTTATAGGAAACGGAAATATGGGCGGCGCGATAATCGGCGGAATTATAAAAAACGGTATCGCCGCGCCTGAGAGCATATATGTTTCCGATGTAAATGAGGAGGGGCTTAAAAAGACCCATGAAAAATACGGAGTGAATACGTCTTTGGACAATAAATATGTTGCAAAAACGGCGGATATACTTATTTTGTCGGTAAAGCCGGGCGTTATTTACAAGGTAATAGATGAGATAAAAGGCGAGGTTAATGAAAGCACTCTTATAATTTCAATTGCTGCCGGTCAGAGCCTTGAAAAGCTTTCGGCGGCCTTTGGAAGAGAAGTTAAGCTTGTAAGAGTTATGCCCAATACTCCGGCGCTTGTGGGCGAGGGTATGTCGGGAATAACTCCCAATGACAGGGTTTTGCCGGAAGAAAAGCAGACTGTTCTTGAAATATTTGCAAGCTTCGGAAGAGCCGAGCTTGTAAGCGAACAGCTTATGGACACCGTAACGGCGGTGAGCGGCTCGTCCCCGGCGTATGTGTTTATGCTTATAGAAGCCATGGCAGATGCGGCGGTAATGGGCGCAATGCCGAGGGACAAGGCATATACCTTTGCGGCACAGGCGGTTTTGGGAAGTGCTAAGATGGTGCTTGAAACCGGAAAGCATCCGGCAGAGCTTAAGGATATGGTATGCTCTCCGGGCGGAACGACCATAGACGCGGTTGCCGCCCTTGAGGAGGGCGGCATGAGAAGCGCTGTGATAAAGGCAATGCAGGTATGCATTGAAAAGTCAAAAAATATGTGACCTTAACCGAAATATGGGATATATGAAAGCCCCGGATCGCCGAACAGATGTGTATATAAATCAATGAAATAATCATCGGTCATACTGGCAATGTAGTCCACAACGATTTGGTTGGGCTCCTCTGCCTCGTAATCGCCGCTTTCCCTGACCTTATTCGCATTTTTGATAAATTCGATATGATGCGAGAATATGGGGGAGCGGCGGTTTTTTGACTTTAAATCCTCCAAAAGCCTGTAATAAAGCCGCTCGAACATTGGAGCGATTTTTGTTTGGTATATTTCATTGTTGGAGTCGGTAAGGTATATGGAGCTGTAATTGTCGCGCTTTGCCTTTGAAAGAGCGTCAAAATGCTCCCTGTCCATGCATATAAAGCCCTTGCCGAAGCTGTTTTCCACAATATTTACAGTCATATTATTTATAATGGTAGCGTTAAATTTCCCTATGACCGAGTCGTCAAAGGATTCCTCGCTGGATATTGCATTGGTTTTTAAAGCGTCCTGGCGATCCTTGCCCACATAGGCGATAATATCGCATATTCTTACAACGCAGCCCTCAAGAGTGTTGGGAACAAGCCGCTTTATCGCTTTTTGATCCCTGTAACATTCCTCGCACCGCCTGTCAAAATCCGCAAAATCCTTTATCGGTGCGGGGCGGTATTCCATAAATTCCGCTTCACCGTTGTGGCAGAGTATGCCGTCTAAGGTTTGCAGACTCAGATTTAGGGGGAAAATCTTATCGAGAACTCGGACGCTTTGCACGTTATGATTAAAGTATCTGCCGGTTTCCCTGTGATAGAGCGCGTTTAAAAAACGTTCCCCGGCATGACCGAAAGGGGTATGGCCTATGTCATGCCCAAGTGCGATTGCTTCGATAAGCTCGCAGTCTAAAGAGAGCATTTTCCCGATGTTTCGGGCAATTCTCGAAACCAACTGCACATGAAAGGCGCGGTGTGAAATATCATCGTTTTTATAGAGTGAAAACACCTGTGTTTTATCGGTATAGCGGTTGTAATAGGGAGAGTGCATTATTTTTTCGATGTCCTTTATAAATGCGCTTCTCCATAAAGACGCGCGGTCTTTAGGGCGGTCAAAACGGCGTATTGCCTTGTCCTCATGGGGGTCAAGCCCCAGCTTTTTTGAAATTTTATCTTCAACGGCGGGTGAAAGCCGCTCATAATTGAGCTTTTCCATTGTATCCTCCTTGCAATTTCTACAATAAAATTATAGCATAAATCCGTAAAAATTCAGAGTAAAAAACAAGATGAAATTTAAACAAAAAACCTTTAAAAAACTGTGAATAGTGACGAAAGAAAAAAATTTTTAAATAATATAGTGACAAATTCGGGAAAATGTGTTATTATATAGCTTGAACTATAATCGTTATCAAAAGGAGATATATGACATGAAAAAGACGATTGCCGCAGCAATGTCCGCAGCAATGGTGTTTTGCTTTGCGACAAGCGCATTTGCCGCAACCAGTGTTACGGTGAACAATAATGCGTTTACCTACATTTCCGGCAGAACAGAAAATGTGGATATTACAAATTTGCTTACCAATGTGAAAACGGTTGCCCAGAAGAAAGAAACAAAGGCAACTCAGACAATTACCATAGACAGCAAAAACTTTAATACAAATACAATGGAGTTCAGACTCATTCTTTCAGAGCCTGCTTCGGAAAAGACGGACGAGAGTATGTCGGGCGTATCGGCGGTGGATTATTTCACAATCGATGCGGTAAAGACCGCCGGAGGAAAGGTAATATACAGCGAGGATAGTGCCGTAACGGGCAAAACCTCAAAGAAAATTCTGCTCGGACAGATAAATTCAAAAACTACATACACAGTTGAGCTGAGCGCAAACAGCGCGGTGGACACAAGCAAGCTGAGTGTTGAGCCGACGGATGTTATATGGGAGCTTGAATATACGGATGTAAAGAGTAATTTCACGCCTACGGCAGCGCCCAGTGCGGCGCCGACGGCAAACGCCCCGGCACAGCCCATCTCAACCCATGCGCCTACGGCAGCACCCAGTGCGGCACCGACTCAGGCACCTACGGCAGCACCCCAGGCAACAGCAAGTGCCGCACCCGGTGCGACGGTTAAGCCGACGGACGTTCCCGAAAAGGTTATAAGCGTACTTTGTACAGCAAAGAAGCCCACAGACAGCGCAATTAAGACGGTAACCCCCGGCTCATACAGACTTGTCGGCAACGGCTATGTAATGGTTTCAGGCTCGGACGGTACGGTGAAGATGCAGGCAAATCTTGACAGTACAAAGGATAGTAAGGGCAACGGAGTGGCAAATAAGAGCTCGGTAATAACAACCCTTGCGGAGGGTGATACTCTGACCATAGAGGGCGGCAGCAACACGTTTATCCAGTTCCAGTCGCCCAATGCAGCAACGGCGACGGCAACTACAACAGCAAAGCCCAAGACAGCGGCTGCAGCGACAATAAAGCCGGGAGCAACGGCTACCCCCGGACCGAAGAAAAATCCTTCAACGGGTGATGCGGCTCCGATAGCGGGAATTGCGGCTCTTGCGGTATGTGCTTTAGGTGCGGCGGTATACGTTGTTACCACATCAAGAAAAAAGAAACAGTAAATTACACAGCCCCTTTTATTTACGGATAAAGGGGTCTGTTATTTAGGGAAGGAGGTATAAGTATGACTCGTGCCAAAAAGGTCATATTGCTTCTTTCCCTTTTAATTTTTGTGCTCTGCGCACTGTATTTAGGAAATTATTTTTATAAGGATTATAAGGTTGAGAGCGATGTTTCGGCACTGCGGGAGATTGTTAAGGACGCCGCGCCCAAGGATACTCCCGCTCCCAACGAAACCGAGCCGCCCAAATACGCGCAAAACGGAATGCTTAACGCGTATTTCGAGCTGGCAAGTAAAAATCCCGATATGGTAGGCTGGATAAAAATTCCCGATACAAAGGTGGATTATCCCGTTATGTACAGTAATCAAAGCAACGAGTATTATCTGCACAGGAATTTTGAAAAGGAATACAGTGACAACGGTCTGCCGTATCTTGATTATCAGTGCGACCTGTCAAGACCGAGTACCAATTTGATTATATACGGTCATAATATGCGCTCCGGGGCAATGTTTGCCGCCCTTACAAAGTATAAAAGCCGCGAATATTATGAGCAGCACCCGAACATAAATTTTGATACTCTGTATGAGGAGGGAGTTTATGAAATTTTTGCGGTGTTTACGACTGTGGTTGGATCAAAGGATGAATTGTATTATACCGAATTTATTGACGCACAGACGCCGGAGGAATTTGAGGCATTTATAAATTCCGTAAAATCCCGCGCCTATTACGATACCGGGAAAACGGCGCATTTCGGCGACAGGCTGCTCACGCTGTCCACCTGCTCATATAATGAAAAAAACGAGCGCACCGTTGTGGTGGCTCGCCGTATCCGCTAAAGTAGCGCTTCGCGCACATTTTTAACGAAAAGCTCAATTTTACGGGGGTCTTTGCCCCCGTTTTTATATTCCACACCGGAGGATATGTCCACACCGTCCGGCTTAAGGGCGCGTATCGCATCTTTGACATTTTCGGGATCAAGTCCGCCGGCCAGGAAAAAAAGCTTATCATCCCGGGGCAGGGAGCGGACAAGATTCCAGTCAAAGGTCTTGCCGCTGCCCGGCTTAGGGGAATCGAAAACATAACCGTGAATTTTGTCCGCCGAATGAAAATATTCGTATTGTTCCATGTCACTTATGTTAAATGCCTTTAAAATAGGCAGAGGAGAAGCGTCAAGGACTTCTTTGGACAGTGTGCTGTGTATCTGAATATAATCAAAGCCGCAGCCGGCGATTATTCCAATCTGCTCCGGAGTGGGGGAAACAACGACCGCTGTTTTCTTGATTTGCGGGGAAAGGGCGCAAAGGATTTGCTTTGCCATATCCGGCTCGGTGTTTCGCCTGCTTTTTGGGAAAAACATCACAACACCGGCAAAATCAACCTTATTTTCGTTTAAATACCGCGCTTCCTCAGGCTTTGTAAGCCCGCAGATTTTTATTTTCATAACAGCCCTCCCTGAATTTATACTGTGATTATAACATAAATCCGGCAAGAAAGCAATAGCGTCAGTTATTTTTTTCCTCGTTAAGCTTCTTTGCTTCATCGGGTGAAATGATGGGCAGTATAAGCGATACGCAGGTGCCTGTGTTTTTCCTTGACCATATCGAAATATCAGCATCACCGCCAAAGTAAATGCGTAGCCGCTCATATACATTGTGCATACCTATTCCCGTACTTTTTTTGCGCTTGGGCGGGGTGTCTGAGGCGGCACGCTCGCCGGTTTGAAGCTGATGACGCACTCGCTTTAGCTTATCCCTGTCCATGCCCGCTCCGGTATCGGTTATTCGTACAAGGATATGATCTTTTAAGACTTTTACCGTAAGCCTTATATGCAGTACGCGGTCAAGACCGTCTATGCCGTGAGCCAAAGCATTTTCGGCAATGGGCTGCAGAAGCATTTTAATTGTGTAAAAATCTCTAAGCTGTGCATAGCCCGCTTTGGTTTCAAAGGTGAAACCGTCCTCGTATCGGCTTTGCTGTATTTTCATGTATGCACCCACGTGTTCTAATTCCTGATGTATGCTTACAAACAGATTTCCGCCGCTTATGGAAAGCCTGTACATTCGTCCTAAGGACGCGGCAATACGCCCTATGTCGGGACAGCCCGCTTCTGTGGACTTCCATACAATGGTTTCAAGGGTGTTATAAAGAAAATGCGGGTTTATCTGATTCATCAGAATATCCAGCTCAAGCTGCTTTTTGTGCTTCTCTGCCCTTAAGCGTTCGTTTATATTCTTGTTTATACTGCCGAGCATAGAATTGTAATATGCCAGCATCTGACCGAGCTCATTGTTGGGCGGAGTTTCCGTTACATAAGCGCTCAAATCGCCGTCATTGACTCTGCGCATGGCGGTGCTCAAAACCGAAACCGGGCGCATGAATTTCTTATAGAAAAACATGGTCAGGAAAAGCGCAATCAGTCCGCAGGAGATAAGCACCGCAAAAATCCAGCGGTGAAGCTTGGTTACCACATCGGTAAGGGAGCTTTGGGGTACGCATATAACCGTCAGCCAGTCATTGACTGCGGAGCTTTGAACAAATACCAGCTTGCTCCCGTATTCAAAACGGTCATATTCGCGGTTTAGTACCGGATTTCTCAAATCCTCGGGCACATAACCGTTTGCAAGTACATTCTCGCTGCTTGAAGAAAGCAGCGCACCGCTTTCGTTCATGATATATATGGTAGAATCGTACTGTGAGGCTATTTCGCTGTATTTTTTATACAGCGTTTCCTCGGAAAGAGCAAATATATGCACACCGATATAGGAATTATGCAGGCGGGAAAATACACGCCGCGAGCCTATAATTGCATTGTCCTTTCGTATATCGCCCGTTGTGTCCTGCTTAAGGAAATTATACGTTACCGGGTACCAACAGAACTTTGCCAGCTTGTCCGAGCTGTTTACCTCCATTGCGTCAAGAGCCTGACGGCATTTTTCGTCATCGGCGTTGGGGTTTAGAAAGTTAAAAACCTCGCCGGTGTGGTTGTTTATAAATGCCGCCATTTTCTCGTTGTTCCTCAAAAGGTCATAGGAGGCAAAGAGTACGTTTGAGATTTGCGTGGTGGCAAATCTCTTCCGGGTCAGGTCGGAGCTGTAGTCCCTTTCGGTATATTCACTAAGCCTGTCATCAAGGGCAAAGGTGTCCGAAACATTGTATATATTTAAAACAACCTCGTCAAGACTTCGGCTTATCGCTTCTGCGTTATATTCGATATGCTTTATTGCCTCGTTCTCCATAACGGAACCGGTGGAATAGAAAATCACCGAAAACACAGTGAGCATGGCAATAAATACAAGCATAATTGCCAGCGTAAGCTTTGTGGGCAGATTTATATACTTTTTGAATTTCATGATAATTCCCTCGCCGTTACTTAACATAGCTGCGGTAATCACCGGGGCTTATGCCGTATTTCTTTTTAAATACCTTTATAAAGTTTGATACGTCCGCATATCCTGTTTTTCGGGCTATTTCGTATATCTTTAAGCTCTCGTCCTTTAAAAGCTCCTTGCTCTTTTCAAGACGTTTATTTGTTACATATTCGCTGAAATTGCAGCCAAATTCCTCCTTAAACAGTCTTGAAATATATGCGCTGCTTTTTTCGACCTTGTCGGAAACATATTCAAGGGAAATATGGTTGCACAGGTATTCCTCGTCAACGTATTCCTTTATCTTATATGCCAGAGAACTGTTCTTGTCCGAGGGAACTGCATTTATGGAGAAGCAGTCCGTAAGCGAGGTGACAACGTCCTCAATCACCCGCTTAAGGCTGCGAAGCCCCACCATGCGCCGCAAATCGTCATAGGAGAAGCCCAAATCCTCCAGTATTTCCTCAAAATCAATATTGTGTTCCATGCTTTTTCTTGAGAGGAAGAATAAAAGCTCTAAGCACAGATTTTCCGCGTATACATAAGCACCCTCGGGCGCGGCTTCCAGCTCGTTAAATACCCGTTCGATTTCGGCAAGCTCCTGTTCCTTTTTGCCGGAGGCTATGCAGCTTATGAGAAGCTCATAATTAAAGCTGACATTCTTAAAAAACGGCCCTTCTGCTTTTACCGGGGTATAGAAGCCTATTTTATCATTGGGAGAAAAGGCGCGGCGGTGGGCAGTGATAATGGTCTGCTGTGCACATTGGGGAAGCATACGTCTGTCCGTACAGTGACTGCTTACACAGGCATATACCTCTATGCCCGTACTCTCGTAAAGATATGCAAGGACCTTTTCAAGGTATGCCCTAAGCTCCCCGACATCAAAGCCCTCGCGGCTGCTGACAATACCTGTGATTTTCTCCTGATAGCCGATAAAGAAGCGCAGATTAAGTCCGCTGCTCATTTTGTTTGCGCTATCGGCAAGCAGTTTTTTTGTTTTTGTAAGATAAAAGCCGTCGCGGAATTTCGGACTCCATTCCATATAAAGCAATACAACATAGCAATCGTCTACGGTAATACCGCTCTCGTCCAAAATATCATAGCCCCTGTCCGATTCCTGCCCGGTATAGCCTAAAAGCAGGTCGAGCAGAAGGGAGTCAAGGTAATAATTGCGGCTGTTTTCATATTCCGTATCCCTTTTGCGCTCTGCGTCAAGAGTTTCTTTAAGACGCTTAAAAAGCGTTTCAAATTCGTCTATATCCGTAGGCTTTAAAAGGTATTCAACGACCCTATTCTTTATGGAATAGTTAAGGTATTCAAAATCACTGTATCCGCTTAAAATAATGATTTTTATTTCGGGATAGTTCTGATTAAGATACTTCATAAGCTCCACGCCGTCCATATTCGGCATACGAATATCGGAAAGCACCACATCGGGCTTGTCCTCGGCGATAAGCTCAAGAGCCTCTAAACCGTCCTTTGCGGTGCCGCAAACGCGAAATCCCCAGCTTTCCCAGGGCAGCTTGGACATACCGCTGCGTATGCTCTTTTCGTCATCAACAATAATTATTTTGTACATATTTCTTCCTCCAATGTTTATATATTTGTCAGATAAACAGCCGTTTAATTAAAAAGCCGAGCTTTTGGATAAAACAGATGCTTATCGGGCAAATACCTATTACGCCCAAAAACGGCTCATCCCTCCAATGAACCGTTTTCGTCTGATTAAGCTTTATTTGTGCCGTTAGTTCCAATCGTTAAAGGCAACAATCTGAACAAGCTGAGCATTGTCACCGGCAAGCTTTTCCTGAAGGCTTGCGACCTGCTCGTTAAGAGCAGCAGATGTGGTAACGATTTTTTCTTTGCTGAAGCTGCGCACTGCCATTTGAGGCGCTGTATATAAGTGTTTCATATATAGTTCCCTCCTTATTCCGTGATATACGATTGAACTTTGAGGAGTGACTTATCGAAATTATCCTCATCAGTCCATGTGAGAATAATACCCGCCTTTACATTTCCTTTAAGAGCAGAAGAATCAAAGGAAATATCTTTGGTCTTTGTGTCACCGTATGTCAGCTTAAATCCCATTTTTGAAGAATCGGTAAGGGGATTAAAAGTTCCTGTAAAACCGGCTGCATACTGCGTTTCGCCGTCTGCAAGCTCAGGTGAAACTTCCTCAGCATCGGTATATGTTGTAGTAGGCGCAAGAGCCGTAAGCTTCATACTGATGGGCTGGAATTTATCATATTGAGCAAAAAGACGTGCAGTTATGCTTAAATTTTTGGGTGACTTTACTACAGTGCCTGTTCCGCACTGGAATGGAATATTTTCAACAAGCAGTTGCTTTGGTTCATTTAAAGTAGTAGAGGTACTTCCGTTAAATGTTGCCTTTTTCTGAACATACGCAGTATAAGTTTGAGTTCTTAAGTCAAAGAAAATTTGAAGATAAGTTCTTTGAGCCGGTTGAGCTGAAGAGCCTGAGCCGGTATATGCCGTATATTTTGTTTCAGGATCTGTTCCTTGGAAGTAACATTTACCATTAACAGATTTGCCATAAGCAAGCATAACAAATGTTGCCATTTTAGCGTCATTGCCATTGGAATCTTTTCCTATAAATCTAAGTTGCATCTGTTCGGTTAGATTTGAAGCAGCACCTTGGAAAATAGCACCATAATCCAATTCCGCCATAATAACACTATCCGAAACCTGTGCAAGTGTATTTTGGGTATCGCCTGATGTGAAATCAATATTAACCATTTCAATATCAGTAGAATCGGTACTAGCTTTTTTGGTTGAAAAAAGCCACCAAACGCCTTTAGCATCACATACATTATTTGCATTGGTAGGAGTACCGTATGAATAACCGGAGCTGCTGCCGGTTATTGTGATGCCTTTAGCCTTAACTTCATCAGCAGATGTATATTGTGTATAGTCATAGTCATATATAACCGTATCGCTTTCCACTGCCGCGGAAGCGATTTGGGGTAATGCCGCCGCTGCGGCGAGCATGCTTATTGCCGAGATTACAGAAATAAATTTTTTAATCATATCTTATCTCTCCTTTTTTTGTATAATTTTCAAGACGCGGAAGGAGGGGAGAGGCTTTGCCTCTCATTCCCGCGTCCGATTTGCAATTTAGATATTGAGCCATTCACAGCCCATTGAGCCAAGTGAAATTGTGCGCTTTTTGCCGTTTATGCTTATTTCGCCCTCTTGGGGTGTTTCGCTGTTGTTTACTACGCACAGTTTTCCTGCCTCCTCAAAGGCGTGACATTCAAGAGCCGGATTGCTTGAATAGTATTTATACAGCTCCTGTTCGCTGTGGGCGCTGTAGTATATGGCTCTTAATAAAAGCCTTGCGTTTTGGTTTGAGTAGGGCAGACCCGCAATGTATACGGCACGTCCCTTGCCGTACTCGTTTACACACAGGTTTGCACTGCGGTTTTCCTCATCGAGAAGCTCGGCTCCGGTGGAATAAATCATGCTCATTCCCTCGCCGTAATCAATAGCTCCGCATATGTCCTCGGTTATGAAATGCTCTTTATTTGGAGTGAGCGCCGGCTTGTTATGACTTGCCGTAATACCGATTTCCTTTTGTACGCCCAGTACGTCCGACAGGGCAAAAAGCCTGCCGTCTTTGTTGTATGCTGTCGGCTCGCCTATGCCGATAAAGCCGCCGCCCTCATATACCCATTGTCTTATTGCACACACAAGCTCCGGGTCGTTCCAGTTTTCACCGCCGCTCCAGGAGGTCATTGCATCGCCCATATTAAGTACAACACCGTATTCTTTAAGCTTTCCGGCTTTTACGTCCTCAAAGCTTATAAACTCCACATCAAAGGGGAAACCCGACAGTGCTTCAACCGCTCCCAAATAGGAATAACAGCGCTGATTCCAAAGGGAATGGGCAACCTGGTGGGTTTGCCAGGACTTTATATGTCCCCAGGAGTTTAAAACGGCAACCTTAAAGGGCGCGGTGTAGGGCTTTGTGCCCTTGCCCTCCTCATGTATGGATTTAAACTGCCTTGTTATTTCCGTTACATGGTCTATAAATTCCGGGAATTTAAGCGCAAGGCTTATATATCCGCCGTAGCCCATTCTTGCGGCGGGGCGTCTTAACATGGCACGTCTGCACTTTATCCATACGGGCATCGATTCACCTACCGGGTCGCCGCCCTCGCAGAATATATCCGGGAAGAAATAGGGATAAAAGCGCGCTTCGGTTTCCTTTACCGGAATATCGGTTATCATTCTGGTTGTTACGCCGTCGCCTGCCGCGCCCACAACCATATCAAGTCCGATATTTTGAAAATACTTTCCGTAAGGCTCTGTTCCTGCCCAATGGTCGCCCAAAAACATTATCGCCTTTCTGCCTGCCTTATGTACCGCTTCAACGCACTGTCTTGCAAACTCGCTTACAAATTTGCAGTTAAACTCCATCCAGTCAAGGTATTTCTTGGTGGGATTTTTAAAGGGAGTATTGTATGTTCCTCCCGCCACAATATCCTCGGCGCAAAGGGAATATCCATATTCCTTTTCAAAATCCGAAAGAGCCTTGGGCGAAACGCAGGCGGCATATCCAAACCAGTTTACCGTTTTTTCCTTGCCGTATTGATTGTATATAAGGTCAAAGCAGTAGAAGAAGGTGGTAAACCTTACAACATCGGTTTTTGGGTGATCTAAAAGCCATTTATCAAGCCTTTTTAAAAGATGCTCTCTTGCTTTTTCGGATCTGGGGTCTACGGTCAGCTCATGCTCCGTCTGCCAGTTGTTGGTTATGTGATTGTACATGGAAACCGGCTCCCATATCTGATATGCCAAAAAGGCAACCGTATATGAATGGAAGGGTTTGGCGTTATGGATTATAACGTTTTTGCCGTCCCAATCCCAATCCTTTGTTTCCTCGCCGGCTGTCCTGTCCATTACCTGCCAGTATTTTTTTATATCATCATCGGTATTGGGCTTAAACTGCTGATCGAAGAAGGTGGACATTATGTCTATTGCAAGCTCTGTACCGTATGCCGTATGCTCCTCGGTAAGCAGATAAATCTGCTGCAGACAATCGGGGTTTTTCTTTACCCATTCATTATCGTCACGCACAAGGCACAAAACGGAATACACCGTAAGTCCCATATCGATAAGATCCTGTGAGAGCTTTGTTCCGTCGCTGTCGCGTATTGCGTCAACGCCCCAAAGCTTAGCAAGCTCTTTAATTTCCTTTTCCATTCCCGTTTCGCCGGGAAGGGTAAATCTTCCTTTAATCATTAAATCCGTCCTTTCTGTTTATTTATAAAGCGATGTATTAAGATTAGCGCATACATCGGTTTTAATCTCAATTTTCTTTGCATATACGGGCCCAAAGCGGCATATGCGCTTATGCCCTATGGTTGAGCCCCCAAAAATCAGCTTTCCGTCGGCGTATAATGCAAATTCTTTAACCCGCTGACCCTCTGTTAAGTCCTCGCATATTACGGCGCGGGATATTTTTGCATTGCATTCGTATTCGGTTGATGAAAATTCAAAATCCGCTGAGCAAAACTCCTTATGTATTCTTTCTCCCAGCCCCTCCATTCTTTTTACGTCCTCATCGGGGATAAGTCCGTCGGGAGCGGGGGACAGGTTAAGTAGCAGGTTTGCTCCGTGACCTACGGAATTTTCATATATATCCATAAGCTTATCAAGGCTTTTTAAATTATCATCTTCGTGATAAAACCAGTTATCGCGGATGCGGCAGTCACATTCTGCGGGCAGAAAACGCCGGTTTTTAAGATTTTTCTTTTTATCGGTCATAACCGAAAAATCAAGGCTGTCGGTAACGTTTAGATTACATTCCGGCGCATATCCGTCCTCGTTGCCCACCCGGCGGGTGTCGGGGTCCCACATATTGAATATTAAAATATTCGGCTGTAAGGTGCGGATTTCCTTTATAATCCGTTTCGTGTCATAATTATGTCCCTCGCTGCCACAGCCGTCAAACCACAGATAATCTATTTTGCCGTAACCGGTTAAAAGCTCCGAGATTTGGTTTATAAAATAATCATCGTAATTTTCGCTTTGACGTGAGCCGAACTGGGCGGGCGAGTAGTATATCCCAACCTTAAGCCCGAATTTTCGGCAAGCATCGGTAAAGCTTTTTACAATGTCACCGCCGCCGTTTTTGTAAGGTGTATTTTTTATCGAATAATCGGTATATGCCGAATTCCGGTTTGCAAAGCCGTCATGGTGCTTTGCGGTAAATACCGCATATCTTGCTCCGGCGGCTTTTGCGGCTTGAAGCCATTGGTCACAGTCAAGCCTTTGGGGGTTGAAAACCGAAATATCCATGGGCTTCCCGTCCCAGTCGGAATGGTTTTGGTAATAGGTGCGTATTCCGAAATGGAAGAACACTCCAAATTCCCAGTCCATAAATTCAAGCTGACGCTTGGTTGGCTTTATTGTTTCCATTTATTGCTCTCCTTATTGATAAACCGCAGGAAAACCGCGTACTGCAGAGGTTATGCAGTGTGCAGTGTCTATTAAAATGTGGGGGTGCGGTTTTCCCGCGCGGATATCCTTATTCGTTGGTCAAAAACTCGCTAAAGCCGGTTTTTGAATTATAGGTGCTGCTGCTTCCGCTGTAAACGCCCTCGTTTAAACGGAATTTAATCCTTGTGGAGGTGTCGCTTTCCTTTACAACGCTTACACCGTCTGCCGGCAATACCCTGTTTACCACAAGCTGCAAATCCTTGGGTGTATTGTCGGGATTTGAAGCGGTTATTTCAAGCGTACCGTCCGAAAGCTCCTTTATTATAAGCGCGCATTTCTTGTTTATATTTACACTAAGACCGGAGGGAAGCTCCAAATCACCGGCCTTCCAAACGATTGCTTCGGCAATTTTATTGTTATAGTCATAAACCGCCTGCATAGCGTCATCGTTTCTTATAACGCTTATTTTGGAAGCCGAAAGCTCCGTCTTTAGCTTTGCTTCGTCCGCATTAAAGAGAACGGTGTATTCATATGAAGCATTTTCGGGCTTTTTGCCATGGTCAATGCCTAAAGAGAATATGGTATTGCTTTCTTCTATGTCCTTGTATGCGGAGCCTAAGTTTATAAGCTCATATTTTGCGGTTTTATCCTCAAAGGACAGCTTTGCGTCATTTTTTAAGATATAGCCTATGCCGTTATGCAAAACCGCTTCGCCCTTCTTTACGCTCTCTAAGGCTTTTGCGTCGCGGACAGATGATGAAGAAACGATTTTAATATCCCCGTCCTTTACGCACTGATTTATGCTTGTGTAAATATCATAGGGCGAATATGCGTTTATTTGATTGCCCAAAGCTATCATTCGGTCATCAAGCATAAACCATGCCTTATGCGCCGCAAGACCGTCAAGGGAATAATCCATTACCGCCGCGCCGTACATTCCGTCCGAAACGCCGCCCACGAAGTGGCAGCTGCCCTTCCAGTTCCACAAATGCTCGCCGTTCCAGTCCGCCCAGTCGTTAAGATTTTTTAGGGCGCCCTGGGGAGTTGTGGTACCCGGCAGCTTGTTCCAGTCAATAAGGGGCATTATGTTGTAATACTCGTCACCGTCCTGCATAAGGGTGGTAACGCCGTCGGAGAGGTAGTAGCCCAAAAGATTTTCATTGTTTACAACCTCGCCGTTTTTGGTGCGGTTTGACGAAAGCTTTAAGCCCACATGATACCCTGTGCGGTTATGGGACATATAATCCGAAAGCCAGAAATGGCGGTTTCCGTTAAAGGTATCACTGTCGCCGAGGCGGTTTTGTTTCATTGCCATAAGCTCGTCATAACGCTTTATCTGCGTATATCCCTCAAGGGCGTCCACTGCCTTTTGCATGGATGCTCTAAAGCCCATTATGCCGTTGGGGCGGGTGATGTGCCTGCCTGCTGTGGTAAGCTCTCGGTAATTGTTTCTGAATATCCACTGCTGACCGTCCAAAAGCCAGTTGGCATACTCATTTAAGGCATTGTCGGCAATTTTGTATTTTGTGCCTTTTAAATAGGAAATAATCGCCGAAAAGTCATTCATCATAACCTCGCCATAGCTACCGCCCTGTATCTGGTCAACATGCTGATGGAAGGAATAATCCGCCTTTATACCGTCGGAGTCCTCGCCGTACTCGTCGGTACGCACCTTTTCAAATACGCGAAACTCATTTTCCATAAGATGTATCGCGTCCCAAAGCTCCGCTTCGTTTTCCGTTGCAATATCAATCTTAAAGCTTGTAAGAAGCTTGTCCGCTAAATTTGCACCGGTGTTGGCAACGGGACGTTCTTTCATTCGGTCGGTTGTGGTTTCGTTAAATATGGAGCCCTTTGCCGCTTCGGCATTTAAAACGGCTCTTACATCGTCGGTAATTTCATCGGGGTTTAGAATAAGAATATTTACAACCGTTTGAGGAACACCGATCTCCTGCTGCCACCAGTTATCACATTCAACTCTGCCGCCGTGCGCCCAAAAATCCAAAGATTTTGCAATCTTCTCTTTAAGAGCCTTGTCGCCGTAATACTTATTTTCGGGTGAGTATGCAGCCTGAACCATGGTAAGCAGATATTTAACATGATTGTTTGCGGTCCAGACCATGCGGTCGGGATTGTAATACTCTATGCCCTCAAAGCTGCCGTTCTCCTTCCAAAGAGAAAGCGCCTCTGTCGGGTCGGCGTCCTTATTGTAAACACTTTCCTTTAAAGCGTCCTTTATTTTCCTTATATCCGAGAGATCTCCCGATACCGCACCGTCAAGCTTTGCGGCAAGATACCCGTCATTTATCATATCGGAAAGAACAGCTTCGTCCTGTTTCCCTATAACAAGCTTTCCGTCCTCCCAATATACATTGTAGCCCAAAAGCTCAAGCACGCTTCTTACGGGAACATAAACCGTTCCGTCTATGTTCTTTACAGGCTCGGACAGCTCATGGGTTTTTCCGGTATCTATTACGGTAGTGCTGTTTTCCTCCATATAAACGGCATCCTTGGCATAAGCCGCCGGAGACAGCGCCGCAAGGGCGAGGAAAATCGATATAAATCTTTTCAGCTTCATATATGTACCTGCCTTTCTTGTAAAAAATTATCCTATATATAAGTTTAAAGTCGAGGGGAAGTAAAATCAATAGGCTATATTTTTCATAAATATGCTGTATTTGCAATTTTGACCTATAAATGGGCAAAACTTGCACTTTAGTATAAAATTAACCAATAAAAGAAAAAATAGCTTATTTATTTTTTTGCAGACTATATATATAATCAAATTACAGGAACGAAAATACAATCAACGAAAGGAAAGGTGAACTAATATGAAAAAATTTTTGGCGCTGCTTACAGCAGTGGCACAGCTCGGAGCTTTTGCCCCGGCGGTAATGGCCGTAAACGGAACGGATACGGAAATTACAAAGGAAGAAACGGTTTATGAGGCGATAATGCCGCAGCCTATGGCGGAGGCACAGCCGGAGTATGAGGCAGAACAGAATGTGGTGGTAGCCTATTCTTCGGACAACATGACAAAGGCGGACGGAGAAACCATTTACCCCGTAAATACCGGTCTTGCCGCGGAAGACTACAACAGATACGGCATAACGGCTGATACCGGAACTAAGGGCATATGGAGCGTACAGAGAATAAGTTCTATAAAAAATATAGGTGTTGAGGGCTTAAGATTTGCTTCAAGAACCCTTAAGGCTGACACATCGTGTACGGCTATGACTTGGGATTTTACCGCGGATACGGTAAATAAACCGGCAGCAATGAACGGCAGCGGATATGTTTATGAGTCCGAGTTTGCGGTTCAGATTAAAGATGATACTACATATATTGATCTGGATTTAAACGGAAAGGATGCGGACGGAAACAGCGCCGTATTGGGAACGGTTCGTTTTATTCCTCAGGCAAAGCCGGTAAACGGCAAGGCGAATGCGGCATATGCATACGCTCTTGACGCGGCGGGAAAAGCAATCGGAAACAAGGCAACCATAAAGAGTACGTCAAACTACAGTTATGACAATGCGGGAGAGATGCTGTTTATAAGAGTAAAGCTGGATTTTGTAAACAAGCTTTATTCCGTATGGCTTGTTCCCAGAAAGGACGAGGACGGCGAATATGCGGCCACAGAGCCTTCCGAGGAAAATCTTTTGGTTGAAAACGCTTCTATGATAAATAAGAACGCACAGGAGTTTATCGGCTTCAATTATGACATTATGCACTTCTATTACGGAAATGCGGTATGGATTAAAAATGTTTCTGTAAGCGAATACACTCCGGAGGTCATAGAAGCAACTCCCATACCCACGCCGGTACCCACCCAGGGACATGAGGAGGGTGTAGCCTTAAAAATCGGAGTGCTTTCGGATTTGCAATACGGCAGAGCTTCCCAGGACAGCAGCCTTGACGCATACGGCTATGCAGGCAAAAAGTTCAAGGCGGCAGCAGAGCAGGTAATTGAAAAGGCAGGCGGCATTGAACAGCTTGATGTGCTGATGATTCCCGGTGATATAACCCATAACAGCAATGCGGCGGAGTATCAGGCATTTGTAAAGGACCTTGAGGAGGTAATTCCCAAGGGCAGCCATACAAAGGTTATGTTTGTAAGAGGAAATCATGACGCCAAGGATAATAAGGAAAGCAATTTCGTTACATATCTTTCGGACTATGACGAAACGCTTACCTCGCCCAATAATGTATATGACATATACGGCTACAAGTTTATAACGGTGAGCCAGGATACTCAAAGAGCAAATGATGAGTCAAGCTCATATGAGTATATACACTCGCCCGAAACCATAAGCTGGTTTGACCAAGAGGTGCAGGCTGCTTCGGAGGAGGCGGCTGCGGAGGGCAAGCCGATATTTGTGGCTATGCACCCCAATGTAAAGGATACGGTTTACGGTTCGTTCCCCGTAACCGGCATGAGAAATGGAAGCCCCTATACCTCAAATTATTGGGGAACAAACGAGCTTTATGACAGCTTAAAGAACTGCCAAAACGCCATAACCTTCTCGGGTCACTCACACTGGGATATGGCAAATGAGCGTTCCATACACCAGGGTGAATTTACCTCACTTAATACCGGTGCGGTAAACAACATGGAAATTGAGGACTGCTGGGACGAGTCCTTCCAGCCCAAGAGATTCGGCAGCAATGAAAATGAAAGCTCCGGCTATTATATAGAGGTGGGCGAGGACAATGTGGTTACCGTTCATCGTATGGACTTTTACAGAAACAGAGAGTTTAAGGAGCCGTGGGTAATAAATGTAAACGATAAGGCAAATTGGCAATATACGGATACAAGGGATACAACCGCTCCGTATTTTACCCAAGATGCGACGGCAGCGGTTTCGGGAGTAAGCGAGAGCGGCTGCAAGGTGACCTTTACCCAGGCAAAGGATGACGATACGGACGTAGGTCACTACAGAGTTGATATTATAAATCAGGAAACTCAAAATACGGATAAGAGCTATACGGTTTCATCATATTACTGGCAGGGAGATGAGGCACCGGCCGAGAACTATTGGAACGTATCGGGGCTTGAACCGCAGACGCAATACAAGGCGGTTATAACAGCCTATGACAGCTTCTATCAGGAGTCGTCAAACACCATTGAAACAGAGGTATTTACCACTGCGGCAAGAGAGGTTAAGCCGGCGGCACTGGCAAAGGTATCCTTTAACGACAGCACAATACAGGATACCTCGGAATATGCACGTTTTTACGATTTGCAGCCCAGAGTTTACGGAAGCACACCGATTTCATATAACAGTGAGCTTAAAATGTATGAAGCGTCCTTTGAAAGAGAAGAGGGACAGACCGGCTCGCCGAATTTCTTCAAGGTTATGATGGACGCAGGAAGAAAAGAGCTTATGCAGGGAGCGGACGGATATACAATCGATGTAATGTTCAGCCCGTCAAAGTTTAACGGCTCGGACAATGTTATAGGTGCGGCACAAGGCTCCGGCTTTGATATTGAAACAACGGCGGACGGTACCGTTGAGGCTTATGTACGTCATAACGGAGCATGGGTAAAAGATCCCTATCCCGGAAGCACGCTTACGCTTGAAGCCGGAAAATACTATCACTTAACCGTTACCTATGACGGCGAGAACGTCAAGGTATACAATAACGGAGTGTTGGCTGATACTCATGCGGCAAGCGGAGCAATGGAATTTTACGCCCAGGACGATCCCAATTTCGGAATGGTCATAGGCGGTGATTACAATCCTGTACCGACGGATAATGGATTTGAGGATCAAACATCGGCTCAGAACGCATTTTCGGGAAAGATAGTATTTGCGAATCTTTACAACGGCGCATTTACAGCCAAGGAGGTTGCGGAGCTTGATAACAAGTATGTACAAAGAGCGTCGCTTACAAAGGCTGACGAGTTAAACGAGCTTCTTTGCGGCGGTACGATTGAGAACGGTGCGCTGCTTAACGAGGGACGTATGCTTATGGCTGACGAGGACTTGACGGATGCGGATATTGAGGCATATATAAATAAGGTAAACTCCAAAAAGAGCGTTGCATACTCCATGTATGCCGACAAGGTTGAGGGAGAGTATCTAAAGGCAATCACTACGGAAAATTACGGAATTACGGCAAACGGCTCCGCTATATGGAGTGTGGTAAAGGAAAATGACGATAATACCTGCTATGTGCCGGCACTGCGTTTTTCCATGAAAACCGATAAGGGAAATCAGCACATGGGCAGAATCGATTTTGCCAAGGATATAACAAACAATCCGTCACAGACACGCTTTGAGGGCGGAAAGTATGTTTACGAATCGGAGTTTGAGGTGCTTTATAAAGACAGCGGCAGCATGACAATGACCCTTAAGGGCAGAAATGCATCGGGCGATGAAAAGGATATTGCGGCTATTAAATTTGCTCAGTCAACGGGAGATTACAAAAACACCTGTGAGGCGTACTTCACTGACGCAAACGGCAGCAAAATCGGAAGCTCCTTAAAATACAAGGGTGCGGACGATAATGCAAAGGTTGCGGCAATGGTGCTGTATGCAAGAATTGAGCTTGACATGACCACAGGTACATATTCGGCATATCTCGTACCGAGAAAAACGGAAAGCGGCGCATATCAGGGTACGGAATATTCTGAAAAGACCAAGCTTGTGGACTCGGCGGAGTTTATCAATACCGATGTAAAGTCTCTTGACGCTGTAAGCTTTGACATAACAAACAGTGCCGTTACCAATATATTCTGGCTCAACAATATTGAAATAAGCGGTGAAAACGGCGATGAGCTAAAATATGTAAAGGCTTCGGTAAGCGCAGAAGCTGCAACCGCACAGGCACAGATAGAGAACAGAAGCGGCGAAGTAAAGGAAATGTCCCTCTACGTTGCTCAGTACGATGAAAACAGCAATCTGCTGTCACTTGTTAAGGCAGACGGCACAATCGCGGATAAAACATCGGATACAATCAGTACCGACTTTACGGCGAATGAGGGCGCAAAAACAATCAAGGTTATGGTTTGGGATAAAAATATGATTCCGTATGCAGTGATAACCAAATAGTGCTTATGAGGGGATGCGAGAGCATCCCCTTAAATGTAGCCTATTTTCTGCGTAAACAGCCTATGTAAAAAGCTGTGAAACAATAGTAAAATAATAATATAGAATAAAACGGAAAGGATGAGGAAAATGATTAAAAGAATTGTTTCTTCCGCGCTGACGGCTTGTATGGTACTGGGAGCTGTTCCGGGGGCGGGCATTGCTTTGGCACAGGAGAGCGAGAAGAAGCCGCTTATTCTGTGGTATGACGAGCCTTGCGACAATACCGCGCCCATACTTGACAACAGCGTTGAGGACAGAAAGGGCTGGGATGAGCAGAGCCTGCCCATAGGCAACGGATATATGGGCGCAAGCATATGGGCAAGGCTTGATACCGATCGGGTACAGATTGCGGACAAGACCTTGGCAAATCCCTACAGAAGCGACCCGACAGGTGCGCTTTTGCACAGCCGCGGCGGCTTGAACAGCTTTGCGGATATTTACATGGATTTTAATCAGGATTTTGCCGTTTCGTCAAATTACCGAAGAAGTCTGGATTTGAGGACTGCCGTTGCGGCGGCGGATTACGAGTATGAGGGAGTAACCTATCACAGGGAGTACATAGCAAGCTACCCGGACAATGTTCTGGCAATAAAAATAAGCGCGTCAGAGCCGGGGAAGATTTCCTTTACTCTAAGACCCGAAAATCCATATATTAAGGACTACGGCATGACTGAGGGGGACGGTCAGGGCAAGACCGGAACGGTTGAGGCAGATGCGGCAGCACAGCGCATTACCCTGAGCGGACTTATGGAGTATTATCAGATACAGTATGAAACACAGATAAAGCTTATAAATGACGGGGGAACGGTAACGGGGGACGAGAGTACGCTTACCGTAGAGGGAGCGGACAGCGTGGTTGTTATGGCTGCACTCGATACCAATTATGAGTTAGAGCCGGAGGTGTTTACCAAACCGGCAAAGGAAAAGCTTGCGGGCAAGGCGGCTCCCCATGATAAGGTGAGCGCAAGGCTTGACGCGGCGGTTAAAAAGGGCTATGACGCGGTAAAGGCGGAGCATATTGCCGATTACAAAACATATTTTGACCGCGTGGAACTGGATTTGGGCGGAGTGTATGACCCGGATATGACAACGGACGTTATGCTTGAAAAATACAAGGACGCATCCGTAAACCGCCGGTATATGGAGGAATTGTATTTCCAGTACGGAAGATATTTGCTCATAGCCTCATCTCGAAAAGGCGCGCTTCCGGCACATTTGCAGGGCGCATGGAACGCATATGACAGCGCGCCATGGACGGCGGGCTACTGGCACAACATAAATGTGCAGATGAATTACTGGCCGGTATTTACGGCAAATCTGGCGGAAATGTTTGAGTCCTATGAGGATTACAACAAGGCGTATATGTACGCTGCCGAAACGGGCGCGGACAATTACCTAAAGGTATGGGGCGCGGACAAGGATAATGTCACAGACCACGAAAACGGCTGGGGCGTTGGCACAGGAGCATACCCTTACGCACTGGACGGACCGCCCACCGGCTCGACCCATTCGGGACCGGGTACCTCGGCGCTTACGGCAATGCTTTTTTATGACCAGTATGATTTTACAAGAGACCCGGGCAAGCTTGAGCATGATTACAAGGCTGTGGGCGGAGTGGCAAAATTTTTGTCAAGAGCCGTTGTGGAGCATGACGGAAAATATCTTATAGAACATTCGGCATCGCCTGAGAATGCAAACAAGAGAATATCGCCGGGCTGTGCCTTTGACCAACAGATGACCTACGAAGCTTACAAGGAAACCGAGATACTGGGCGCTCTTTTGGAAAATCCCGATACGGAGCTTGAGAGCGTAATCGATATGCAGATAGATAAGCTTGACCCGGTGCTTATAGGTCTTGACGGACAGGTAAAGGAATACCGCGACGAGGGACATTATAATCAGTATGCGGACGGAACCTCCGGCGAGGCGGGACACAGGCATGTTTCACAGCTTAAGGGGCTTTATCCGGGCACATCGATAAACGATAATACTCCGGCATGGCTTGACGGAGCAAAGGTTACTCTGCAAAAGAGAGGAATGAGCAGCTCGCTTCCGGGCTGGGCTTTGGCGCACAGAATGAATTTATGGGCAAGAGCAAAGGACGGAGTACAGTCCTATGAAGCCTACAAGAAGATTTTAACAGGCTCGACAAATCCGAATTTGTGGAACACGCATCCTACGGCTACCTTCCAGATAGACGGAAATTTGGGTGCTGTTGCGGGTGTTATCGAAACCCTGATGCAAAGCCATGCGGGATATATAGAGCTTTTGCCGGCACTCTCTCCGGTATGGACAAGCGGCTCTGTGGACGGATTGGTTGCAAGGGGAAATTTTGAGGTGGACATTGACTGGAAAAACAGCACCGTAACCGAAGCGAAAATCCGTTCCCGCGCAGATACCGAAAGCGTAAGCGTGGGCTTTGACAATATTGCTCTTGCAAAGGTAACGGACTCAAAGGGGAATGGGGTGTCATTTACGGCACAGGGTACGGACAAGATAACCTTTAACACCCAAAAGGGTGAGGAGTATGTTATATCCGACATACCGGCGCGCACAAGTATAAGCGCTCCGTCCGATGTAAGCGTAAAATACAGCACTTCAACTCATGCTGCCGTAAAATGGACGGGAACGGACAGCGCCGAGGAGTACAGAGTGTACAGGGCAGTGGAAAACGCGGCCGATTATGAGCTTATGGGTACGGCAGAGAATACTGTCTTTGAATTTGACGTAAGCGAGGAGGAGGCAAAGAAGCAGACCACCTATAAGGTTACGGCAATGGAAAACGGCAGGGAAAGCAGCGGAGCGTTTGTGCTGCTTGAAACCTCAAATGAATGGAAGGGATTTGGAACACCTATTGACGAGGAGGATTATACCGGGGCGGATATGGCCCAGAATGAGCTTCAGGAGCAAGGGTGGAGCGAAACGGACGATCCCATGAGAGTGAACGAGAATGCGGATTACGGGGCTTTTGCGGTTAAAGGCGGCGCACTTGTTATAAACAAGTCCTCGGCGGTTACGGTTCCCTCGGGAGTCGGTGACGGTAATACGGTATATTCGGCATTGAAGAATTTTGAGCAGATTGAGGAAAATTACGGCGGTGACGAACGCGTGACGGTGAGAAGAACTGATTTTAAGGGCAAATACTCGGTTGAAATGCGCATTGCTCTGCCGCATACAAGCAGCAGCTCGTGGATAGACTTTATCGGCGCGAGAAACAAAAATCCCGGCACAAGTGTCGGACGATTCCAAAACGCATCGGGAACCATAAGCGTTTATAATAACAAGCTGAATACTACGGCAAGCGCTTCGCCCATGTGGAGCAATACCGCTTCCTTTGTGGATATGTGCGTTGTGTTCGATTCCGATACATCCACATTCCAAGTATTTAAGGACGGGTCGACCCAGGCTTCAAAAACCACCGGCACATTAAACTCGGGGGCTTCGGCGGATACCTTTGTCATGACCAACTGGGGAACGACCCAGGCGGGTGCATATTTGTCGGGAATACGCTTTGCGGCAAACAAGAATATGACTCCGGGGGATTTTGTAAAGCTTGAAAGGCTCAGACTTTGCGAGATTGAAAAAAGTCCCGTTCAGGCCGTTGACAATACCGTTGAGGAGCTTACAATGGATAAGCTGACAAAAAATCCGCAAAGCGTGGGAGAAAATCTCATACTGCCCTCATCAATCGAGGAGGGAGCAGAGATTTCATGGAGCAGCAGCAGACCGGAGGTTATAGCAGCAGACGGAACATTTTACGGAGCGGCAGCGGACTGCGATGTTATAATGACCACCAAAATAGTAAACAGCGATGACGGATTTACGGCATACAAGGATTTCAGAGTGACCGTGAAGGGCGAAATGCCGCTGTCGGTTTTATGTGAAAACGGGAAAATTACGGTAAAAAATGAAACCGGCACTCCCGTTGAAGCAACGGTTACGGCCGCTGTCTATAACGAGGATAATACTCTTTATAAGGTACAAAGAGAAAAGATAACCGCAAATCCGGGCGATACGGAAATTGCGGCGGCGCAGGCAGAGGGAAAAACGCTTAGAGTTTATGTATGGGATGATAACATGGTACCCCTTGCATATTCCAAATAAAAAATTCATAATTTGTACAAAAATAGACCATGGATTAAAAAATCTACCTATGGAAAGAAGTATAATTCCATTGTATAATATAGATAACACAAAAAGTTATTCAAACACCAAGGAGGTATGAGGAATGAAATTATTAAACAGGAGTATTGCGGCGGTTATGGCGGCGGCATCTTTATGCACAATGGCAGCCGGCTGTACCGAGAAGAACGCGCCGTCCCCAACGGCGGCAACAAACAGCGAAAAGCCCTATGAGGGAGTAACGCTGCATTATGCGGTTTCCGAATCGGCAACCCAGGGAGGAGAAACACAGGAGCTTATCGAGCTGGTAAGGGAAAAGACGGGAATTAACATTGAATTTACAATAGTTCCCAATACCAATGCCGGAGAGGTTGACAAAGCACTGGTAAGCCTTATGGCGGGAGATGAGCTGGATATTCTCTATGGAACGGATTCAAAGCTCAAATCATACTACAGCGCGGGAGTGCTTACACCGCTTGATGAGCTGGCAGTCAATGCAAATTACAACATGGAGGAAAAGTTCGGAGATAATCTTGCCATCTACAGCGATGACAGGGTTTACGGACTGCCTGCCTTTAGCGATATTTGGCTCACCTATTACAATAAGAAGCTTTTTGACGAAGCGGGGCTTGAATATCCTTCGGCAGACGGCTGGACATGGGAAAAGTATGTTGAAACGGCAAAGAAGCTGACGGACGCTTCAAAGGGTATTTACGGCTCGTTCATGCTTGACTATGACAACTACAATTATATGTATGCTTTCCAAAAGGGATTTAAGGCATATAATGAGGATCAGACGAAGTCAAACTTCTCCGATCCGCTGTTTAAAGAAAGCCTTGAATGGTTCTATGGCTTGGGCAACAAGGATAAAATTCAGCCAGACAGCATTACCTATGCTTCCGGAACATATCCCTGGAACTCCTTTGTTGCGGGCGGTAAAATGGGAATGTTTGTATGCGGCGGCTGGGTTGCGTCAATGCTTCCGGATTTGGAAAAGTACCCCAGAGATTGGCAGTGCGGTATTTTGCCCATGCCCTATCCCGAGGGACAGGAGCCGTCAACACTGGCTGTAACAGGCTGCTATGCGGTTCCCACAACAAGCAAGAACAAGGACGCGGCTTTTGCGGCAATTGCCTGCATGGCGGAAAATCAGTATACCTTGGGCTACGGACGTATTCCGGCAAGAGTTGACCTGAGTGATGAGGAAATCACAAATTATATTTCAGAGAAGCTTGTGCCCACATTTGCAAATGACGCTATAACTGTCGAGGAATTTAAGAAGGCTTGGTTCGATCCCGACAGAAAGGTTATAGCGGAGAAGATTATAGGCCCGGCGGACACAACAATCAATCAGATTATTATAGAAGAAGCTCAGCTTTACGGAGCAGGCTCAAAGCCCATAGATGAGGCTGTGTCATCCATAACAAGCCGTGCCGATACGGCAATTGCAGAGGAAACGAAATAATTCGCTGCGAAAATGCGCCGGCTTTAAGAAGTCGGCGCATTAAATATAAAAAAGAAAGGAAGGAAGAAAAGTGAAAAAGGGCAGCGCACTCGAACGTAAAGAAAACAGGACCGGATATGCCTTTATCAGCCCGTATGTACTGCTGTTTACGATATTTACCGGAATACCGTTCATTTTCTCGATAGTGCTTTCGTTTACCGATATGACCTATCTTACAAAAATGGACAGTATGCATTTTGTGGGACTAAAGAACTTTATCGAGATGTTTAAAAACAAAGAGGTCATGGCGGCTCTGGGACGAACGGGGCTATATTCCCTGGTTTATGTTCCGCTGATTATGGTCGTTGGATTCATACTTGCACTGCTCCTTAACAAGGGAGTATATTTTAAAAATACAATAAGAGGAATGGTATTTTTACCTTATGTATCGAACATGGTAGCCGTAGCGGTTGTGTTCAAGCTGCTTCTCGGTACGGGAGGTCCGCTTGTGACATTGCTTGGTGCTCTCGGTGTAAAGGATCCGCCGCTTTTGCTTTTGTCGGATAAGTTCGCACTGCCGACGGTTGCAGCCATTGCGGTATGGAAGGGCGTGGGACTTAACATGATTACATACTTGGGTGCCTTGCAGAATGTTCCCGCAGAGCTTGAGGAGGCGGCGCAGATAGACGGAGCCAACAAGCTGCAGAGAATTAAGAATGTGGTTATTCCCATGCTTTCGCCGACAACATTTTTCCTTATAGTAAGCTCTATTATAACCTCGCTTCAGAACTTTACGGTTATTCAGTCCCTTACCGACGGAGGACCGGGTCAGGCGACAACGGTTATGGCAATAAGCATTGTCCGCAGCGCATTTGTTAAGTATCAGACAGGCTTTGCAAGCGCCCAGGCTATGGTGATGTTTGCGGTGGTTATGCTCATCACGCTTATCCAATGGCGCGGACAGAAAAAATGGGTAAATTATTGATGGGAGGCGCAGAATATGTATAAGAAAAATAAGGTTACAAAATGGATAGTAACGATTATTATGCTTGTAATCGGAGTTATGTGCATATATCCGTTTATATTCATGCTGTCCTCGTCCTTTAAACCCAGCGGTGACGTTTTGATGAAGCCCTTTGAGCTTATTCCGTCAAACTTCACTCTAAAGAACATAACGGGACTTTTTAACAGTGAATATTACAATTTCCCGCTGTGGTACTGGAACACGATTTTAATGACGGGAATAACGCTTTTATTGAAGCTGTTTTTAATAACCCTTACGGCATACGGCTTCTCGAAAATTCAGTTTAAGGGCCGGGACGCGATATTTCTGGTGCTGCTTGCGGCACTGATGATTCCGTCGGATATTATGATTTTGCCCAGATACATTATATTTAAAAACTTAAAGCTTTTAAATACAATGTGGGCAATCATTATACCAAGCTGCGTTGACGTATACTTTGTATTCCTGTTAAGGCAGTCATTTATAAGCATACCCGACTCCATAAGCGAGGCGGCAAAAATTGACGGCTGTAATCATTTTAAGATTTACTACAGCATAATCGTACCCCTTGCAAAGCCGGCAATAGCAACAATGATGCTGTTCTCCTTTGTATGGACATGGAATGATTACATGAGCCCGTATCTGTATATTTCGGATATAAAGAAGCAGATGTTATCGGTTGGTATCAAGCTGTTTTCATCGGGACAGGTACAGGACTACGGAGCGCAGATGGCTGCGGCAACACTGGTGCTGTTGCCCATTATAGTGATGTTCCTGTTCTGCCAGAGATATTTTGTTGAGGGAGTAACCTCATCGGGAGTAAAGGGATAACAAGAAAGCCGCCGGGCGCGGCTTTCTTGTATATATGATAAATCAAGGGTTAAATATAGCCATTTAGGGAAAAATATAACCTATTGTTTACATATTGTTCATATGTTATACTAAAATCAGAAGAAGCTACAGCTGTGTTGTGCTTTTTTGCGGTTTCGTCCGTCTGCGAGCGGAACCGTCCAAAAAATATGCGTAACAGAAAGGAAAGAAAAAATGATGAAAAAAAGACTGACAGCGATAATTATAGCTGCCGCGATGCTGTTTGCGGCTGCTGCAATGCCCGCTTATGCCGCCCTTACAATGGACGATATTGTCTTTGAGCTTAAAACCCTCAAGGTTATGGAGGGTGATGACGACGGTGAGTTTCATTTGGAAAAGCCCGTCACAAGAGCGGAGTTTGCAGCTATTGCATCAAGAATGATGAGTATGGAGGATGCGGCGGCATCATACAAGAATGAGAAAATGTATGATGACGTGGGGACGGATCATTGGGCCAACGGCTATATTGTTATGCTGTCGCATTTGGGTATCATAAGCGGCATCGGCGACAATAAGTTCGGTCCCGACGAATATTTAAGCTATGAAAATATATGTAAAATACTTGTATGCTGTTTGGGCTACAGCATTCAGGGCGAAAACAACGGCGGATACCCCGGCGGATATACATTAACGGCGGGAACAATCGGGCTTTTAAAGGGTGTAAATATCAGCTATCCCTTTACAAGGGAAGCTACCGCAAGAATGGTGTATAATGCACTGTATGTAAAGATTATGACAACCGAAATGCGTGGAGGCAAGGTTGATTATGTAATCTCAAACACCACCTTCAGAGATAAGTTCACAACCGTAGCGGACGGAAGTGTTGAAAAGCGCGAGGGTATCGTTACCGCAACAGTGGACGCATATATGAATAATGCACTGTCGGACATGAATTCGGGACAGATAGAGATTGACAATTCCATATATTACATAAACGACCCGGCTGCGGCAAGATATATAGGTCAAAGAGTTGTATATTATGTAAATACCGAGGAAAGCAATAAAATAATAAGTCTGCGTCCTTCGGAGTACAACGAGGTTATAACAATTCCGGTAAAGGACATAAAGGAAGCGGATGCTTCAAGCATAACCTATTACACCGAGGGCAATACCTCAAAAACAAAGAAGCTTATACCGGGTGTTCGGGTATTAAAAAACAACCGCCCGGTTCCTTCCTGGAATCCTGAGGAGTTTTTAAATCTTGAACAGGGTGAGTTGACGCTTATTAACAATACCTCGGACAGTGATAATGATATAGATATTATTTTATATAAATCATATGTAAGCGTGATTGTCGAGGACGTAAACGCCGAGAGGGGAATGATTTATTTTTCGGACAGCACTTTACTGGGCGGAAAGAAATACATAGATGTAGATACGGAAAGAAACAGCAATAAAAGAATAGTTCTCTATAAATCCGACGGAACGCCCGCTTCGGCAGAGGATGTATTAAAGGATAATGTAATCAGCATATGCCAAAGCGATGATAAGAATTTTACCGAGGGGATTATATGCGACGCATTTGTTGACGGAAAGCTTACGGCGTGTGATGACGATACCGTTACCATAAACGGAAAGGTGTATCCCACCGAACGGGACGAGGTCAAAGATAATGCTGTTTTTGACAGGGATATAAGAGCATATATGAATTATATGGGAGAGGTTGTTTATATAAAGACAATTACCACCTCTACCAATTACGGCTATGCCGCAAGTATATTCATGGACGATTCCGCCACCTATGCCGGAGTAAAGATGATTATTCCCAATAAGCTCAGCGAGAAAAAGGAAGAGGAGGAGAATGAGGACGGCGGCGACGCAACAATCATCTCCAAGATTATTGCCAGCAACGAGGAGCTTAGGAATATGTACCTGGCGGCAAATGTATATGTATCCGGCATAAACGGCAGTACGGAGCAAAGAAAGCTAAGCTCAAAAACCGCCGCGGAGTATATTTTAAATAAGGCTGTAAGATATACCTTAAACAGCAAGGATGAGATTGATTCAGTGGTGATTTTAAAGCCTGAAAGAGGCGGAGATAAAAAGGTATACAATTCATATGAGAGAACCTTTGCCAAGGGCAACGGCGACAACACCGACAAGGGCGGATTCGGCGTTGATTTTGAAACGAGAACCATATGCGTTCCCGACTCGGAAAAGCCTTCTTCAAGGGATTACCTTGCAAATGTTGAGATGAGCAACGGCAAGACCTATAATGTTATAAGCTATGAAATGAACGAGGACAGGCACGTTGTTGACCTCATTGTGGTTACGGCGCCCATGAAGGACGGAACGGTGGGCGAGCTTACAAGCACAAGCGAGGTCGGTTTTGTTACCGATGTTGTTACGGTAATGGATGAGGACAGCAATGAGGAAACCTTAAAGATTACCATGTTAAATGATGAGGGCAAGGAAAAGGTATATGATATTACCGAGGCGTACAGAGAGTATGAGAAATATGAGGTGCCCAGACGCGGAAGCCTTGTTGCCTACCTTTTGAACAACGAGGGGAAAATAGAAAACCTCAAAATCGTAAAAAGCTATGATGTAATGCCGCAGTTCGGGCTTGACAGCGCAAGCTCGTCATACACCATATTTGTGGGCTATGCTCTCGATGCGGATTATAATTATGTATCAAATCAATACAACAGATGGGTTACAAGAATAAACGTTAGCCCTGCCCTTGATGAGGAATCGAGCCTTTACTATGAGGTTTACAAAAACAACCCGCCGCCTGTATTTATATTCAATAGGGCAGACAAGTCTGCTGAATTTGCGGATATGAGAGCGGTTGCGGTAGGCAGTGATGTTATAAGTGTATTCTCCACAAACGGAAAGGTTCGTGCTGTGGTAGTAATAAGATAGGGGGCGAAAAGGCATGAATACAGGCTTAACAAAACTTATAAGCAAGCTTACGGCTGCGGCATTGGCAGTATCGATGCTGCCGGGTGCGGTATGCGCTCATGCAAACGGCACCAAGGTGTATGAGTTCGATATGACAACGGTATCTTCCTTTGACGCGGATGCTGCAAAGAGCAGGGGCTTTAGCTTTGACAATACAAACAATATATGGAGCCCGGCTTTTGAAAACAAGGCGGACTCGATATATATGCCGGCGGCAAGATTTACCACAAAAGCCAATGACGGAACAAGGGACTATGAGCTTTACAAGCTTACCTTTGCAAATGATTCCCAGGGTAATCCCGACGGGGAAAAGCTGACCGGGGAAAAGTACGTTTTTGAAATGGAATTTTGTGCACTCTACAACAGCGAGAGTTATATGACGCTGGATTTTATAGGCAAGGACAGTGTCGGAGCGGAAAAGTATATTGCAAATGCAAGGCTTACCTTTAACCGCAGTGAAAATCTTATGACCTTTGCCTTTGTGGACGATCAGGGTCAGACGATAGGTGCAGCAGAGCCTTTTAAGGCGAATAACTTAGCCGCTAAAAACGGAGCGATAGGAATAGCCTCGGCACTGCAGTATATTAAGGCTGAATTTGATTTTACCAACCAAACCTTCAGTGCATGGCATACATTGAGGAAGGTGGACGAGGGAGAGTACAGTGCGGTTCAGGCAAGCGATGATAATAAAATTATCGATAACGCACCGATGAACTCGGATAATATCGGGGAATTTGTAGGATTTTCGGCAAGCACCACAAAAAACAGTGCCACAAACGGATACAGAATTAAGTATATAGGCGTATCCGAAGGGGTGGAAACTGTGCAGACACCGAAACCGGAAAACACTCAAACTCCCGTTCCGACAGCTACCCATACGCCTAAACCGGAGAATACCCCAACTCCGACAGCAACACCCGAAGTGCCGGCAGGGGAAGAAACACTCATAGACGAGGAGGATTTCACCGGCAAGACAGTGGAGGATAATGCCCTTGACGGCTGGGAGTTCTATGACAAGACCGATAAGGTGAGCGCATTTTCAAATGTTTCCTTATCAATGGTGGACGGAGCGCTTAAAATTTTAAAGACCTCCACAGCCAACGAAACGGATTATTCGGACCGTTACAGAAGTATGTACCGATTTAAGGAGGTAACGGACGAGGACGAGAACACAAAAACCTACATGACAAATTTAAGAGGAAAGTATAAAATAGTTACCGTTGCAAATTCACATGTGCAGAGCGGCTCCCAGTTCCAGGAAATAAACCCGGCCATGGGTGACGCGGGAATTGTGCCGGCGATGGTATATAATATGTGTATTGATTCAAGCGGTGCCTATGAATACATTTCCTCAAGCAACAAGCCCAAGCTTTATTCCGGCTCACTGATTGACAAGGATACTACTTATACATATATAGCAGATACCGAAACGGGTGAGCTTATAACCACCGTAAATGATGGAGAGGAGTATAAAAAGACCTTTAAGGCGGGAACGCCGCTTCAGGGCATAATGTATGTCTTAAAAAACCAGTCAAAGGTAAATGACTATATGACCGTAAAAAATATAAAGCTTTACCGTATAGGTGAAAGCGGCGCCAATGCGGCGGCACAGGCGGCAAAATCGCTTCTTATGAGCGACATATGCGATACGCCGGATTCGGTTTCGGGGAATTTAAAGACCCTGCCCAAGACCGCAGACGGAGCAGCGGTATCATGGACATCATCGAAGCCCTCGGTTATAGATGACAGCGGAAAGCTTATAGACCAGCCCTTGGACGGAAGCGAAACAGTGGTAATGACGGCAACTTTAAGCAAGGGTGACGATGTGGCGTATAAGGACTTTACCCTTAAAGTAAGTAAGCTTGACACCAATAACTTTGAGCTGATTGACGATGTGGATTTTGAAGGCGACGGGGTGAATTTTGAGGACAACGGCGGAACACACAAGATAGAGGACGGAAAAATTCTTCTTACAAGAACAGCTTCTTCACAGACACCGTCGGTTAAGATTTATCCCATGTGGGATAATATGCAGTTTAATGCCACAGGCTCGTGGGTGTTTGAAACGGAGGTTTCAATGCCCGATGATGCGTATCAGAAGATGGAGCTTGTACTCTATGATACCAACGGACAGAGAATAACCTCGTTCTATACCACCTGCAAGAGTACGGGAACGGTGCTTACGGGAGTGGCGAGGGAGGAACTTTCCGCAAGTGCGGTGCATAAGGAGCTTCCCTCCGGCACAAACGGCGCAATTTCAATGAAAATTAAGGTAATGTTCAATACCGACACACAGAGAATGTCACTGTATGCGGCATTAAACGGGGAGCAGGAGTACACAACGCTCTTTAACAACAAATATTTAAGAGAGGACGCGCAAAATCTTTCCTATATTCAGGTTTTGGCGAACAGCGACAACAACAGCGGTGATTCGACTCTTTGCGGAACGCTGAAAATTGAGGGTATGAGACTTTATACTCCTCAATCAAACAAGCTGGGTGTTGCAGTTGACAATATAAAGTATTACAATCCGGTAGAAGCACTGGGAGGATATATAAAAAGCGATGTGGAGCTTACCACAGCGGCATATCCGGGCATGGCGGCGAAATGGACATCGTCAAATCCCGAAATACTCTCCGATGACGGAAAGCTTAATTCAAGCGCCTATACAGAGGATACGCCGGTATCGCTTACCTTCAGGCTGACACTGGACGGTACGGATCAGTATATCGAAAAGACCTTTGACCTTGTGGCAGTATGGGTTGACAAAAACAATATTGCCATGGATAAAAATGCGGATACGGGCAAAACTCAGCCCATGACCGGACACAATGCCAAAAAAGCGGTTGACGGCTCAATAGGAACATGGTGGCAGACGATGCGTTTTTCGGATTTGCCTGCGCTGACGGTTGACCTGGAATGTGACGAGGTACTGGATAAGATAATCCTCTATGAAGCGGACATGATGGGTGAATATCCGATAAAGGGATATGTTATAGAAACCTCAAGAGATGCAAGCACATGGAAAACCCTCTACAGCGGCACAACTATCGGAGAAGCACCGCATACAATCAGCGTAAATTCGGCTATAGCGCGGTATGTACGCTTTAGGGTAACCGATAAGGCACAGGATTGCTGTGTGGGATTAAGAGAAATGATGATTTATGCCGCATCGGACAGCCGGTCAAAGGCACAGGCGGATATAACTCTTGCTCTTGATTCCATAGGAACGCTTACAAACATGACGCAGAATAAGACGCTGCCCTCATCGATGCGCTACGGAAGCACGCTTACATACAAGTCCTCCATACCCGAAGCCTTTTCGGACAGCGGAGCGGTAAACTGCCAAAATAAGCTTGTGAGCGGAACGCTTACGATTACTGCTGTAAACGGTGGTGAAACCGTAACGCAGACAGTACCTGTTTCGGTGGCTCAAAAGAGCACCGGCGGCGGAAGCTCCGGGGGAAGTACGGGCGGCAGCTCCGGCGGCGGAGGCGGCGGTGGAGTAACAAGTCCCGCACTTCCGGGAACGGGAAACACAATATCGCCTACACCGACCAAAAAACCCGAAACGGGAATATTTAACGATGTGGAAAAAAGCTTCTGGGCGTATAATTACATAGAAAATCTGGCAAAGGACGGAGTGGTATCGGGAGATAATGACCGCAATTTCCGCCCCGGCGACAATATAAGCCGTCAGGAATTTGTAAAAATACTTCTTCTGGCAGCCAAAATAGATGTAAGCGGTGCAAAGGACGCAGGCTTTAGCGATGTAAAAGAGGGAGATTGGAGTTATCCTTATATAGCAAAAGCGGTTGAGCTTGGCATAGTAAACGGAGTGACGGATACGGAATTTGCAAAGGAAAGCCCCATAACCCGTGAGGATATAGCGGTTATGTGCAAAAGAACGCTGATGTATTTAAACAGATACAGCGCACCCGAAAAGGAAGCGGTATTTGCGGACAGAAGCGATATATCCCAATACGCGGCAGAGGCAGTGGACGCAATGAATGAGCTGGGCATTTTGGAGGGATATGAGGACAACAGCTTCAGACCCAAAAACAATGCTACAAGAGCGGAGTCGGCAAAGATTATTTATATGCTGACCAGATAGGGAGGAATATAAATGAAAAAATTCAATAAATTTATTGCTCTTGCTTTGAGCGCGGCTCTGCTTTGCGCTGCCCTTCCCGCAACGGCACAAGAGGGAGACTCCGAGACTGCCGAAACGGCAGTTTCGGAGGAAGTAAGCCTGCATGAGGAAACAGAGGAGCTGGCAGAGGTCATCGAAGACGCGAACGAGCCGATTTTCGGCGATACCGAGTCGGATTATCCTTATACGGAGCAGCCGGTGGGAGAGGATGAATATATCACCAATACCTACGGCTATCCCATTTACGGCGACCCGTACAATACCAAAAAGGTTAAGCAGGGCGTGGAATACTCCGCTTCAAAAAAGAAGCTCAATGACGCTTTTTGGCTAAGAGATTCCGACCTGTTCGGCGTATGGGATGAGCAAAGCGGCACATGGTCAACACCGTCAAAGCTTGATTATGAGGCGTATCCCGAAATGAGCAGGATTGAGGCGGCCGCAAAGGCGGGAAATTATGAGCAGGCAAAGCTTGCCTATTATAATTATTATGTTGAGAGGGAAAATAATCTAAACAGAAGCAAGGACACCTCGGACAGTACGGCGGACAGAATAACTGCGGATCTTTTGTGCAAGAACTTTATGTACAATGCGATGAGCGGTATTTCCCCGGTGGGAATTATGGATGTGGGAAATTCCAAGCAGTACAGAGGAGTTGACGTTTCCGCAACGGTTACAAAATATCTCGGAACAAGAGAATATTTGGCGTTTTTGGTGGTGGCCACCGACAAAAACGGAGACTGGGCGGAATTTGACTCCAAGGAGGGAGAAAATGCCCCGTACCTAAAGCTTAGAGTTGACGGCGCGGAGAAGATAATATATCCTACGGCAGACACCAACATAAAGGCGGGAGACAACAAGTCCAAGACCTACGGAAGCGATACCACCCTTACGGCAAGGGAGGATGAGTTCGGCACAACAACCTATTCCCATGACGGTCTGACGGACATCACCCATATATTTGTAAATTCAAACACAAGCAGAATTTACCTAAAATTCAATATTTCCGATTTAAAAAGCGGTGATACCATAGAAGCCGCAACCCTTAATTTATGCGGAAATAATATGGTTGACGGGCAAAGCCGCGAAACGGTTGTGTTCTATTCGGACGAGTCAACCTGGGACGAGGAAACGCTTACCTATGCAAATGCCACTGCACAGGTTATATATTCCTATGACCAGGCAAAGTCATGGTACTGGAATCAGCCCATAAGCGCCGGTTATCGTTATCAGGAGGAGCTTTTAAGATTTAACACATGGTTTGATAAGCTGGTAAAGCTTTATAATTACACCGGTGACGAAAAGTATGCATATACGGCAATACGTCAGTTTATGGATTACATAAATGTGCGCGGTGACGATATATGCTGGTTAAAATCCCTTGACGTTGCGGTAAGAACGCAGTGTATGCCGGATTTGTGGATGCAGCTTTTGGGAAGTCAGTATATGAGTCCGGAAATATTTACGGCGTTTATGAAATGGTGCTATGTTCAGGCAAACGGCGCGAAATACTTCACAAGAACAGGTAACTGGGGTACTTCGGAGAGTTTGGGACTCTATACGGTTACCATAAATTATCCGGAATTTAAGGATTCGCAGGAATGGCTTGACCGCGTGAGAGTAAGATACGAATCGCTGTCAAACGAAATGACAAGAGCGGATTATTCATGTACGGAGCTGTCACTGGGATATACGGATTATACCTTGACAACGCTTCTTGACGCGAAAACCGCGGCGGAGGATTTGGGAATAGATTTTAACAAGTATTCGCCCTATACCCAAAAAACTCTTGACAATATAGAGCATTTGGGCTTGTTTATGTACTGGTCGTCACTTCCGGGAGTGAGCGATAATCAGGTGGGCGACGGATACAGCCACAGAGGAAACTTCAAAACGAGAATGGAGTCACTGGGAAACTGGTTTAACAATCCGCAGCTTAAATATGCGGCTTCGGACGGTGACGAGGGGCATGAGCCGGAATTTACCTCGACAATGTTCCCGGTTGGCTTAAAGGCGGTTATGCGTACAAACTGGTCCGATAAGGCAATGTATTTTTATACCGATGTGGACGGAGGTGTGGGAAACCATTCCCACCCCGATGACAACAGCATAACCGTAGCAGCATACGGACAGTATCTGCTCGTTGACCCGCTTTACGGAACCTATTCGGCAAGCGCGGCAAAGACATGGCTTACCTCGTCCATTGCTCATAACGAGGTTGTTATGAACGGTAAAAATCAAAGCTACAACAAAAGTACGGCGGTAGGCTCAATTCCCAGATGGGAAACGAACAATACCTATGACTTTGTAACAGGCTCGGCAAAGGCTGTGCCGGACGCTACAGAATACAGGAGAAGCACATTCTTCTACAGAGATAAGCTGTTTATCGTAAACGATTATCTCGTACCCAACGCGTCCAATGCGTCAAAGTCCAATAAATACGTTCAGGCATGGCATTATCTGCCCGAGGCGGGAATTACCATGGACGAGGACACAAAAACAGTAAAGACAAATTTCCTCGGAGCAAATATACAGGTTGTGCCCATAGGTGCCGAAAAGCTGGACAGAGCCGAAAATATGGACGGTCTGTATTCGGAGGGACAGGGAAGTATACTGGATGCAAAGTATACCGAGTATGAGAAAAACGTGGTCGGAAACGCAGTATTTAACACTCTGCTTCTTCCCGAAAACACCGGTGAGGACTATGAGGTGTCTGCCGGTGAGCTTAAGCTTGAGGGCTTGGACGAAACCCGGGCAAGCGCGATGGAAATTTATATCACCAGCAAGGTAACGGGCGAAATGACCAGGTATATATATTATATCTTAAACGATAAAGATAAAAAGGGTACCGTTACGGTGGATGATTTTACAACCGACGCGTCAATGCTGTTTGCGGAGATGGATTATAAGGGGAATATACAGTACATTGCGCTGCAGGATGCATCAATGCTTAGCTGCGGAAGTAAGCAGATATTCAGATCCGATAATGAAATCAAGGAATTTGCCGCAAAATGGAACGGAGGCTATTTGTTTGCGGACAGCTCCGTCATAAGCCCGGCATCATTAAAATCAAACAATGTACGGCTTTACTCCTGCGGCAAGGATGTGCAGGAGGTAAAGGTAAACGGCGAGCAGACGGCAGTTTCCAAAGTCGATGATTATATTTACTTCGGCACAGCACCCACATCTGCTCCGGGAGCTACTCCCAAGCCTACGGCAGTACCCACCAAACCGCCGGTAACTCACGGCGGCGGAGGCGGCGGTGGAGGCGGATATATTCCGCCCGCAAATGCGGTTACGCCAAAGCCCTCTGCCACAAACGAGCCTGAGCCTACGGCAGAGCCGGGTGAAAATCCTACTTTGGGAAAAATGAACGAAGCGCTTAAGGCAGAAATAGAAAATCACTGGGCAAGAAAAGAAATTGAATCGCTCTATGAAAAGGGCATTATAAACGGCAGAACGGAAACAAGCTTCGGATTGGAGAGCCAAATAACGAGAGCGGAGTTTATAACGCTTCTTGTAAGAGCAAAGAATTTAGAGCCTCAAAGCTACAGCGGGATATTTAAGGATGTAAGCGCCGATGACTGGTATGCGGATTATATTGAAGCGGCATACCGGGGCAAAATATTCGAGGGTCTGGGTGAAAACGCCGAGCCAAACAGCAGTATAACCCGCGAGCAGATGGCAAAAATGCTTGCCGCACTCTGCTCTGACGGAGACGGAGACGATGAGTTTACCGACTCGGATAAAATAAGCGAATGGGCAAGAGAAGCTGTGAAAAAGACCGCCCGCGCAGGAATTATGCAAGGACGAAGCAACGGTGAATTTGCTCCGGGTGACAGCGCAAAGCGATGTGAAGCCTTTGCCGTAATATACAGACTTATAAATCAATAAAGAAAGCCAAAAAACCGACCAATCAGCTTACCGGCTGCGGTCGGTTTTTCTTTGTTATCTATTGCCTATTAGCAAATTGTTATGCTTTTTAAATAAATTCACGTCACATTTCTCCTTAATACATACCGAGATAAGCCGCTGTGTTTTGGCACATTTCGTCAAACAGGCGTCTTGCGTCCTCGATACCGCAGCTTACAAGGGGATCGCAGGCAAAGGCTGCAAAGATTTTATCCTTGTCCCTGCTGATTATACCCTCAAAAACCGCTTCTTGCTCGGCACATATTCTTGATATGAGCGGATATATTGAAACGGGAATATTACCGGCAAAAACAGGCGTCAGGCTGCCGGCGCGAAATACCGCGTTTGTTTCCACCACCGCGCCGATGGGTAGGTTGGGGATTTGACCGATATTGGGAATGTTCACGTTGGTTACCAATTCGCAAAGACCTAACAGCGCTCTTATCTGATTTACGCCCTCCTCACCGGTGAGATTGATTTTTACCGGCTCTTTGCCTTTTGCAAGGTCGGCACTGCGCGCAAGACGCTTCTTTAAATCCTCTTTTCTCCAGTCAACGCTTGTAAGGGAAAAATGCATTTCCCGCACTCTTTCGGGGCTTTTAAGGTACCATGAGCCTTCGCAAAATTCCGCAAGATGTCTGTCGCCCGCTGCCGCGATATAACCGAAACGCCTGAATAAATCCATTTTGACCTTTTCATCACTGGCAAAGCTGTTATTCATCCAGTTTGTATCAACGGGGCCGTCGCCGCCGAAGCCGTCGGGATGGGTGAGGCAGAACTGGCGGTATACGGGGAATAAATCCGTACCCCGCACACTTGCGCTTGTAAGCCATGTAAAATGGTTTACGCCCACCGGGTTTACCTTTATGTCGCTGCGGGAAAGATTTTCTAAGCCCAAGGACTGCTTTGCGATTTCACAAAGCAGTGTCTGGGTGCCGAACACCTCATGACAGCAGCCAAAGGCCTTTATTTCGGGGAATACCCGATAAAGGGTTTTTACGCACAGCGTCATCGGATTGGTATAGTTTATAACCCACGCATCGGGACAGTGCTTTTTTATGCTTTCGGCAAAGCCCTCGTACATGGGAACGGTACGCATAGCCCGGACAATTCCGCCGGGGCCGGTAGTGTCGCCGACGGACTGATATATGCCGTATTTTTCGGGAGTGTGAACGTCTGAAGCCATTTCGTCAAAGGTACCGGGCAGAATGGAAATTATAACAAAATCCGCATTGCCAAGTGCCTGTTCGAGGGAAGCTGCGCAGTGGTAGCTCCAGTGGCTTTTTGCGCCCTCGGCATCATTAAAGCGATTGCCGATAATTTCATTGCTTTTTGCGGCTGCTTCGTCAATATCATAGAGATATACGCTGCCGCTTATATCCGGCGCACAGACAAGGTCGCTCATAAGCCCCCAAGCCCAGCCCCGCGAGCCGCCGCCGATGTAGGCTATTTTTATATCCTCGACGAAATTGTTATTGTATCTCATAATTAAACTCCTTTGCTGATTTTTTAAATAAATTATATAAAATTACGGTGTTAAACGCCTTTGAAATTTTGCCGTAATTTAGGTAAATTATTATTTTTTTGCGCAAAAGACTTGATATTGTCAAGAAAAAAAGATATAATAATATAGGTGATTTTATGGCGATTTATATTTATGAAAAGGATTTATATTCGTATAATAAGACGATAAACCGCCGCAGAAGCTGTGTGCAGCATTATCATAACAGGCATGAGCTGTATTATTTATTGGGCGGGAGCACACAATACCATATAGAGGACAGAAGCTTTGACGTTTTTGAAGGGGATTTTGTTTTTGTGCCCAAGGGCGTAAGGCACAGTACGGACAGCAGGGAGTGTTTAAATACCGAACGTATACTCATAAGCTTTGATGATGAAAGCGTTGACGCGGGCGCACTGCCGATTTTGGACACCCTGGGCGCATATAACCATATACAAACGGCAAAAGCCGGTTCGGGACGCGCCGAGGAAATACTGCATCTGCTAAGGGAAGAATACGAGGGAGCGGGAGCATACAGGGAAACTATGCTCAAGCTGTATATTTCGGAGCTTATTGTATGCCTTAACAGGTACATGAAGAAAAACAATTCACAGACCGGGGGCGAAACGATGAGGGCGGTTGCGGAGTATATACGAAGAAACTATGCGCAGGATATTTCCCTTTCGGAGTTGTCGGAGAAATTCTTTATAAGCAAGAGCCATTTATCGCGCAGCTTTAAGGCGCATTTCGGAGTGGGGATTAACGAATACATACGAAGCGTAAGAATACGCCGTGCGGCACGTCTTTTGGAAAATACCGATATGAGGGTGACGGACGCGGCGCTTATGTGCGGATTTGGGGACAGCAATTATTTCTCGGCGGTGTTTAAAAAGTACAAGGGAATTGCTCCGCAGAAGTATTCAAGGCTTTACGGCGGCGGAAAATAACGGGTTTGGGGCTGTGTTCTTTGGTAAAAATTGCATTATTATTGTGAAAATTGCATAATATTTTGTCACAAAAACGGCAAATTGAAAGATTTTCAAAAAAAATGAAGAATAACAGTTGAAATTGTACGGAATTTGGTGTATAATTATAGTATGTATTGTATGATATTATAATGTAATCGGATAAGAGCCGACCGGGACTTGTCCGATAGTATCAGCGTGAAAATAATTTGTATGTGGAGGGAAAGGAAATGATAAGTAAAGCATTTCAGGACATTGTGACACAAATGGCCGATGTATTTCCGAAGCGTTTCGGAATTGCCGACTCACACGGGCTTGTGCTTGCGTATACGGGAACAGAGCCGTCGGCGGAAACTATGGAAAACCTTGTTTATTCGGCAGTAAACAGCGACAGACTTCTTTATAAGGACGGATATACCATGAGAGTCATGTCCAATAAGCCGTATACCGAGTATATTGTGTATGTGGAGGGAACGGACGAGATTTCAAAATATTGCTGCAACGCCATTGCGGTAGCGGCGAATAATGTAAGACACTATTACGATGAAAAATATGATAAGACAAACTTTATGCAAAATATTATCATGGATAATCTTTTGGCATTTGATATACATCAAAAGGCAAGAGAGCTTCACGTTGATATAGATATACCCAGGGCTGTATTTTATATAAAAATCCAGGATAACAATGAGCCCGGCATTTATGAGGTCATAAGAAATATGTTCCCCGACAAGGAGAAGGATTTTGTCATAAACATAGACGCGAATAATATCGTACTTATCAAGGAGCTTAAGGGCCCCGCGACCTCTCAGGAGCTGGAGGATATGGCGCAGTCTATTTTGGATACAATCAACTCGGAAACCATGCTTCCCGTACTTGTGGGCTTAAGCACCGTTGCAAACAATATAGACGAGCTTAACAATTCCTACAAGGAGGCTCAGATTGCCTTAGAGGTGGGCAAGGTATTCGACGAGGAGAAGTATATCTTAAATTATGACAGCTTAGGCATCGGCAGACTTATTTATCAGCTGCCCATAAAGCTGTGCGAGCTGTTCTTAAACGAAGTGTTTAAGAAAGGAAACATCGCATCCTTAGACGATGAAACAATTCTTACCATTAACAAGTTCTTTGAAAACGACCTGAATGTTTCGGAAACCTCCAGACAACTGTTCGTTCACAGAAATACTCTTGTATACAGACTGGAGAAGATTTACAAGCTTACGGGTCTTGACCTTAGGAAGTTTGACCAGGCAATAGTATTCAAGGTAGCGATGATGGTGCATAAGTATCTTATGTCCAACCCGCTTAAAATATGAGGAATTGTATATATCAAATCGGCATATTCTAATATAAATGAAAAATTAAGGAGTGTGTTTACACTCCTTTTTTCAAAGGAGCAATTAAAATGACTGGTAAAAAGAAAACGGTTTTATGTGTGGTTGTTACGGCGGTGGTGACAGCGCTTGCAACAAGCATTGCCAAGGATATTGCATTTATGCACATTGCGGATATCAACACGACAAAGAAGCTTGAATCAAAGCTTAATATGATAAACGCCTGTCTTGATTCCAATTATATATATGACTACGACAAGGAGCAGATGAGTGAAATGGCTGTAATGGGCTATGTGGAGGGTCTTGACGAGCCGTATACCCATTATTACGACCCAAAGACCTTTTCGCAGTATACCGACAGCTTGGAGGAAAGCTATGTGGGCATCGGAGCGGTGATTTCCGTAACGGACGAGGATGAGCTGGTAATTGTTTCGACCTATGAGGGTAGCAGCTCCTTTGAAGCGGGAATACTGCCCGGCGATATAATAACCGCGGTGGAGGGCGAGCCATTTGTGGGGGATCAGCTTGACGAGGCGGTTTCAAAAATCCGAACCGGCGAAGAGGGAACGACCGTAACAATAAGCTTTAAAAGAGACGGTGAAAGCTTTGATAAAACAGTCGAAAGACGGCGCGTAACCACAAATTCCGTAAAGGCGCAGATGCTTGACGGAAATATCGGTTATGTAAGAATTTCAGCCTTTAACAGCGCAGATGAGGATAACGATATTGATACTTATACGGAGTTTAAGGAGAATGTGGAAAAGCTCCGGGGCGAGGGTATGGAAAAGATGATTATTGACCTAAGAGATAACCCCGGCGGCTCCCTCGATGTGGTATGCTCCATTGCGGATATGCTTTTGCCGGAGGGCATAATAACCTATATGGAATACAAGGACGGATCAAGAGAGGATTATAAATCGGACGCCGAGGAGCTGGGCATACCCATGGCGGTTTTGATAAATGAAAACAGCGCAAGCGCTTCCGAGGTGCTTACCGGCGCGCTCAAGGACTATAAAAAGGCGCAGGTAATAGGCGAAAAGAGCTATGGCAAGGGTGTTGTTCAGTCGGTAATACCCTTCTCGGACGGATCGGGAATGTCTGTGACCATTGCGCGGTATTTTTCGCCAAACGGCGTATGCATACACGGTACGGGCATTGAGCCGGATATTGAGGTGGCAATGCCGGAGGAATATAAGAATATGTACGCTTCGCAGGTGGAACGGGATAAGGATACTCAACTGCAAAAAGCGATAGAGATTTTGAATAAATAAGTAAAGAATTGTGAATAATTTATTAAATCTCAGAAATTCCCTTGACATTTGGAGATAATAGTGGTATCTTATTATTGTAATTGTTAGCACTCCTTTATATTGAGTGCTAACAATCCTGTGAAGGATATGATATACAGGGCAGAGATGAGGTGAGTGTAAAATGGATTTGAGTGAAAGAAAGCGCAAAATCCTTCAGGCAATCATCGAAGAATACATCACAACGGCGGAGCCGGTCGGTTCAAGGGTTATATCCAGAAAGGAGCAGCTCGGACTGTCAAGCGCCACCATAAGAAACGAAATGGCGGATCTTGAGGAAATGGGCTATCTTATTCAGCCCCACACCTCGGCGGGGCGGGTACCCTCCGATGAGGGCTACAGATTTTATGTAAACTCGCTTATGCAAAGATATAAGCTTGGAGTCGAGGCGGTGGTAGAGCTTCAAAAAGCAATGGAGGAGCGGGTGAGCCAGCTTGAAAAAACCATAAGAAAAGCGGGTGCGCTTACATCCATGCTTACCGAGTACGCGTCCTTTGTGACAACGCCCAAGCCTTTGTCAAAGATAAGGAAGCTTGAGCTTATACCCATGGAACATTCTCAGGTAATGCTGATTGTTGTGACACATACGGCAAAAAGCTGTATTCTGAGAACGGACTTAAATCCGCAGGAATGTTTAGAGCTGACAAGGCTTTTAAACGATCAGCTTGCAGGACTTACGGCGGAGGAGATAAGCCGCGAAAAGGTGATGCAAATTCAAAAAGCGGTTTTGGAGGTCATGCCGATAGAGCCGCAGGCGCTTGTTGACATAATAAGCTTTGTATACGATACAATATCTGCCATGGACAGCGCGGATATTTACCTTAACAATGCAAAGCTTATCCTTAAATATCCGGAGTATTCGGATGTTTCCAAGGCGCGGGAGATTTTCGAGTTCCTTGAGGATAAGGAAAACCTAAAGAAGCTTGCGGCGTCGGGTGCGGGAAGCGGCGTTAATGCCAAAATCGGCAAGGAGAACGGTCTGGAAATATTAAAGGACTGCTCACTTGTAACGGTGGATTATTCCGTAAACAACCGAACGATGGGCAGGCTCGGAGTTATAGGGCCAAAGCGCATGAATTATTCAAAGGTGTTTGCAAGCCTTGATTTAATATCAAGTGAAATAGATAAAATCCTGAAATTTTACATTACAGGTGAATAAGGAGGGAAGCATATGAGTGAAAAGGAGATTAAAGAGGAGATAGAGGAAGAAAAGCCTCAGGAAGCCGAGCCGGAAACGGAGGAGGAAGCTCCCAAATCCCGCGAGGAGGAGCTTGAGGAAAAGCTTCAGGAGCAGACGGATAAATATATGCGTCTGTACGCCGAATACGATAATTTCCGCAAGCGTTCCGCCAGGGAAAAGGATGCAAGGTATACCGATGCCTTGGTAGACGTTGTTTCGGCAATTCTCCCGGTGGGAGATAATCTTGAAAGAGCCCTGCAAACGCAGGTAACCTCGGAGGATGCGCTCAAATTCAAAGAGGGCGTTGAGATGGTTATGAAGCAGTACAGGGAGTCTTTGGAAAAGCTCGGCGTAACGGCGATTGAAGCCGTTGGAGAGCAGTTTGACCCCAACTTCCATAACGCAATAATGCATATGGAGGATGATTCGATAGATGACAATACGGTTGTCGAGGAATTTATGAAGGGTTACAAATATAAGGACAGCAGAGTTGTCCGTCACAGTATGGTAAAGGTAGCAAACTAAGGTTTTAATTAAGGAGGAATTTATCATGGGAAAGATAATAGGAATCGATTTAGGTACAACAAACAGCTGCGTAGCGGTTATGGAGGGCGGTAACCCAACGGTTATCACCAATTCCGAGGGTGCAAGAACAACCCCGTCGGTTGTAGCGTTCCAGAAGGACGGAGAGAGAATTGTAGGTCAGGTTGCAAAGCGCCAGGCGGTTACAAATGCCGACAGAACCATCATGTCGATAAAGAGAAAGATGGGTACTGCCGAAAAGGTGACGATTGACGGCAAGGCTTACACGCCCCAGGAAATTTCGGCAATGATTTTGTCAAAGCTAAAAGCCGATGCGGAGGCATATTTGGGCGAGCCGGTTACCCAGGCGGTTATCACCGTTCCGGCATACTTTAACGACTCACAGCGTCAGGCTACAAAGGACGCGGGAAAAATTGCGGGCTTGGACGTTCAGAGAATTATAAACGAGCCTACGGCTGCGGCGCTTGCTTACGGCATGAGCGACAAGGATCAGACGATCATGGTATATGACTTGGGCGGCGGTACCTTCGATGTATCAATCCTTGAAATCGGCGACGGCGTGTTTGAGGTGCTTTCCACAAACGGAGATACTCATCTGGGCGGTGACGATTTTGACCAAAGAATTATAGATTATCTTGTAAGCGAGTTTAAGAGAGAACAGGGCGTTGATTTGTCTGCCGACAAGATGGCAATGCAAAGACTTAAGGAGGCTGCCGAGAAGTCAAAGATTGAGCTTTCGACAACCACAACCTCAAACGTAAATCTGCCCTTTATCACAGCAGACGCCACAGGCCCCAAGCACATGGATATTACAATCACAAAGGCTAAGTTTGATGAGCTTACGGCTGATTTGGTTGACAGAACACTTACCTGCATAAGAAATGCAATGAGAGATGCGGACGTAAGCGCGTCAAGCATTGACGAGGTGCTTTTGGTAGGCGGTTCTTCGAGAATACCGGCTGTTCAGGAGGCTGTTAAGAAGGAAATGAACAAGGAGCCTCACAAGGGCATTAACCCCGACGAGTGCGTAGCGGTAGGTGCTGCAAGACAGGCAGGTGTATTAAGCGGTGAGGAAACCGGTGTGCTTCTGCTTGACGTTACTCCGCTGTCACTGGGTATCGAAACAATGGGCGGCGTATTTACAAAGCTTATTGAAAGAAATACCACAGTTCCCACAAACAAGTCGCAGATATTCTCCACAGCGGCGGACGGTCAGACCTCGGTTGAGGTGCACGTTTTGCAGGGCGAAAGAGAAATGGCGCAGTACAACAAGACCTTGGGACGCTTCAATCTTACCGGTATTGCTCCGGCTCCTCGAGGAGTTCCTCAGATTGAGGTTACCTTTGATATTGACGCAAACGGTATCGTAAACGTTTCGGCAAAGGATTTAGGCACAGGCAACGAGCAGAAGATTACCATAACCGCTTCGACAAACCTAAGCGATGAGGATATTGACAGAGCCGTTAAAGAGGCTGAAAAGTATGCTGAAGAGGATAAGAAGCGTAAGGAAGAGGTTGACACCAGAAACAACGCCGAGTCCATGGTTTACCAGTCGGAAAAGACCCTAAAGGAGGTCGGCGACAAGCTTGACCAGGCTGATAAGGACGCTGTTCAGGCTGAAATAGACAATGTTAAGAAGGCTTTGGAGGGTACGGATACCGCAGCCATCAAGGCGGCTTCGGAGGCTTTGCAGCAGAAGTTCTTCTCTGTATCGGAAAAGATTTATCAGCAGGCAAATCCGGGCGGAGCACAGGGCTTTGACCCCAATGCGGCTGCAGGCGGTGCGCAAAACGGCGGTGCTCAAAGCGGCGACAACGTTTATGAGGCTGATTACCGCGAGGTAGACGACGATAAAAACAACTAAAATCAAAGGGGACTGTGCGCAAAAAATCAATGTTTTTTGCGCAACAGCCCTTTTTGGGGATTTTAGCTATTTACAAAAGGGAAAAAATGGTTTATAATATAGCAGGTAGGTGAGTAAAGTGGCGGATAAACGTGATTATTACGAGGTACTCGGAGTAAGTAAGGGGGCTTCGGACGCGGAGATAAAAAAAGCGTACCGAAAGGTGGCAAAAAAATACCACCCCGACTTAAATCCGGGAGATAAGGAAGCCGAGGAAAAATTCAAGGAAGTAAACGAGGCATACAGCGTGCTTTCGGATGCGGATAAAAAGGCGCGCTATGACCAGTACGGTCATGCAGGCGTAGATCCCAACTTCGGAGCCGGCGGCGGTGGTTTTACCGGTGATTTTGATTTCGGCGATATATTCAGCGATATATTCGGCGGCGGCTTCGGAGGATTTGGCGGCGGACGCCGCAGAGGACCAAAGCGAGGCAGTGATGTACGCCAGGTTATCGATATTTCCTTTGAGGAAGCGGCATTTGGCACAACAAAGACAATAAATGTAACCAAGCAGGAGAAATGTCATGCCTGCGGCGGCAGCGGCGCAAAGGCGGGCACACAGCCCCAGACCTGTTCAAGATGCGGCGGCTCGGGGCAGATAAAGGTACAGCAAAGAACCCCCTTCGGCGTTGTGGCAAATGTTACAACCTGTCCCGAATGCAGGGGAAAGGGCAAGATTATAAAGGAGCCATGCCGTGAATGCCGCGGAACGGGCAAGGTCAGAAAGGAAAGCAAGATTGAGATTACAATTCCTGCGGGAATTGATGATTCGCAGACAATGCAGCTTTCCGGCAAGGGCGAAGCGGGAGAACCCGGCGCACCCAACGGCGATCTTCTCGTAACGGTAAGGGTAAGACCCCATGAATTTTTCAAGCGCATGGAAAACGATATTGTTATGACCATGCCCATTACGGTAACTCAGGCTATTTTGGGCGCAACGCTTAAGGTACCGACTCTTGACGGTCCGGTGGAATATGACATTCCGGAGGGAACTCAGTCGGGAACGCGCTTTAGGTTAAGAGGCAAGGGAATACCGTATCTGAGAGGCAGTGGCAGAGGCGATCAGTATGTTACGATTGAGGTGGAGATACCCAAAAATCTCTCCCCAAGACAAAAGGAGCTCGTTCGAGAGCTGGATGATGATAAATATTATAAAAAAAGGCCGACTTTTATGGATAAATTAAAGCAGCTTTTTAATTAACGGAAAGGAATTTAGGTTATGAATCCGAGCATATACAAGCTAAATGAAATGACAAAGGAGCAGTATGACTTCATTATGAAGCGTGCGGAGCTTGACATTACCGAGCAGATGAAGATTGCAAAGGAGGTTTCGGACGATGTCAAAGCCCGCGGCGATGAGGCGGTTTTGGAATATACCGCCAAGTTTGACAGGGTGCAGCTTACCCGCGAGAATATGAAGGTTACGCCCGAGGAGATTGAGGCGGGCTATAACAGACTTGATAAGGAAACCCGCGAGGCGATTGAGTACGCCTACAAAAATATTTATGATTTCCATGAAAAGCAGCTCCCCGAGGAGATGTGGTTTACCATGGTTGACGACGGACTGATGGTCGGCGAAAAGACCACGCCTATAGTTGACGTGTGTCTGTATGTTCCCCACGGCAAGGGCTCGTTCCCGTCAGTGCTGTGTATGCTGGGTATTCCCGCCGTTGTTGCAAAGGTGCCCAAGATTGTTGTTGTAACACCGCCCAATGAAAAGGGCGAGGTGGACGACGCTATTTTGTGCGCCGCAAAAATAATAGGAATTGATGAGATATACAAGGTCGGCGGTATTCAGGCTGTTGCGGCGGTTGCTTACGGTACGGAAACAATTCCCAAGTGCCACAAGATTATAGGCCCCGGAAACAGCTATGCAACCGCGGCAAAGAGAGTGCTTGCAAACCACATAGACGCGGGACTTCCGGCAGGACCTTCGGAGATAATTGTTTTGGCAGACGAAAATGCCGATCCCCACAAGGTGGCTCTCGACTGGATGATTGAAGCGGAGCATGGCCCCGACAGTGCCGCATTGCTTGTTACTCACTCAAGAGAGCTTGTGGATAAGGTTATACCCATAGTAAACGAACAGCTTGAGAAGATTTCGCCGAAGCGCAAGGAGTTTATAGAAACAAATCTGACTACATACGGCGGAGTTATTCTTACCGACTCCCTCGATGAGTCCATTGACTTTGTAAACGAGTACGCGCCGGAGCATATGGAGGTTATGACCGAGAAGCCCTTTGACACGCTTCCCAAGATTAAAAACGCCGGTGAAATTCTGCTGGGCGACTACACCCCGGTAACGCTGTGCAACTTTGTATTGGGACCCAATGCGATACTTCCCACAGGAGGCTTTGCAAAGACTTATTCCTCCGTATCCGTTCAGGATTTCTTAAAGCGTTCTTCAGTAGGCTATGCTTCAAAGGGGGGCTTTAAGAACGTAAGAGATTACGCATACAGATTTGCAAAGGTTGAGGGCTTTGATACCCACGGTCTGGCGGTAAAGGAAAGAAAGCTTTGAGAAAAATTACCGGCATTTCTTTTAAAAACCGGCGAAGGAGATATTGAAAAATGGATAAAATAAAGGTAACGAGGAAAACTACGGAGTCGAAAATTGAGGTTGTGCTTGATTTTTCGCCGCTGCGTTCCGATTACAGGAAATATATAAAAACCCCGATACCGTTTTTAAATCATATGCTTGAGCATATAGCATGGCGGGGCGGCTTTAATATAGAAGTGAATATGGAGCTTGACGAGTTTATGCTTACCCATGTTATATGCGAGGACTTGGGCATTGCCTTGGGCAAGGCGGCAAAGGAGTATATAGACAAAACCGACGGCGCTTACGGCTACGGCGATGCGGTGGGCATAATTGACGAGGCAAGAGCGCGCGCTGCCGTAAGCTTTGAGTCGAGAGCCTATGCGTCGATTGAATATAATGACGGCATCGAGCTTTGCGAAACCGTTGAGGGCATGGATACTCAGGATTTGGAAACCTTTCTTGAGGGCTTTGCCCAGGGAGCAATGTGCACCTTGCAGATAGATGTTGAAAGAGGTCATAACGGACACCATATTTGGGAGGCGGTTTTCAGAGCCTTGGGAACGGCAATAAACCGTACCTTTGAGGTATCCCAGGCGCGCAAAGGCAAAACCAGCGGAGTTGCCGGAAAAATTGAATGGAGCATTGAATAAGTAAATTCAACGGGACTGCCGCAGCTGATTTTTTCGGATTTTGCGGCAGCCCATTTTTAAGTAAGAAGGACTGATACACATGGAAAGGAAAATAACGGCTCCCATAAGCAAGGAGGTAATACGCACCCTTAAAGCGGGGGACAGCGTACTGCTTTCGGGAGTGATATACACCGCTCGTGACGCGGCGCATGAAAGAATGACGCGTTTGTTTAAAGAGGGCGAGCCGTTCCCCATTGATTTAGGGGAGCAGGTGATATACTACGCAGGCCCCTGTCCCGCAAAGCCGGGAGAGGTAATAGGCTCCTGCGGACCCACCACTGCCGGAAGAATGGACGCGTACACTCCGATGCTTTTGGATAACGGATTGGGCGCGATGATCGGCAAGGGCGCAAGAAAGCCGGAGGTAGTCGAGGCAATGAAAAGAAATACTGCTGTGTATTTCGGAGCAATCGGCGGAGCCGGTGCGCTTATTGCACAGGCAATAAAAAAGGCGGAGGTTGTCGCCTATGACGATTTGGGGACAGAGGCAATACGCCGCTTAGAGGTTGAGGATTTCCCCGTTACGGTGCTTATTGACTGTGAGGGGAACGATATTTATGAAATAGGACAGGAAAAATACCGCAGACTGTGCTAATCGAGCAGTCTGCGCATTTTGGAATAATCGGAGTTTGGATGACGATGACGGGCAAGCTCCAAAAGGGTTTTTGAGCATGCCTTATACATTTGGGCGCTGTCACAGTCGAGAGATAAAAGATGTTTTTGCACAGTGAGAATGTCATTTCTCTCAACGGGACCGGTAAGCGCCGAGACAGGTGAGGAGGAGCATATATTGTCCATATTAGCACTCATGAGCGGCGTCAGTGCTGCCTTGGCGCTTTCTTCGTCAAAGCCGCACTGCTCCAAAAGCTCATATGCCTTTTGGCAGACTGCGACAACAAAATTGGAGGCAAAGCAGGCGGCGGCGTGATATTTGACCTTGTCCTCTTTTTTTATAACCGTAAAAGGATTATTACAGCAAATTAAGAGTGCGCTTATTTCCCCAACCGCATCCAAACTGCCCTCAAGGGTAAAAAACGCGCCGGAAAGGTCGGTTTTCGGGGTGCTTACGGCGCACATGGGATGAACACTGCAGGAGCGTGCAAAGCCCGTAACATCGGAGGAAAGCGAGCCGCTGCAGTGGCAGACAATTCCGTTGTAGTCTTTCGGTATAAGAGCAGCGGTGTCCGCAATTTTACCGTCGGGGACGGTTATGAATATAACGGAGCTGTTCTTTGCAAGCTCATTGCAGGAATTAAAGCCAAAAAAGCCGGTATCCTTGCCGGAAAAGCTAAAAAAACCGCTTACGGCAATGCCGCGGCTTGAAAAATACCTCGCAAGGGAGCAGCCGACCTTTCCTGCACCGATAAATCCTATTTTCATGAAATATCACATCCTTTTGCATTTATTATACACCAAAACTGCAATAAAGGCAATACGAAAAACAGCTTAATCGGGAGATAATTATGTATATATTTAAAACACTTTCAAACGGAATCCGCGTTGTGGCGGAGCGGATAGATTATTTAAAGTCGGTTTCCATAGGCGTTTGGGTCGGAAACGGCTCGCGCCATGAGGATTTGGATAAAAACGGAATATCTCATTTTATCGAGCATATGGTATTTAAGGGAACAAAAACAAGAAGCGCACAGGACATTGCCGGAGCAATAGACGCTGTCGGCGGTCAGCTAAACGCCTTTACCGCCCGTGAATATACCTGTTTTTATACAAAAACACTGGATTCCCATGCCGATATTGCTATTGATATACTTTCGGACATGATTTTTTCGCCTGCCCTTAAGGAAGAGGATATGGAAATGGAAAAGCGGGTTATAGGCGAGGAAATAAGCCTTTACGAGGACAGCCCGGAGGATTTGGTATACGACCTTTTATCCGGGGCGGTTTGGGGCGATACGCCCATGGGCAGGAATATACTCGGTACAAGGGAAAGCCTTGCCGGGATTACCCCGCAGATTATGCGCGATTATATGCATACCCATTATACAAATAAAAATATGATAATATCCGTTTCGGGAAACTTTGGCGAGGATTTTTTTGACGGACTGGAGAAATACTTCGGGTCAAGAGAAATTCCCGAAAATGAGGTGCTTTGCCCCGGGGCGGAGTATGTACCCTCGGATATTGTAAGGGAGAAGGATATAGAGCAGGTGCAGCTTGTGGCATGCTTTAAGGGCATAGATATTATGGATGAGGATGTTTACAGCCTTTTGGTGTTTAATAACGTATTCGGCAGCGGAATGTCTTCAAGGCTGTTTCAGAATATAAGAGAACGCCGGGGGCTGGCATATTCGGTATGTGCGGGACACAGCTCATATATCGGCACCGGAACATTCGATATAAGCGCAGGAATGAGCCGCGAAAACGTTGGGGCGGTATGCGCTCTTATAGCCGAGGAGGTGCGCCGCGCCAAAAAGGACAGGCTAAGCGCAGATGAGGTGGCAAGAGCAAAGGAACAGCTAAAGGGCAGCTATATTCTAAGCTACGAAAGCACCGGGGCGAGAATGCAGAGCGCGGGACGCTCACTGCTTCTTGACAGACCGATATACACCCAGGAGGAGGTACTCGAAAAAATCGAGGAGGTAAATACCGAGTCGGTTTCGAGGGTAATTGACAAGGTTCTCGATACCGATACACTGTCGGTTGCCGCGGTGGGACCGATAAATTCCGTATCCGGACTGTTCGATTTTTAAAATAGTATGCTATTTTGATAAATTTGTTGATTTTAAATTTGAATGAGGTAAAAAAGAAGAAAAAAATTATAAATAAACTATAAATTTTTTTCAAAAAGGCTTGCAATTTTAATCAAAATGTAATATTATAGATATGAGTTTGAAATCGCAGCGAAAAGAAAAAACAGAAAGGGTGACACGAAATGGAATTTAATGAAACAATGAAGATTAAGCTGGGCTTTGACAGGGAGCAGGAAGTCAGAGATGTGATACAGAAGGTTTATGAAGCATTGAAGATAAAAGGATATGACCCTATAAGTCAAATTGTCGGTTATATTCTTTCAGGTGATCCCACATACATAACAAGCTATAACGGCGCAAGAGGTCTTATAGCGAAGATTGAGCGCGACGAGCTCCTGGAAGAGGTTGTAAAAAACTATATAAAGACTCTTTGATTCTTATGCACCCGCGGCGGCTTGCGGGTGCTTTTCCGTTTGCGGCAATAATTTGTTGCTTTTTAATATTTACAAATGGCGGGAAATGTAGTATAATATGTATATTATAGGCAAAAAGCTTAGATTTACGAGGTGAAAACACATGGCAATGACAATGACACAGAAAATTCTTGCAAATGCGGCGGGACTACCCTCGGTTAAGGCGGGGGATTTGATAATGGCAAATCTCAGCCTTGTACTGGGAAATGACATTACGGCACCTGTGGCGATAGGCGAGTTTGACAAAATCGGAGCAAAGAATGTGTTCGACAGGGCAAAGGTTGCGCTTGTGCCGGATCACTTTACTCCCAACAAGGACATAAAATCCGCCGAGCAGGCTCTTAAGGTGAGAAGCTTTGCTCATGAGCAGGATATAGTGAATTATTTCGAGGTGGGCGAGGTTGGCATAGAACACGCGCTTTTGCCCGAAAAGGGCTTGGTTGCGGCAGGCGACGTTGTTATCGGCGCAGACTCACATACCTGTACCTACGGCGCATTGGGCGCATTCTCAACCGGCGTGGGCTCAACGGATATGGCTGCCGGAATGGCTACCGGAAAGGCGTGGTTTAAGGTCCCCGAGGCTATTAAGTTTAATCTTACCGGCAAGCTTAACAAATATGTCAGCGGCAAGGACTTGATTTTACATATTATAGGCATGATAGGCGTTGACGGAGCGCTGTACAAGTCGATGGAATTTGTCGGAGAGGGAGTTCATTCCCTTACCATGGACGACCGCTTTACGGTTGCGAACATGGCTATCGAGGCGGGCGCAAAGAACGGAATTTTTGAGGTTGACGATTTGACCGTTGAGTACATGAAAGAACATTCGGCCGGGGAATACAAGGTATTTGAAGCCGACCCGGACGCGGAATATGCGAGGGTTATTGACATTGACCTTTCCAAGGTGCCTCACACCGTTGCGTTCCCGCATCTTCCCGAAAATGCAAGAACACCCGAAAACTGGGGCGAGGTGGAGATTGACCAGGTGGTTATAGGCTCCTGCACCAACGGAAGAATTTCGGATTTAAGACGCGCTGCCGAGATATTAAAGGGCAAAAAGGTAAAGAAGGGAGTAAGAGTAATCGTATTCCCGGCTACTCAGGCAATTTATTTAGAGGCGTTAAAGGATGGAACGCTCTCGGCTTTGGTTGAGGCGGGCTGCGTAATATCCGCACCCACCTGCGGACCGTGTTTGGGCGGACATATGGGCGTTTTGGCGGCAGGCGAGAGATGCGTTTCCACAACAAACAGAAACTTTGTGGGACGTATGGGACATACCGAAAGCGAGGTATATCTGGCAAGCCCTGAGGTTGCGGCGGCAAGCGCGGTAACCGGAAAAATAACCGCACCCGAGGAGGTAATGAAATAATGAAAGCAAACGGCAAAGCAATAAAATACGGAGATAACATAGATACGGATGTAATCATTCCGGCAAGATATTTAAACACGTCCTCACCGGAGGAGCTGGCAAAGCACTGCATGGAGGATATTGACAAGGATTTTGCAGATAAGGTGCAGACCGGCGATATTATGGTGGGCGGCGCAAACTTCGGCTGCGGTTCATCGAGAGAACATGCGCCCATTGCCATTAAGGCAAGCGGGATTTCTTGCGTAATCGCAAAGGATTTTGCAAGGATTTTTTACAGAAACTCGATAAATATCGGTCTGCCTATCTTAGAATGTGCCGAGGCATCGGAGGATATTGATGCGGGCAATGAGGTTGAGGTGAATTTCGATACCGGAGTTATCACAAACAAGACCAAGAACAAGCAGTACAAGGCGGTTGCGTTCCCGCCGTTCATGCAGGGAATAATAAACGCCGGCGGACTGGTGGAGTATATAAAAGGGAATAACTAACAATTTGTGCCGCACCTGTGCGGCGGAATGGAGATTAAAATGTCAGAATTTAACATAGCTTTAATAAAGGGCGACGGAATAGGCCCGGAAATTGTTGACGGAGCCGTTACGGTGCTTGATGCCGTTGGTGAAAAGTTCGGTCACAAATTCAACTATAAAGAGGTTTTAATGGGCGGCTGTGCATATGACGCGTGCGGCGTTCCCCTTCCTCAGGAAACTATAGACGTGTGCAAGGCTTCCGATTCGGTGCTTTTGGGCGCGGTGGGCGGTCCCAAGTGGGACAGCGTTCCCTCACAGCTTCGCCCGGAAAAGGGACTTTTGGGCATAAGAAAGGCTTTGGGACTGTATTCAAATCTTCGTCCCTCAATCTTAAAGCCCCAGCTTAAGGAGGCTTCGCCCTTAAAGGATGAAAAGCTTAAAAACGGTTTAGACGTTATGGTGGTAAGAGAGCTTACCGGCGGAATTTATTTCGGAAAGCGCGAGAAGGCAGAGGACGGCTCATGGGCTTCGGACGAGGAGAAGTACAGCGTTGAGGAAATAAAAAGAATTGCAAAGATTGCTTTTGAAACCGCAATGCTCAGAAACAAAAAGGTAGTATCCGTTGACAAGGCCAATGTTTTGGAGTCCTCAAGGCTTTGGAGAGCGACCGTAACGGAAATGGCAAAGGATTACCCGCAGGTGGAGCTGTCCCATATGTATGTTGACAATGCGGCAATGCAGCTTGCAATAAATCCGGCACAGTTTGATGTTATTGTGACCTCGAATATATTCGGAGATATTCTTTCGGATTTGTCCTCGGCAATAGCAGGCTCGATAGGCATGCTGCCGTCAGCTTCTTTGGGAGCAACAAAATGCGGTATGTATGAGCCGATACACGGCAGTGCGCCGGATATTGCGGGTATGGATATAGCAAACCCCATTGCCACAATAGTGAGTGCGGCTTTGATGCTTGATATGTCATTGGGACTGCATGAGGAGGCAAAGGCGATAAATGCGGCGGTTGACAAGGTGCTTGATATGGGCTACAGAACTGCGGATATTATGTCCGAGGGCATGAAGAAAACAGGCACCAAGGAGATGGCGGCGCTTATCGCACAAAACCTGTAATTGCCAAAACGGCATAAGGAGGCAGGATATATGGATTTAACGGAAGCAATGAAAAGCCGTCATTCGGTGCGTTCCTATGACGAACGTCCCATAGACGGAAAAGTAAAGTCGGAGCTTGAGGACTTTATAGATAAGTGCAATAATGAAAGCGGGCTTCATATGCAACTTGTTCTCAATGAGCCCAAGGCTTTTTCGGGGCCTATGGCGCATTACGGAAAATTTTCGGGCGTCAGAAATTATATTGCGTTAATCGGTAAAAAAGGCGGCGATTTGCAGGAAAAATGCGGTTATTACGGCGAAAAGGTCGTATTAAAGGCACAGCAGCTCGGACTTAACACCTGCTGGGTGGCAATGAGCTACAGCAAGGCCTCTGCGGCTTATCAAATTGACCGCGGCGAAAAGCTGTGTGTTGTTATTGCAATAGGCTACGGAACAACACAAGGCATTGCTCACAAATCAAAGCCGAGAGAAAGCGTAATGAACTCTGATGGCAGTGTTCCCGCGTGGTTTGAGGCGGGCATTGACGCTGCGCTTCTTGCGCCTACGGCAATGAATCAGCAAAAATTTGTATTTTCCCTTGACGGCAAAACCGTATCGGCAAAGGCGGGCATGGGATTTTACACAAAGCTTGACCTGGGTATTGTGAAATATCATTTTGAAATAGGTGCGGGCGTTGATAATTTTAAATGGAAATAGAAGAAAACTGCGCTCATTACATCGGGCGCTGTTTTTTTCGCCGTAAAAAGCAGTTATGAGAGAGGAAGCATTGAAACAAAAAATAAATTTCGTGGTTAAGGACGCGTGATTTTGCTTCATGTTTGGACTGAATTTATAAATATTTGAGCCAATTGTGTATTGAAATCGCGGATTTTGTAATATATAATAAGCTTAGATATTAAAGAACATGGAAGGGGAAGAAAAAATGCGTATTATTTTATGTGAAAACTACGATGAATTATCCGAAAAGGCGGCGGGGATTGTTGCGTCCCAGGTTATGCTGAAGCCCGACTGTGTGCTGGGTCTTGCTACAGGCTCAACTCCGGTGGGAATGTATAATAAGCTTGCCGAGATGTATAAAAACGGAGAGATTGACTTTTCGCAGGTGAGAAGCTTTAATCTTGACGAATATTATCCCATAAAAAAGGATAATGATCAGAGCTATTACACCTTTATGAGGGAAAATCTGTTCTCTAAAATAAACATAGACCCCAACAACACTCATATACCCAACGGTGAAACGGACAATCCCAAGGCAGAGTGTGAAAATTACGAAAAAATGATAAAGCAAAGCGGCGGTGTGGATTTGCAGATTCTGGGAATAGGTCAAAACGGTCATATCGGCTTTAATGAGCCGGACGCAAGCCTTAATTCCTATACACATCTGACCAAGCTTACCGAAAACACGATAAATGCCAATTCGCGCTTTTTCAACTCCTATGACGAGGTGCCCAAGCAGGCGCTTACAATGGGAATTTCCACGATTTTATCCGCAAAGAAGATAATTCTTCTTGCAAGCGGTGCAAGCAAGAGTACGGTTGTGGCAGAGCTTTTAAATGACGCGATAAACACCTCCGTTCCGGCTACGATGCTTAAAACGCACCCCGATGTTATTCTAATCTGTGACCGCGACGCGTATATGGGTACGAAGCTGGGCATAGACATAGGCGGAACGAACATAAAGTTTGCGGTGGTTGAGGGCGACTGCGTAAAATACAAAAGCAGCGTAAAGACCGAAAGGACCTGCGAGGGTATTATAGAAGCAATTGCAAAAGAGGCAAACAGCATTAAAGAGCAGTTTAATATAAAGAAGGTTGGCGTGGGAACACCGGGAATAATTAAAAACGGCATGGTAACAAGCGTTAATCTGCCCTTTGAGAACACAAACCTGGAAAAGCTTCTAAAGGAGCGTTTGGGACTTCCGGTAACTGTTGACAATGACGCCAACTGTGCGGCTTTGGGCGAGATTGAGTTCGGTACGACCAAGGAATGTGATAATATAGTTCTCGTTTCTTTAGGTACCGGCGTAGGCGGCGGAATTATTATGAACAGACAGATATGCCACGGAAACAATAATATGGGCGAGATAGGACATATTATTATTCAAACCGAGGGCGGACGCAAATGCCCCTGCGGTCTTTGCGGCTGTTGGGAGCAGTACGCATCGGCAACTGCGCTTATAAAGGATGCACAGGCGGCTGCCTTGGAAAATAAGGAAAGCGTACTTTACGGCTTAATGGAAAAGAACAGCTCAAGACTTGACGGCAAGCTTATATTTGAAGCGCTTGATCAAGGCTGCGAAACCGCAAAAGCTGTGTTTGACAAGTACATATTCTATCTTGCTTCGGGAATAGAAAGCCTTGTAAATATTTTCGGACCCGATGCGGTTGTTCTTGCCGGCGGAGTTACAAAGCAGGGTGATAAGCTGCTTGCTCCGTTAAAGGAAAAGCTTAGAGGAAATATAAGAATAGAAATTTCAGAGCTGCAAAGCGACGCGGGCGCGCTGGGCGCTGCCATGCTCTAAGGAGATGACTTGCTGTGATTTATAAAAATACTTCTCTCATGGGGGAAAATGTTGATATAGAGGTTCAAAACGGCAAAATAACGGCTGTGGGACAGCTTGAGGGTGAGGGACTTGACCTTAAGGGCTGCAAGGTATATCCCGGACTTATCGATATTCATACCCATGGCTGCATAGGCTATGATACAATGGACGGAACACATCTTGAGGAAATGTCCGAGTACATTGCAGGTCATGGAGTAACGGCATGGCTGCCCACTACCATGACCATGAATATGGACAAGATAAGAAATGTTACGGCAATAAAGCAACTGCCGCAAAAGGGAGCCGCGGTTTTGGGCTTTCACATGGAGGGACCCTACATTTCTCCCAAGCACAAGGGTGCGCAGAATGAAAAGTATATAAAAACACCGGATTTGGAGGAGTTTAACACTCTTGAAAATATAAAGATGGTGACGATAGCTCCGGAGATAGAGGGCAGTATGGAGTTTATAAAGGGCTGCTCTGAAGTGGTATCCATAGGACACACCGATGCGGACTATGAGTGCGCCGATAAGGCTATGGGCTTGGGTGCAAAATGTCTTACGCATACCTTTAACGCAATGCCGCCCATTCATCACCGAAATCCGGGACCGATAGGCGCGGCAATCGATAATAATATATATGTCCAGGTGATATGCGACGGTCTGCATATACATAAAAGCGTAATAAAGCTTTTATACAGAACATTTGGCAGCGGCAGGATGGTGCTTATAAGCGATTCCATGCGGGCGACAGGGTTAGAGGACGGTGAATATGAATTCGGCGGACAAACCATTACGGTCAAAAATTCGGTTGCGCGCACCCAAGACGGAGCAATAGCGGGAAGCACCTCGACCCTTTTGGACTGTGTAAAAAAAGCGATTGAGTTCGGAATACCTGAGGAGGAGGCGTTTAAAATGGCATCCCAAACTCCCGCAGAGCTTATGGGATTTAAGTCAAAGGGCAGATTAGAGCCGGGCTTTGACGCGGATTTTGCGGTATATGATGATAATTATAATGTTAAGCTTTGTGTGGTAAACGGAGAAATACAATATAGGAATAATCTGTAAAAGGAAACGGCGCGCTTCAAAAACCGAAAGCGCGCCGTTCAATTTAATGAAAAAAACGGCTCATAAAGAACCGTTTTAATTGGAGCGGAAGACGAGATTCGAACTCGCGACGTTCACCTTGGCAAGGTGACGCTCTACCACTGAGCCACTCCCGCATATTGCCTGACGACTTATATATCATAGCATACTTTTTTGGTTTTGTCAATAGTTTTTTTGAAAAAAATAAGAAAAAATATTTAAAAAAAATTATTTATAATTTTTTACTGTATATAGTTGTAAAATGACGGAAAATATGATAAAATGACACTATATAATGCTTAGGAGGTGCATTTGTATTGACGCAGGTGTATGTTGTGCGTCACGGTCAGACGGATTCCAATAAAAGAAACGCTTGTATCGGACGAAAGGACATTCCCTTAAACGCCGCGGGCTTAAAGCAGGCGGACGAGCTGTTGGGAAAGCTTAGAGAAATTCCCTTTGATGTAATCTATACAAGTCCGCTCCAAAGGGCGATAGATACAATCACGCCGTTTATACGGCTAAGGTCAAATACCAAGCTTGTTATGAATTACGGGATTATCGAGCGTGATTTCGGAAGCTGGGATGACATGACCTTCGGCGAGATAAAGGCGGCGTATCCCGAGGAGTACAAGCTGTGGCGGGACAACTGGCTTACATATCGCGTTCCGGGCGGAGAAAGCGACGAGGAGCTTTTTAAAAGAACGGGAGAAACCGTCAGAAAAATTCTTGATATGCACGAGGGTGAAAGGGTGCTTATAGTAACGCATCTGGGTGCGGCAAGACACATTATATCGCATCTTTTGGGCTTTGGTCAGGAGGAAAGCTGGCATTTCTTCCTTGATAATACCGGGATTGCGGTGATTGATGTGGACGATGAGAAAAAAGGAGTTCTTAAAGGGCTTAATATATAGGAGGTTTGTAATGGCAGACGTAAAAAGAATTTATGTGGAAAAGAAGCAGGGCTTCGATGTTGAGGCAAAGGGAGTCTTGGCGGATTTGAGGGAAAACCTTTCCATGAAGGGGCTTAAGGATGTGAGGATCATCAACAGATATGATGTTTCGGGCATTCTTGAGGAGGAGTATCAAAAGGCAAGGAGCCTTATATTCTCTGAGCCGCCCGTTGACAATGCCTATGACGAGGAAATTGAAATAGGCGAGGGAAAGGTGTTTGCGGTAGAGTATCTTCCCGGTCAGTTTGACCAAAGAGCCGCTTCGGCACAGGAGTGTATTTCAATTCTTACCCAAAAGGAATGTCCCCAGGTAAGAAGCGCAAAGGTTTATGTACTGATAGGCGATGTGTCCGATGAGGAGCTTGACAGGGTAAAAAATTATGTTATAAACCCTGTTGAGGCAAGGGAGGCTTCTCTTGAAAAGCCCGAAACTCTCGATATGGAGATTACCGTTCCCGCGGATGTGGCTGTGGTAGACGGCTTTATCGACATGGACGAGAGCGCAATGGAGGAATTTTTAAAGTCCATGGGCTTTGCAATGGATTTGGACGATCTGCGTTTTTGCCAAAATTATTTCAAGAACACAGAAAAAAGAAATCCTACGGTGACGGAGCTTCGTATGATCGATACCTACTGGTCGGATCACTGTAGGCATACAACATTTTCAACGCGTATTAACAACGTAACGATAAACAACGGCAAATACGCCGATGTGATAAGTGGGGCATACGAGGAATATAAAAGTGCAAAGGCAAAGCTTTATGCTCCCGACAGAGATACCTGCCTGATGAATATGGCTACCATTATAGTAAAGCAGCTTAAGAAAAAGGGCTTGTTAAAGGAAATTGACGAGTCCGAGGAGATAAATGCCTGCTCAATCGTGGTTGATGTTGACATTGACGGCAAGGAAGAGCCATGGCTTATAATGTTTAAAAACGAAACCCACAATCACCCCACTGAGATAGAGCCCTTCGGCGGTGCGGCAACCTGTCTTGGCGGCGCGATACGCGATCCACTTTCGGGACGTTCGTATGTATACCAGGCGATGAGAGTTACCGGAAGCGGTGATCCGAGAACATCGTTAAAGGACACGCTTCACGGCAAGCTTATGCAAAAGAAGATAACCCGCGGCGCATCCGCCGGCTACAGCTCCTACGGAAACCAGATAGGTCTGGCAACAGGTCAGGTGCAGGAGATTTACCATGAGGGCTACGTTGCAAAGAGAATGGAGATAGGTGCGGTTATAGGTGCCGCTCCCAAGAAGAACGTTATAAGAGAAGTTCCCGCCAAGGGCGATGTTATTGTACTTTTGGGCGGACGCACCGGGCGCGACGGTATAGGCGGAGCAACAGGCTCATCAAAGGCGCATGACGAAAAGAGCGTCGTAACCTGCGGCAGTGAGGTTCAAAAGGGTAATCCGCCGGTTGAGAGGAAAATACAGAGATTGTTCAGAAGCGAGAAGGTTACAACGCTTATTAAGCGCTGCAACGACTTCGGCGCGGGCGGCGTATCGGTTGCCATAGGCGAGCTGGCGGACGGACTTGTAATAAATCTTGACAAGGTTCCCAAAAAATACGAGGGACTTGACGGTACGGAGCTTGCAATAAGCGAATCACAGGAGAGAATGGCGGTTGTTGTAAGAGCCGAGGACGCCGATAAATTCATACAATACGCAAACGAGGAAAACCTTGAAGCGACTGTTGTGGCTGAGGTTACGGATGAAAAGCGCCTTGTTATGAACTGGAGAGGCTCGAAAATCTGCGATATATCAAGAGAATTTTTAAATACAAACGGAGCCGTAAAGAATACCGATGTGGAAGTGGAGCTTCCTGATGAGGAAAACAGCTTCTTTAAGGCAAAGCCTGTAGAGGATATTAAGAACAAATGGCTTGATGTTCTGTCAAATCTTAACGTATGCTCACAAAAGGGTCTTGCGGAAAAGTTTGACTCGACTATAGGCGCGGGTACAATTTTAATGCCCTTTGGAGGAAAGTATCAGCTTACGCCCTCTGACGGTATGGCAGCAAAGGTTCCGGTGCTTGATGGAGAAACGAACACAGCAACGATTATGACCTTCGGCTACAATCCGGAGCTTTCAAGCTGGAGCCCCTATCACGGCGCGGTATATGCGATAATTGAATCGGTTTCCAAGGCTGTGGCTATCGGAGCGGATTACAAGAAAATATACCTGACCTTCCAGGAGTATTTTGAAAGACTGGGAAGCGATCCCAAGAGATGGGGCAAGCCCTTTGCGGCGCTGTTGGGCGCATATTCGGCGCAACTTGAATTGGGCATTGCGGCAATCGGCGGAAAGGACTCCATGAGCGGCTCATTTAACGAGCTTGACGTGCCTCCTACGCTTACTTCCTTTGCGGTTGCCCCGGCAAGAGCGGACAGAATTGTTTCGCAGGAGCTGAAGAGGACTGATTCAAAGCTTGTATTATTAGAGCTTAAATATGATGAAAATAACCTGCCGGTATTTGATGAGCTTAAGGCTATGTATGACAAGGTTTATTCGCTGATAAGCGGCAAAAAGGTAATATCCGCATCGGCAGTAAAGGGCTTCGGTCTTGCCGAGGTGATTTCCAAAATGGCATTCGGCAATATGATAGGTATAGATATAGAAGACGGTGTTTCAAACGATATTCTTTTCAATGCGCCCATAGGATCAATAGTGCTTGAGGTGGAAAGGGATACAGAGGTTGAGGGTGCCGTGACCATAGGTTATACAAAGCCGGAAAAATCAATAGATATTAAGGGCATTAAGCTTGGTCTTGACGAAGCGTGTGAAGCATGGAGAGCTCCCCTTGAAAAGGTGTTCCCGACAAAAGCGGGAGATTTTGACAAGGAGCCGGAAACCTACAGCTTCAATAAGAGAAATATAACGGTTGCGGCGGAGAAATTCGCAAAGCCGAGGATATTCATACCCGTATTCCCTGGTACAAACTGCGAGTATGACACAGCGCGCGCCTTTGAAAAGGCGGGAGGAGTTGCCGATGTATTCGTAATAAGGAACCTGAGCGGCAGTGATGTAACCTATTCCATGAAGGAAATGGAGAAGAGAATAAACAATTCTCAGATAATCATGATTCCCGGCGGTTTTTCCGGCGGAGATGAGCCGGAGGGCTCCGGCAAGTTTATCGCAACGGCGTTTAGAAATCCGCTTGTAAAAGATGCGGTAATGAAGCTGCTTAAGGACAGAGATGGTTTGATGCTCGGTATATGCAACGGCTTCCAGGCTCTTATCAAGCTGGGACTTGTTCCCTACGGAGAGATAAGGGATTTGGAGGACAACTCGCCCACACTTACCTTTAATACCATAGGCAGACACGTTTCCTGCATGGCAAGGACGAGGATAGCTTCGAACAAGTCGCCTTGGCTTGGCAATGTTGAAACGGGAGATGTGCATACAATTGCGCTTTCCCACGGCGAAGGCAGATTTATTGCATCGCCCAAGCAGGTGGCAGAGCTGGCGGCAAACGGTCAGATTGCAACACAGTATGTGGACTTGGAAAATAAAGCAACCTATGACATTGCATGGAATCCCAACGGCTCCGTTTCGGCAATAGAGGGTATCACAAGCCCCGACGGACGAGTTCTGGGCAAAATGGGACACAGTGAAAGAATAGGCAAGAATATTGCATTTAACGTTCCGGGTGAAAAGGATCAAAAGCTCTTTGAAGCAGGAGTTAAATATTTTAAATAAGAATAAAAGCAGCGGCAAAACTTATTTGGGCTTTGCCGCTGTCACTTGTTTTAGGATTATTTTATTGCATCAAGTGCATTTGAAATATCGGCGATCAAGTCCTCCTTATCCTCAATGCCGAGGCTGATGCGGATAAGCTCTGCGGGAACGCCCGCTTCCTTTAGCTGCTCATCATTCATCTGTCTGTGTGTGGAGGTGGCAGGATTTAGGCAGCAGGTTCTTGCGTCTGCAACATGGGTTTCTATAGCGCCAAGCTTTAGGGTACGCATAAATACAGAAGCAGCCTCGCGTCCGCCCTTAAGACCGAAAGAAACTACTCCGCAGCCGCCGTTGGGCAGATATTTCTTTGCCCGCTCATAGTACTTGTCCGAGGGCAGACCCGAATAATTTACATAGGCAACCTTCGGGTGGTTGTATAAAAATTCCGCAACCGCCTGACCATTTTCAACGTGCTTGGGCATTCTGACATGCAGTGATTCCAGACCGAGGTTTAGTATAAAGGCGTTCTGCGGTGATTGGATAGAGCCCAAATCACGCATAAGCTGAGAGGTGCATTTTGTAATGAAAGCACCCTCCTTGCCGAATTTTTCGGCGTATGTAATACCATGATAGCTCTCATCCGGGGTACACAGACCGGGGTATTTATCGGCATGAGCCATCCAGTCGAAATTGCCCGAATCCACAATAGCACCGCCTACGGCTGCGCCGTGACCGTCCATATACTTTGTTGTGGAGTGGGTTACAATGTCCGCTCCCCATTCAATCGGGCGGCAGTTTACCGGGGTGGGGAAGGTATTGTCAACGATAAGAGGCACACCGTGAGCGTGGGCAACCTTTGCAAACAGCTCGATATCAAGCACGGTAAGCGCGGGGTTGGCAATGGTTTCACCGAACATTGCCTTTGTATTGGGACGAAAAGCGGCGTTAAGCTCCTCCTCTGATGCATCCGGCGATACAAAGGTAGTGGTTATACCCATTTTTGCCATTGTGACGGATATTAGATTAAAGGTGCCTCCGTAAATGGAAGATGATGCTACAATATGATCTCCGCATTGGCAGATGTTAAAGAGCGCAAAGAAGTTTGCGGCTTGACCCGATGAGGTAAGCATAGCCGCTGTGCCGCCCTCCATGGCTGCTATTTTTGCGGCAACAGCGTCATTGGTGGGGTTTTGCAGACGGGTATAGAAATATCCCTCTGCCTCCAAATCGAACAGCTTGCCCATATCCTCGCTTGTGCTGTACTTAAAGGTTGTGGACTGCACAATCGGAATTTGGCGCGGCTCTCCGTTTGATGGAGTGTATCCGCTTTGAACGCATTTTGTTCCTATTTTGTAATTGCTCATAGTAAGTTTTCCTTTCATATAATATTATGTTCATTATACCATATATTTAGCGGTTTTGTCAATTATATGTCTTATTTAGACAAAAAATATATATTTTCCTAAAAAATTATATAAAAAACCTTGCAATTACAGAAATTTTATGGTATTATTAGAATATAAGTTGGGGCAAGTGAGGCTATTTATAGAAATATGAAAAAAATTTATAATACACTTCAGAATAATCGGTGATGTTCATAAATGCGTAGCCTTTTGCCGCATACGGATCGGGAATTGGTTGGTTTAGATGAAACGGGAAGGAGTATGCCGATGGTTCAGCATACCAATGATGTTAATGAGCGTTATTGTGAGGTATGGAAGCATATAGAGGTTAGGTGCCGGGAGCTTGATGAATCGGAGAAAAAACCGATATATGACTTTTTCAAGCGGGCATTTGATATAGTATGCTCATTTATTGCCATCGTTGCCTTATCGTGGCTGTTGTTATTAACCGCTGCCGCAATAAAGCTTGAAGACGGCGGACCTGCCGTATATTCGCAGACGAGAGTCGGAAAAAACGGTAAATTTTTTAAAATGTATAAATTTCGTTCGATGTATGTCGGCGCAGAACATATGAAGAAGGATTTATGGCAGCACAACGAATCGGACGGACCAACCTTTAAAATGGAGAACGATCCGAGAATTACAAAGGTAGGAGCCATAATAAGGCGGACAAGCATAGACGAGTTAATGCAGTTGTTTAACATATTAAAGGGGGATATGAGCATAGTAGGTCCGAGACCGCCTTTGGGATATGAGGTCATGCAGTATGATGAATATTCAATGCGCCGTCTTGCGGTAAAGCCGGGGCTGACCTGTTACTGGCAGTGCAGTGGCAGAAGCTCTATAGGCTTTGAAAAATGGATGGAGCTTGATAATAAATATATAGATGAACGAGGGTTTTGGAAGGACATCGAAATTATATTAAGAACAATCCCGGCAGTGTTTAGCAACGTCGGAGCGTGTTAAGATGTGAGGTGAGTGCATAATGGAAAAGATTTGGGAATATACAATAAAGCTTCTCCGTTATGTATTAAACAGTGATATACCGGAGCTTCCCGAGGATATTGATTTCGAGCAGTTGTTTGCCTTTGGAGAAAGCCATGGAGTGGAAAATATGCTCTATGTGGGACTGAGGGATTTAAAAATCAATGTTCCGCCGGATACAATGGCAAAATTTGAAGAAGCCCATGACATGGCAATCATGATTGAAGCAACTCAGGCACTGGAGCTTGAGTCCATTTCCGAAGCATTTGAGAAAGCGGGAATTGATTTTGTACCGCTCAAAGGAAGCGTAGTAAAATATCTGTACCCGATGCCCGATTACCGCCAGTCTGGGGATATTGATATTCTTATCCGTGAAGAGGATGAGAATAGAGCGCAAATAATAATGATAGAAAATGGATATGAGCATTTAGATAAACAGCATCCGTTACATCGTGAGTATAAAAAGCAACCATATTATTATGTTGAAATCCATAAGCAGCTTGTAGCGGGTGATAATCGAGCTTATCCGGCATTTTCTGATATTTGGTCTCTTTTAAAGCAATCAAAGCCGGGAAGCCATAGATATGTTATGGATAATGAATTGCTTTATACCTTTACAATTGCGCATTTATGTAAACATATACATAATAATGGAGCGGGAATTAAGTTTGTAATGGATATATGGCAGCTTTTGAATAAACATACATATGGGGAACAAAAACTGTCCGATATGCTAAAAAGAGCCAATATAATTGATTTTGAAAAATGGGCAAGAGAGCTGGCACTGTGTTGGTTTGGAAAAGAAACTACAAGTGATCCCACGGTATGCGCGCTGGGTACATTTATTATTGAAAGTGGTTCATTCGGGAATAACAATCAGCACAAACAGATTAGAGCCAGTGTTGCAACAAAAGGATTTGTAGCAAAAGTTAAGTATAAACTCAGGTGCGTTTGGACAAATACTTTTTTACCGTTTAGAGCGATGAAAAAACAATATCCATTTCTTGATAAATATAAATTTATGTACCCTATTACTTGGGGTATGAGAATTGTGAGGATCGCAGTAAAAGAAAAAAAGAATCTGTATAATTTGGCACATTCTGCGGCTTATGTTGATGAGAGCAAGTCAAAACCATTACAAGAGTTGTGGGAAGCAGTAAAAGAAATCTAAAATTACGGAGGAAATGCATGAAAAAAGCGCTAATAACGGGAATCACGGGACAGGACGGCTCATATCTTGCGGAGTTTCTGCTTGAAAAAGGCTATGAGGTGCACGGAATAACAAGACGTGCCTCAATATCGAATACATCAAGAATAGATCATCTGCTTGAGAAAAATGCCGTAACACTGCATGATGGGGATTTAACCGATTCGTCAAGCCTGATAAGGATTATATCCCTTGTAAAGCCTGATGAAATATATAATCTTGCAGCTCAAAGCCATGTACAGGTAAGCTTTGATGCCCCCGAATACTCGGGTGATGTGGACGCTATAGGAGTTTTGCGTATTCTTGAGGCGGTAAGAATTTTGGGACTTACCAAAACTTGCAGAATATATCAGGCATCAACCTCGGAGCTGTTCGGTAAGGTTGAGGAAATTCCTCAAAAGGAAACAACTCCTTTCCATCCATACAGTCCCTATGCGGTTGCAAAGCAGTACGGATTCTGGATTACAAAAGAATACCGTGAAGCATACGGAATGTTTGCCGTAAACGGTATTCTGTTTAATCATGAATCGGAACGCCGAGGCGAAAATTTTGTTACAAGAAAAATCACTCTTGCAGCCGGAAGAATAGCCTGCGGACTGCAGGACAAGCTTCAGTTGGGTAATATGGACTCCCTGCGTGACTGGGGTTATGCAAAGGACTATGTTGAGTGTATGTGGATGATTTTGCAGCATGATACGCCCGAGGACTTTGTAATTGCAACAGGTGAGCAGCATACCGTAAGAGATTTTACTCAAAAAGCCTTTGCTGCCTGCGGAATAGAGCTTGAATTTAGAGGAGAAGGCTTGGAGGAAAAAGGAATAGATAAAAAAACAGGCAAGGTTCTTGTAGAGGTAAACGAAGCATGGTTTAGACCTACTGATGTGGATAACCTTTGGGGCGATCCGACAAAAGCAAAAACACTCCTTGGCTGGAATCCGCAGAAGACAAGCTATGAGGAACTGGTAAAAATTATGGCTCTGCATGATTTGGAACTTGCAAAGAAAGAAGCTGCGGCAAGAGGGGTGACGTACTGATGATAGAGAAGAATGCAAAGATATATGTGGCGGGACATAGAGGTATGGTCGGCTCGGCGATAGTAAGAGAGCTGGAGCGGCAGGGCTATACAAATATAATTACCCGAACACATAAGGAATTGGATTTAACGAGACAGGACGAAGTAGAAGCCTTCTTTAAAGAGGAAAAACCCGAATATGTGTTTTTGGCGGCGGCAAAGGTGGGAGGAATTGAAGCCAATCAAAGCGCACTTGCCGATTTCATTTATGAAAATATGATACTGGAAATGAATGTGATACATTCTGCTTGGAAAAACGGCTGTAAAAAGCTTGAATTTTTAGGCAGTTCATGTATATATCCGAGAATGGCACCTCAGCCCATGAAAGAGAGCTGTTTGCTTACCTCGGAGCTTGAAAAAACAAATGAGGCATATGCTCTTGCAAAAATATCGGGGCTTAAATACTGCGAGTTTTTAAATAAGCAGTACAAAACAGATTACATAAGCGTTATGCCCACGAATCTGTACGGACCCAATGATAACTATCATCCGACTCACAGCCATGTATTACCGGCACTTATACGCCGGTTTCATGAGGCAAAGGAACAAAATCTTCCTTATGTAACCTGCTGGGGAGACGGAAGCCCGTTAAGAGAGTTTCTGTATGTGGACGATTTGGCAAATCTGTGCGTGTTCCTGATGAATAACTACAGCGGCAATGAAACCGTAAACGCGGGAACCGGTAAGGAGCTTACAATCAAAGCCCTTACTGAACTTGTGGCGGAGGTTATAGGCTATAAGGGTGAAATACGCTGGGATACTTCAAAGCCCAACGGTACGCCGAGAAAGCTTTTGGATGTTTCAAAAGCGAAAAAGCTTGGCTGGAGCTACAAAACAGAGCTTAAAGACGGGATTAAGCTAAGCTATGAGGATTTTTTGAATAATCCCATGAGAGCGGAGAGATAAGCCTATGAACATAATCCTTTTATCGGGAGGAAGCGGAAAAAGACTGTGGCCGCTGTCAAATGATATTCGCTCAAAGCAGTTTATCAAGATGTTTAAAAACAACGAGGGCGAGTATGAATCCATGGTGCAGAGGGTGTACCGCCAAATAAAAAGCGTAGACCCCGATGCCAATATAACAATAGCGACAAGTAAAAAACAGGTCAGCACAATAAATAATCAGCTCGGCGGACGGGTTGCGGTTTGTGTTGAGCCTGCAAGAAGAGATACCTTTCCGGCAATAGCTCTTGCGGCTGCGTTTTTAAAAAGCGAAAAGGGAGTAAGCGAGGATGAAGCAGTTCTTGTGTGCCCTGTAGACCCATATGTGGAGGACTCGTATTTTGAAGCGTTAAAGGAACTTTTTGAGCTTGCACAAAAGGGATGCTACCGCCTTAACCTAATGGGTGTTGAGCCTACATATCCCAGTGAAAAATACGGATATATAATCCCTGAAGAAACAACTCATGTTTCAAAGGTGGAGGAATTTAAGGAAAAGCCCTCAAAGGAAGCGGCAGAACAGTACATAGGGCAGGGTGCGCTGTGGAATTGCGGAGTGTTTGCATTTAAGCTGGGCTATCTGTTGGAAATAGCGCACAGACATATAAACTTTGACAGCTATTTGGATATATATTCAAGCTATGAGGCTTTGGAAAAAATATCTTTCGATTATGCGGTAGTGGAGCATGAGAGCAGCATTGGCTGCCTAAGGTACTCCGGAGAATGGAAGGATATAGGCTCGTGGAATACCTTTGCGGAGGAAATGAGCGAAACAGCTATAGGCAAAGCAACGCTTAATGAAGCTTGCAAAAATACAAATGTGATAAACGAGCTTAATATACCGATACTGTGTATGGGCTGCAAGGATATGATAATTGCGGCAAGCGGTGACGGAATATTGGTTTCGGATAAGGAACAGAGCAGTTACATAAAGCCGTATGCGGAAGTAATGGATACACAGGCAATGTATGCCGAGAAGTCCTGGGGCAGTTATACCGTACTGGATGTAAACGACAGCAGTATGGTAATAAAAGTAGTACTGATGCCGGGGCATAGAATGTACTATCACAGTCATGAGCATCGCGACGAGGTATGGACAATAGTGTCGGGAACCGGAACAGCGGTAATAGACGGTGAAGAAAGGTCGGTAAAACCGGGAGATGTAATAACAATGGGAGCAGGCTGCAGGCATACAATAATAGCCGACAGTGAGCTCAATGTAATAGAGGTCCAGATGGGAGAAGATATCTCCGTTGAGGATAAGATTAAATACGAGCTGTAAAACAAGGAGAAAGCTGTGAGTAAAAGAAAGATTGCGGTCGCCGGAACAGGGTATGTGGGGCTTAGCAATGCGATATTGCTTGCTCAGCATAATACCGTGTATGCGGTAGATATAGTTGAGGAAAAGGTGAAGCTTATAAATAATAAGAAGTCGCCTATAGTTGATAAGGAAATAGAAGAATACCTTGAGAAGCATGAGTTGGATTTGACGGCAACAACAGACGCTAAAGAGGCATATACCGACGCGGAGTTTGTAATAATAGCAGCTCCGACCAACTATGACAGTAAGAAAAATTTCTTTGATACGTCAGCGGTGGAGAATGTTATAGAGCTTGTGATGAAGTATAACCCCAATGGTATCATGGTTATAAAATCAACCGTGCCCGTAGGGTATACAAGGAGTATAAGAGAAAAAACAGGCAGTAAGAATATCATATTCAGTCCTGAGTTTTTAAGAGAGGGGCGGGCACTTTATGATAATCTGTATCCGTCAAGGATTATAGTGGGAACTGATGAAAAGGATGTGTACATTGAAGAAAAGGCAAAGACCTTTGCCGGATTACTTAAAGAAGGTGCAATAAAAGAGGAAATAGATACACTGTTCATGGGTTTTACGGAGGCAGAGGCGGTAAAGCTGTTTGCCAATACATATTTAGCTCTGCGGGTAAGCTATTTTAACGAGCTTGATACATATGCAGAGATGAAAGGACTTAACACAAAACAGATTATAGAGGGTGTGTGTCTTGATCCGAGAATAGGAAATCATTACAACAACCCATCCTTTGGCTACGGCGGGTATTGTCTGCCAAAGGACACAAAGCAACTTTTGGCAAATTACAGTGACGTGCCGGAGAAGCTAATTGAGGCAATAGTGGAAGCCAACAGAACCAGAAAGGATTTTATAGCGGACAGGGTATTGCAAAAGGCCGGATATTACGGTTATGATGAGGATAACACCTATAACAGTTCAAAAGAAAAGCCCGTAACGGTAGGAGTGTACAGGCTTACAATGAAAGCCAACAGCGATAATTTTCGACAAAGCAGCATACAGGGAGTAATGAAGCGAATTAAGGCAAAAGGAGCTTCGGTTGTTGTCTATGAGCCGACATTAAAGGACGGAGAAACATTCTTTGGAAGCCGAGTGGTTAATGACTTGGATGAATTTAAGCGTATATGCGATGTTATCATAGCTAATCGATATGACGATTGCCTTGAAAATGTGAAGACTAAAGTGTATACGCGAGATGTATTTCAAAAAGACTGAGAATGGGACTGAGCACATGGACAGGAGAAATAAATGAGTGTGATATATAACGAATCATATAAGCATACTGCGGATAAGTCTGAAATTCCGACTTGTAATATAATGGGTGTTAATATTGCTGCAATTGATATGGATTGGTTGCTTAAATATATTGAATGTAATTTAAAAGAACTATCAGGAGACTACATTTGTGTGTCAAACGTACATACTACGGTTATGGCATATGAAGACCAAGAGTACCAAAAGATACAAAATGGCGGGATTATGGCCATACCGGATGGTGGCCCTCTTTCTTCAGTGGGGCGAAAACGTGGATTTAAGGATATGAAACGTACAACAGGACCAAGCCTGATGGGAGAGATTTTCAAAATATCTGCTGTCAAAGGATATCGGCATTATTTTTATGGATCTACTGATGAGACAATAGAAAAGCTTTATTCTGTTCTTGCAGATTCCTATCCCGGAATTCAGATTGCAGGGATGTATAGCCCGCCCTTCCGCCCAATGACGTATGATGAGGACAAAGCAATCATTGAAAGAATCAACGAAACAAATCCGGATTTTGTTTGGGTCGGTCTCGGAGCTCCAAAGCAGGAAAAGTGGATGACCGCCCATCAGGGACGAATAAACGGTCTGATGGTTGGTGTTGGCGCCGGATTTGATTACCATGCAGGAAATATTGAGAGAGCACCAGAGTGGATGCAGAAGAGCAATCTGGAATGGTTGTATAGACTTCTGCAAGATCCGAGGAGACTTTTTAGACGATACTGGCACACAAACATGAAGTTTATCTGGAATGCTGTTGTGAGGGGTATGTGAGAATGAATAAGATTTTTGCTTTGTTGTTTGCTATCCCGAAAAGTTTGTATGTGAACTTCAAATGTTTTGATCTGAGTACTGCATGTAGACTTCCCATAATAGTATCTCATAGAGTCCGAGTAAAAGGAATCAAGAAAGGAGCGATTGTACTTAATGCAACTGACATTAATACGGGTATGATCAGGCTCGGAATGTCAGATGGAGCATACGGAAAAGGTAGAAATGCAAAGAGTGATTTGACTTGTTCACAAAACTCGAGAATTATTTTCGAAGGCGCGGCACATATAGCAAACAGTTTTTCGATTAACATGTGCCCAAATGGCGAACTTGTATTGGGAAAAGATTTTTCGAGTAACTATGACTTGACTATCAGTTGCAGCAAACATATTGAGTTCGGAGACGATTGCTTATTAGGCTGGCATTGCACATTTATTGATGGAGATGGGCATCCGGTATTTGATGAATTAGGGAATACTTTAAACGAGGATAAGACAATAGTAGTGGGAAACCATGTTTGGATTGCTGCAGAAGTAGCTTGTTTAAAGGGAGCAAGAATAGCGGATGACTGTGTTATAGGCTTTGGAAGTATAGTATCAAAAGAATTTAAAGAAAAAAACTGTATGTTAGCGGGAACTCCGGCAAAAACAATAAAAGAGAAAATTAATTGGAAACACTAAAAGTGGCTTGAGGTGTAGAGAAGATGGGAGTGGATGGTATTAAAAATATTCTAATTGTCCACAACTACTATCAAATCCCGGGGGGAGAAGATACAGTAGTTAAAAATGAAAAGACATTATTAGAAACGCACGGACATAATGTGGTTTTATACACTAGAAGTAATTCAGAGCTCAGAGAAATGCGGAAAGTCGGCAAGTTGTTGCTTCCAATTACTACCGTGTTTAATCCCCGTACATATAGAGATATTAAGAGACTCATTGTTGAAAACAAAATTGATGTTGTGCATGTTCACAATACGCTTAACCTAATCAGTCCCGCTGTCTACTATGCGGCCAGAGCATGCAATGTTCCTGTGGTACAAACGGTGCACAATTTTAGACTGGTTTGCCCGGGAGCAACTTTTTATCGAGATGGTCATATTTGCGAGGACTGTCTTCGGTATGGGTTGAAGTGCTCGATAAAATACAGATGCTATCGCGGCAGCAAAGTACAGACGTTTGCCTGCGCGTTGACAATGACCATCCATCGAATCTTGGGCATCTACAAGAAGATTAATTACATCTGCCTGACGGAGTTTTCTAAGGATAAGATTAAGTCTGTGGTAAACCCTGAGCGGGTATACATCAAACCCAACTTTGTGTACGACCAAAAGGGCTTGAATCAAGCGGAAGATTATTACATTTTTGTTGGCCGAGTAGAGGAAATCAAGGGTGTGGATGTCCTGATTGATGCGTTCCGAAGTGTACCGAGCAAAAAACTTAAGATTGTGGGCAGAGGAGATCTAAGTGAACATATTGCAGAGCGTTTAGAAAAGGAAAACATTCACAACGTTGAACTTTTAGGATTTAAGCCACATGACGAGGTGAATGAATTGTTAAAACATGCAAAGGCTCTGATCATGTGTTCTCAGTGGTA
>JAQXZB010000016.1 GCA_029226975.1 Clostridiales bacterium | reverse complement strand
TTATACATATGTTAAAATAACTCATATAATTAAAAAAATCAATTACATATACAGTAAATATGAAAGATATTTATACAGATGTATAGGAAGTGTATAATAATATGACAGATATAAGAATTGTAAAAACAAAAAGACATTTAAAGCAGGCTCTTGTGAAAATGCTGGAGGATACACCGTTTGAAAAGCTGACCGTAGCGGAGCTGTGCCGCAGGGCGGAGACAAGTCGCATCACATTTTATACGCACTATGATGATAAGTACGACCTAACCGAGGAGCTGTTTGACGATTATGTGAACGAGGCAGCGAGGGATTACCGGCGGCTTCAGGAGGAGAACAATACGAAGCGCACTGCGCTTTTGGGCTATTATAACATGATTGACTGCATATTAAATCTGTACAGTCGGAACCGCGGAATGTTTGCAGCTTTAAACGCAGAGAAGAATCCGTATCTGTATTCGGCTTTTTATCAGCATATATTCAGAAGCGTATACGATTTTATAACCGTACATCGGAAGCAGATGACACCCAAGTATCCGCAGAGGCAGGTGGCGGCGCTTATATGTAACGGACTTTGGGGGGTGATAAGCGAGTGCTTTACCCGGGAGGACGAGGTGGGAAAAGTGCGCGGTGATATAATATCCATGTTTAACGATATACTGAGGTCGGGGATATTCGATATGCACGGAGCGGTGTAAATAAAGGGTTTTATTGTGCGCCTTGCCGAAAGTTGGGGAGATAAAAAAACAAAAATCTACATATTAATTACTTGACTTTTTTAATAAAATATTGTATTGTATTTTTGTCCGTTATTTTACGGATAAAAATATATTTTATGATTGGGGGAGTCTCTATTGGAGAATATTGTCAGCCTGAATGACGTCGCAGTGACGTTTGACGGAGAAACAATCCTGAACAAAATCAATCTTGATATAAGGGATAAGGAATTTGTAACTCTGCTCGGCCCGTCGGGCTGTGGTAAAACCACTACACTGCGAATCATCGGCGGCTTCTTAAAACCCGACAGCGGGGATGTTATGTTTGAGGGGAAGAGGATCAATGATCTGCCGCCCTACAAGCGTAACGTAAACACGGTGTTCCAGAAATATGCGCTTTTTCCGCATCTCAATGTTTTTGAAAACATTGCGTTCGGATTGAGAGTGAAAAAACTGTCCGAGGAGGAGATTAAAACTCGGGTGGGAGAAATGCTCAAGCTGGTGAACCTGAGCGGCTTCGAAAAGAGGAATATTCAGAACCTCTCGGGCGGTCAGCAGCAGAGAGTTGCCATTGCGCGTGCCTTGGTCAACAGGCCTAAGGTGCTGCTCCTTGATGAGCCGCTGGGCGCATTGGATTTAAAGCTTCGGAAGGAAATGCAGACGGAGCTTAAAAATATGCAGCAGAGCCTTGAAATTACATTTATATATGTCACTCACGATCAGGAGGAGGCTCTGACTATGAGCGACACCGTTGTTGTTATGAAGGATGGCAATATTCTGCAGGTGGGCGCACCCGTCGACATATATAACGAACCGAAAAATGCCTTTGTTGCGGACTTTATCGGCGAGAGCAATATTCTGGACGGAATTATGCTTCGTGACCGCCTGGTACAGTTCTGCGGTCATGAATTTGAATGTGTGGACAGCGGCTTCGGCGAAAACACGTTTGTTGACGTTGTTATACGTCCGGAGGATATAACCCTTGCTCCGCCGGAGAATCAGAAGATAAAAGGCATCGTGCGCTCGGTAACCTTCAAGGGCGTACACTATGAAATGGTGGTTGATACCGCGGATTTCAGTTGGCTTATACATTCCACCCGTGCAGCGCAGGTCGACAGCGAGGTGGGAATAAGCTTCGGACCGGATGATATTCATATCATGCACAAAATGGAAGGTTAGGTGATGATATGAAGAAGAATAAAGGTCTTATACAAAAGCTGACCGCTGCGCCGTATCTTGTGTGGATGGCTGTTTTTGTAATCGTTCCGCTTATTATGGTGGCGTATTTTGCCTTTGTTACGGACGGGGGAGAAATTACCGCAGAATACATAAAAGAGGCAGGACAGTACGGAGGGATATTCTGGCGGTCTGTCTGGATGGCGGCAGTGGCAACAGTGATTTGTCTGATTATTTCATATCCGGTGGCATATATTCTGTCGAGGATGGAGGTCAAGATACAGAGCACAATGCTCATGTTGGTCATGCTCCCCATGTGGATGAACTTTCTGCTTCGCACATATGCGTGGATGACGCTGCTCGGAAACGAAGGCGTGATAAATTCATTGCTGGGGTTGATAGGACTCGGTCCGTTTAAGATGCTGAATACTCAAGGAGCGGTTGTTCTCGGTATGGTGTATAACTATATACCGTATATGATTCTGCCGCTGTATTCGGTCATGGTCAAGATAGACGGAAGTGTTCTCGAGGCGGCGCAGGATTTGGGCTGCGGCAGGCTGAAAACAGTTGTTCGTGTTGTGGTTCCGCTGAGCCTTCCGGGGATAATGTCGGGGATAACCATGGTTTTCGTTCCCGCTATAAGTACATTTGTCATTTCGCGCATGCTGGGCGGCGGCAGCAATCTCCTGATTGGTGACCTGATTGAAATGCAGTTCCTGGGGAATGCGTATAATCCGAATCTCGGTGCGGCAATATCTCTTGTGCTTATGGTGATGGTTCTCATAATTATGACCGTTATGCGCCAGTTTGATACGGGTGATGACGAACGTGTATTGCTGTAAGGAGGGCGGACGAATATGAAAAAATTATCTAAGCTTTATCTGTCACTTGTGCTGCTCTTTTTGTACATACCGATTTTTGTAATGATTGTGTTCTCGTTTAACACAACAAAGAGCCGCTCGGTCATGTCGGGATTTACTCTTGACTGGTATGTAAGGCTTTTCCATAACGAGCTTATACTCAAATCTCTGGGGAATACGATTATTATTGCGGTCTGTGCGTCCGTTGCGGCAACAGTGATAGGAACCCTTGCGGCAATAGGCATAAGCAGAATGGGAAAGCGTACCAAGGCGACGGTAATGCAGGTTACCAATATACCGATTGTGAATCCGGAAATTGTTACCGGTGTATCGCTGATGCTGCTCTTTGTGTTCTTCCAAGCGAGAATGAATTTGGAATTCGGATATATTACACTGATTATCGCACACATTACCTTTGATGTGCCGTATGTTGTTTTAAACGTTATGCCGAAATTCCGTCAGATGCAGCCGAATATTTATGAGGCGGCGCAGGACTTGGGCTGTGGGCCGGTTCGGTCATTCTTTAAGGTGGTAATGCCGGAAATTATGCCGGGCGTCCTGTCGGGATTTTTAATGTCGTTCACGTTTTCGCTTGACGACTTTGTTGTCAGCTATTTTACAAGCGGTGCAACCTCACAGACGCTGCCCATTACCATTTACTCCATGACGCGGAGGAAGGTCAGCCCTGAGATAAATGCATTGTCGACGATAATTTTCGTAATCGTGCTGACGGTGCTGATTATTAAGAATGTTGCCGAAAAGCGAAAAACCTCACGCAGCAGGCTCGCCGCCCTTGAGGAGAGCGGACGGCGTGCGTCAAGGCGGAGGATTATAAAGAGAGTTGCCGTCACGGCAGTGGTGGTCTGCCTCGTTGCAGGTATGACGATTTTGACCCTCGGAGGCTTTGAAACAGTGGTTCCGGAGGAGCTTGCCGTGGAGGATCCCGATTATTATACACGGCTTGCCGATAAGGATATTACCATAAATGTGTACAACTGGGGCGAGTATCTTCCCCTCGGCGAGGACGACACGCTTAATTTGAATGAGGAGTTTACTAACCTGACGGGGATAAAGGTGAATTACAGCACCTATGCGACAAATGAGGAGCTTTATGCAAAGCTCCGCGCCGGTGCGGCCAGCTCTGATGTTATCATACCGTCGGATTATATGATATCGCGTATGATAAAGGAGGATATGCTCCTGCCATTGGATATGGAGAATATCCCTAATTATAAGTACATTATGGATAAGTTCAAAACTCCGGAATATGACCCTGATTCAAGGTATTCCGTACCGTATACATGGGGCACGGTTGGCATTGTGTATAATTCGGATTTGACGGATATGGACGAGGAGGACATCGACTGGGACGTTTTATGGAATGAGGAATACGCCGACGAGATACTTATGTTTGACAATCCGAGGGATTCCTTTGCGATAGCCCAGTTGATACTCGGGCAGTCATTAAATACCGAAGATAAGCGTGAGCTGCGTGCTGCGGCTGACCTGCTTAAGGATCAGAAAAAGTATGTTCAAGCGTATGTTATGGATGAAATTTTTGATAAGATGGGCGCAGGTGAGGCGGCGTTTGCCCCATACTATGCAGGAGACGCTGTGGTTATGATGGAGGATCATGAAAACCTTGGCTTTGTAATTCCCGAAAGCGGCACAAACCTGTTTGTGGATGCGCTTTGTATTCCGAAGGGAGCAAAGAACAAGGAGGCTGCTGAGATGTACATAAACTTCCTGTGCGAACCTGAAGCTGCTTTGGAAATCGCTGATTTTATCGGATATTCGACGCCGAACAGCGGTGCCTTTGAAATGCTGGACGAAGAAGTGCAGAATGACGAAATATCATATCCGGAAGATGAGTTCTTGAATGATAAGTGTGAGATTTTCAAAAATCTGTCCGATGATACAAATCAATATATGCAGAACTTGTGGACGGAAATAAAAACAGGCGGATAATGACAGCTTTCGGCAGGGAAATTTTCCCTGCCGAAAAAAATAACCAAATGCAATGGTGTAAATCAATCATTTTTCGGATGTTATAAAAAATTTACAAACTGTGTCTTGCATTTCGGGGAGAAGTGTTATATAATATAGCTAACGAATTATGAGAGGATGATATTGATGAAGAAATTTGTCAAACCTATTGTGGGTTTACTGAGTGTATGCGTTTTTGCTTCCGCTGTGTCAACCGCAGCCTTTGCGGCAAACGATGTTAATGTCGTTGTGGGCGAAAAGCTTCAGTTTGAGGAAGGCAGCGGTCCGATTATATATGAAGAACATACGATGATGCCGCTTCGCGCCGTATCGGAGGCTCTCGATGCCACCGTATACTGGTTTGCCGATAAAAGCAGTGTACAGATTGTGCAGTATGACACACTGCTGTCGCTTCAAATCGGAAATAATATAATGGGTAAATATAAAATCGTAAACGGTGAACCGTCGGGCGAACCCGAGAGCATTAAGCTTACCGTTGCACCCATAATTCACAACGAGAGGACGTATGTGCCGCTGCGCGCAATATCCGAGGCGTTTGACGCAAGTATTTCGTGGGATAATCCCAACCGTTCTGCTATTATTATTCCGAGCAAAAAGACGGAGAATTTCCTTTCGATCAAAGAAATGAGTGAGACTCCGGAGAATACGCTCTGCTCTGTGTATGGGGTTATATGCTATGATTCCGCATCACAGAAGTATTTCCTGCGTTCTTTGACTAAGAACGATATGGGCGCATATTCACAGATAACCTTCTGTACTCCCAGGGTGACATCAATTGCCGATGATACCGATTATAACGATTATGTCAAGGCGTACTGGATGGAGCAGTTCGGAATGGAAAATCCGTCTGGTATGGTGGTTAAATTCTCGGGTGTTACTGCATCTTTGAACGATACGATTCATGCCATACTCAATAAGACAACGACCACAATTAAGCCTCTCGGACGCTATGATGATTATATGAAGAGTCTGGGTCTTGATTTTGAGCCGTTCAGCCTTACGATGTAACGATCGGGGAATATAAAAGAATAGCTTTTTGTAGAATAAAAATAACAGGCGGCTGCCCATGATGGCAGCCGCTTTTTTGAGGTTTTTCGTTTAAGGCTTAATTTCGATATGATCTCTTCGGTACTGCCCCGGAGTTGTGCCGGTGCACTGCTTAAACTGTCTTATAAAGTGGTATTGGTTTTTATAGCCGCAAAGTTCAGCGGCCTTTTCAACGGAGCAGCCGGTGCTTGTCAGCAGAATTTGCGCCCTCTGTATTCTGGTGTTGCACAAATCCTTGGTAGGTGATATTCCGAAAATCTCTTTATATACAGCATAAAATCGCGATTCGCTTAAGGCCGCAAGCTCCGCCATCTCACGGACGCTCCAGTCATGAAGATAGTCGGCGTGGACCTTCGTGCGAACATTAATAAGCTCCTCACGCTGCTCACTGTCATATATAGGATTTTCATCCTTGAGTGACCGTGCCATATATGCAAATATCTTCTCAATATTTGCAGTGGATACCTCAATATAGAACGAGGCGCGCTTTACCTGCTCAATTTCGATTTCGGAAATAAGCCGCGTTATTTCGCCGCTGTCGCTCGGATAGTAGACCTTTTCACATTCAAGATTGTATTTATTCATCAGCTCGCTGCAGGAGGGGTCTGCGTGAAACCAGTCATGAATCAGTATAGAGTCGGGAGATTTAAACCGCTGAGGATGATTCATTTCCCAAATTACGCAGCCGCCCGGCCTTATGTATTTGTATTCATTTTTTAAATATGCTGTGACAGGTGTTAAAAAGTGAACGAATATATATTGTGCTCCGATATTCTGTCTGTCGATAGAGAAGCCCTTTTTCTCTTGCCAATGGGATTTCACCATATAAAGTATCATTTGAATCACCATATGTATTATACAACAAAAAGTAGAATATGTCAATTTTTCAGTAGGATTTGTTATTTACATTTATTACAGGTGATGATAATATGAAGATATAATTTAAAATTTAATGAATAGGAGAGATGATTATGAGTATTCCGAGAAGCGAATATCCCCGGCCGCAGTTTGTAAGAGATGCGTGGGTCAATCTCAACGGCGAGTGGGATTTTGAAATAGACTATACAATGTCGGGCGAGGAGAAAAAGTTTTTTGAGCGAGATAGCTTAAATCAGAAAATAATTGTTCCTTTTTGCCCTGAAAGTGAACTGTCGGGTATAGGTAACTGCGACTTTATGCCCTGCGTATGGTACAGAAGGAATTTTGATGTTCCAAAGCAGTATGAGGGTAAGGATGTTATTTTGCATTTCGGTGCGGTTGACTACCGTGCGGTCATATACATAAACGGACAAAAGGCAGGAGAGCATACAGGGGGATACACCTCGTTTTCGTTTAACATCACTGAGTTTCTGAAGGATGACGGAAATTATGTAACAGTTTGTGCATATGATGATACACGCAGTCTGAATCAAGCAACCGGAAAGCAGAGTGACAGGATTGAATCCTTCGGATGCTTTTACACACGCACAACAGGTATATGGCAGACTGTCTGGCTTGAATTTGCAGATAAACGCCGTGTGAACAGCATAAGAATAACAGCGGATATCGATACACCGTCCGTTACCGTCGGTGTTAAAATTCCGAGCGAGGCGTTGGGAAGTACAGTGAGAATTGAGGCTCTTTGGGACGGTGAAGCCGTAGGATGTGTCAGCACCGCATTGTATTCGCTTTACACTGAACTGAATATTTTGCTTTCAGAAAAGCATTTGTGGGAAATCGGAAAGGGCGGACTTTATGATCTTGACATTACTCTTGAGGATAACGGCACGATTTGTGACAGTGTTAAATCCTACTTCGGTTTGAGAAGTGTTGCTCTCGATGGAATGAAATTTAAGGTTAATAACGAGGTTGTATTCGGAAGATGGGTTCTCGACCAGGGCTTTTATCCCGACGGAATATACACGGCTCCCACTGATGAAGCCTTAAAAAATGATATTCTGTATTCAATGCAGTTGGGCTTTAACGGTGCAAGAATGCACGAAAAGGTTTTTGAGCCGCGGTATATCTACTGGGCGGACAAATTAGGCTATATGGTATGGGGTGAACACGCAAACTGGGAGCTTGACATAACCGAAATGAGCAGCATTGAGCATTTTCTGCCCGAATGGCTTGAGGTGATGGACAGAGATATGAGCCATCCCTCGATTATCGGATGGTGTCCTTTAAACGAAACCTGGGATTTTGCCGGAAGAAAGCAGTATGACGAGGTTGTCAGAATAATTTATCGCGTAACCAAGGCGGTTGACCCCACAAGACCCGTAATCGACACAAGCGGAAACTTCCATGTTGAGAGTGATATATTCGATGTGCATGATTATGAGCAGAACCCCAAGACTTTTGCTTCCCATTACGAAAAGCTTACCGAGGGGATTATGGAGGATACGGTTTACAGTAATCCCACGATGCGCGCACGTCAGAGCTATAACGGCACAGACCCCACCTTTGTGAGCGAATACGGCGGAATAAGATGGTCTCCCGACAAAGAAGAAGGCTGGGGCTACGGCGACACGCCAAAGAGCGAGCAGGAATTTATCGAGCGTTATAAGGGACTTACCGAGGCTTTGCTTAATAATCCGTATATGCTGGGCTTTTGCTACACGCAGCTTTATGATGTGGAGCAGGAGGTAAACGGCTTGATGACCTATGACAGGAAATTCAAGTTCGATCCGGAAATTATAAGGAAGATAAACGAGCAGCCGGCGGCAATTGAGACAGAGGAATGTGAATAAAATAAAGGCACGGCAGATTGTTTTGCCGTGCCGATTTGTTTTTTTAATTACGGCTGCTTGCCGATGTAGGCAAGGATACCGCCGTCAACATACAGAATATGACCGTTTACCGCGTTTGAAGCGTCCGATGCCAAGAATACTGCCGGTCCGCCCAACTCATCGGGATTGAGCCATCTGCCCGCAGGTGTTCTGCTGCAAATGAACTGGTCAAAGGGATGTCTGGAGCCGTCCTCCTGTCTTTCGCGCAGGGGCGCTGTCTGGGGCGTTGCGATGTAGCCCGGACCTATGCCGTTGCACTGAATGTTCTTGTCGCCGTACTCGGAGCAGATGTTTCTGGTGAGCATCTTAAGACCGCCCTTTGCGGCAGCGTATGCCGATACGGTTTCTCTTCCCAACTCGGACATCATCGAGCAAATGTTTATAATCTTGCCGTGACCCTTTTCTATCATCGAGGGGATAACAGCCTTTGAAACGATGAACGGAGCGTTCAGGTCAACATCAATAACCTGTCTGAATTCAGCTGCGCTCATTTCGCACATGGGTATTCTCTTTATGATACCTGCATTGTTTACAAGAATATCGATAACGCCGACCTCGGCTTCGATTTTCTTTACCATATCCTGTACCATTTCCTCATTGGTAACGTCGCATACATAGCCCTTGGCGTCAATGCCGTCAGCAGCGTATGAAGCAAGTCCCTTATCTACGAACTCCTGCTTTATATCGCAGAATACAATTTTTGCGCCGGCATCGGAAAATGCCTTTGCAATACCGTAGCCTATGCCGTATGATGCGCCTGTTATAAGCGCGATTTTGCCGTCAAGGCGAAAACTTTTTAAGAAATCCATCTTAAATACCTCCCTATATTTTCCCCGGCAGATGCCGGTTGATAACTTTATACAAGCGGTTCGGGTCTGTAAATGAGGTGCATGAAATTGCCCTCAATATCCTTAAACCAATATGTTTTAAGACCCTTTGCATTTTCTGAAATGTCATGAACCTCCTCAACTCTGTCGTCAGCCTTAAGAAGGGGTACGAGAGCGTCAAAGGTGTCGGAATTTACCGACAGCGCAATATGTCTTATGCCTGCCGAACGTTCAACGTCTTTGGGCTTGTCCTCGGAAGCGGTGACAAACTCAATCATGCTGCCGTCGGGGAAAGCAAGGAAATATGTACCCTTGCCGTTATCGTAGACGATTTCGCCGCCGAACATACGAAGATACCATTCCTTAAGCTCGGCTGTGTTATGAGAAACTATGGCAATGTGTTCAATACCCGATACCATTTTAATTCACTCCTTTGATTATTTTACCTACATTATACCATATAAGCCGATAAAATTCAATAACAAATATGACAAAACTCAGATACTTTTTTTGAGAAATTCTACCTCACCGGCTCTCATGGAGCTTCTGTGCACCGTCATAAAGCTCGTAAAAAAGCCGTCAATGTATTTTTCCATTGCGTCCTTGACGCTTTGGGGCTTCAGATTATAGGTGTTGCCAACGGAAAGCAGCATTTTAAGCGTCAAAACCCCGTCACAAAAGCCGAGATTTTCAATTTCGTATATATAAGGACGTATGTCCGAGTCCTTTGTGCCGCTTTTTGACTTTTTCGGTACAATAAGCTCTTTATGCGCCAAAAATGCGTCAACATCAATATCCTTGTTACATTCTGTTTCCGTTATATACTCCGCTCGGTCAAGCTTAGAAAGGTCAATTTCCTTTCCCTTAACCTTTTTTGCGGCTATAATCCTGTAGCCCGGAGGGAGCGCACCGTTGATTTTCGCTTTAACATAATCCCCGTCGCAGTCAAGGTCAAGACCGACTCTCATGTACTCACAGTCGGAGGTAACTCCCACCGACAGCGGCTGAGCAACGGTCATTACCGGGTGGGGGTTAAAGCCCTGTGAAAATATAAAGGGAAGCCCCGCGCGCCTTACGGCTCTGTGAAAGAGCCGCACAAAATCAAGGTGTGAAATATATTTAACCCTGTCGTCACGTCCGTATTTTATTATATAATCACTCATTTTTTTGCGCCTCCCTTTTTTCAAGGCATACGCCGGTTTTAAAGCGCGCCGCACCGCAGTTTGAGCATTTTTGGCGGCAGTGGGGCGTGGTTTGGGCAAGCTTTGATTTTTCGTATTCGCTTATCAAAAACTGCTTTGTTACTCCCACGTCAATGTGATCCCAGGGCAGGACCTCGTCTATGGAACGTTCTCTTGCGGTATAGAAATCCGGGTCAATGCCCAATTCCTCAAAGGCCTGCATCCATAAATCAAATCTGAAATATTCGTTCCACCCGTCGAATTTGCAGCCCAGCTCTACGGCTCTTATTATAACGTCACACAGCCGCCTGTCACCGCGGGCAAATATTCCCTCAAGGTAGCTTGTCTTGTTGTCATGCCAGCTGTATTTTATGCGCCTTGTTTTTATTGAGGATTTTAAAAGGTCCTGCTTTTTTATAAGCTGTTCCCTGGAGTCCATGGGACACCACTGGAACGCCGTAAAGGGCTTGGGAACAAAGCTTGACGTGCTTACTGTTATGTTTATATTCTTTGCCCGCTCCTCCTTGGGAATGGAGAAATAAACGTCAAGCACTCTTTGGGATAAATCCGCTATGCCCTTAACGTCCTCCTCGGTTTCCGTAGGCAGACCTATCATGAAATAAAGCTTCACATTGGTCCAACCGCCCTCGAAAAGCCGGCGGGTTGAGCGCATAATATCCTCCTCGGTAATGTTCTTGTTTATAACGTCACGAAGCCTTTGAGTTCCCGCCTCGGGCGCAAAGGTAATGCCGGATTTGCGCACCGCCTGTACCTTGTGCATAAGCTCCAGTGAGAAATTGTCAATTCTTAAAGACGGAAGTGACAAACCGATTTTTTTCTCCTCGGTCATGTCCAAAAGCCCGTCCGTAAGCTCTTTTAAGCCGCCAAAATCACTGGTGGACAGGGAGGAGAGGGAAATCTCGTCATATCCGCTGCAAGAAAGCAAATCATCGGCAAGTACCAAAAGCGTATCGCTTTTTCTTTCACGCAGAGGACGGTATATATACCCGGCCTGGCAGAAACGGCAGCCTCTTAAGCAGCCGCGCATAATCTCCAGAACAACTCTGTCATGGACTATCTCGCCGAAAGGCACCATAAGCTCATGGGGCGTGTATGCGCTGTCAAAATCCGCCATAATCCGCTTTGTTATGACCTCGCGGGCGTTGGGGTTGTTGGGCGTAACCGATTTTACGGTATTGTCCTCATTGTATTTTACATCGTAAAAGGACGGAACATATACTCCGTCTATTTTGGCTATCGCTTCAAGATAATCCCGCTTGCACTTTTTGCCGGAACGCTTCCATTTTGCGTATTCACTAACAACCTCGTGCATGACCTCCTCGCCCTCGCCCATGGTAAAGAAATCGAAAATATCCGCCACAGGCTCTGCGTTGTAGGAGCAGGAGCCGCCGCCGCATATTATGGGGAAGTCCTCTCCGCGCTCACTTGCCTTTATGGGAATATCCGCAAGCATGAGCATATTTACTATATTTGAATAGGAAAGCTCATACTGCATGGTAAAGCCGAGCATATCAAAATGGGTTACCTCGTCGCCGGTTTCAAGAGCAAAAAGCTTCATTCCATGCTTTTGCATCTGTTCCTCCATGTCCGGCCAGGGCGCGAAAACGCGTTCGCAGTAGGTGTCCTCCCTTGTATTTAAGGTGTGGTAGAGGATTTTCATGCCTAAATGCGACATGGCAATTTCGTATACATCGGGGAAGCAGAAGCCGAAGCGCACATAAACATCCGCGGGGTCTTTGATTACAGAATTAAGCTCCCCGCCGGTGTATCTTGTGGGCTTGGTCACGCTTGATAAAATTTTGTCCTTAAGAGTTATCAATGCTGTAGAGTCCTTTCGTTTATTTGGTGAAAAATCCGTTAATCTTGTCAACCATATCGGGCACAAGGTCGATTACCTTGTCCAAGGGCGATGAGGGCGCGCCCGCGCTTATAAGGCGGACATTTCCGTTTGAGATGACCAAAAATGCCTGGGGCGTAATCTTTGCGCCGCCGCCCATACCTCCGCCGAAATGGGAAGAGGTATTCTTTCCGTCAAAGTCCGCACCGCCGCCGCCAAATCCCAAGCTTACCTGAGAAACGGGAACAATTACCGTACCGTCGGGGGTGGTTATCGGGTCGCCTATGATTTTTTTGGACTCAACCATTGAATCAATGCTTTTTACTGCGTTTTCAAGCATCTCGCTTACTGAACTGCTCATCCTTGTTTGTCCTCCTTTTTAATTTCAGAAATTTTATAACAAGTCTTAAAACTATACTTATTATGACCGCTAAATGAAATAATCTTGTGGTAAAGCGCGCATATATCCCGGCGCGAAGGGTTGCTTCGTCAAAGTCCGGCACAATATCGGTGTTGTACTTTTTTAAAATTTTATTCCTCTTAAGCAGCGAGAGTATATTATACACAAAGGGATATACCGCGCCGCATAACATTCCGGTATACATGGGGTCGCCGGTACCGAAATGCAGACTGATATTCAAATCGTCTATCTTTACGGCATGGCGTATAAAATACGAAACCAGGTCTTTTATGCAGCGTTTTATGTCGTCTATTAAAGACAGCACCGCCCTAAGGTCGGTTTTCGGCTTTTTTTTCTCCTTTTCATCCGTTTGAGCTTCTTCTTTGGCTTTCTTTTCAAGAGCGGTACGCGGATACAGGTCAAATCTGAAGAAAAGTATCTTTATATATATTTCCCCTCCGTCGGCGTTAAAATGAATAAACGCGCGTATGGGAATAATCAGAATAATAAGCAGCAAAAGGACTATGCCTGCCGCCGTTAAAAAAGCAATCATAATCCTCCTCCGAAAAATTATTCCTCATCTGCACCGTCAATTTCCTGCTGTTCGCCCTGGGGCGGCTCATCAATTTCAAGCTGCACAAAGTTTATGGGCGGCAGCTCCTTGGGCGAGGAAAGCCCGAAGCAGCGCAAAAAGGTGTCTGTGGTGCGGTAAAGAATCGGTCTGCCCGGCGCGTCGAGCCTGCCTGCCTCGTCTATAAGCCCTCTTTCATAGAGCCTGTTTACACAGCCGTCGGAGTTTACGCCTCTTATGCGCTCTATCTGCGCTCTTGTGATGGGCTGCTTGTAGGCGATAATTGCCAAAGCCTCCATTGCCGCGTTTGAAAGGGGCTGATTTCTCTGCTCTCCTAATATTTCCTGAATGTATCTGTAATATTCGGGGCGGGAGCATATCTGATAGCCCTCTAAAATATCTATTATTTTAAAGCCGCGCTTGTCCCGTTCGTATTCTTCCTTAAGCTCCCTTACGGCGGCGTTTACCTCGTCAACCGTACTGTCCAGTACAACGGCAAGCTTTGCCGCCTTTACCGGCTCGCCCGCCGCGAACAATATGCCCTCGATTGCATATTTAATGTTATTCATTGTTTTTATCATTCCTTGCACTTATAATGAAATCGCCGCGATCCTCGTCATAGAGCGCGCTTAAGCGGCTTAGCTTTATCATTTCCAAAACCGCCAGAAAGGTCGCAATCATTTCCGGCTTGCTGTCCTCGGGGCGAAAAAGCGATTTAAAGCCAACCTTTTTTCTTTTGCTTAAAACCTTGCATATCTTGTCCACCATATCGTCAACACTGACCTTTTCGCGCCCGACAATGCCCGAAAACGCCGCCTTGCGGGGCGGTGCCTTGCGTATGCGCCTTGCCAGTATGCTTTGAAAGGCATCTAAAAGGTCGCTTGTGGGATGGGAACGGCTGTATTCGGGAACGGGGAATTTGATTTTTTCCTCCTCCCGAAAAACCATGTACCTTGACGAAAACTCGGTTTTGCGAAGCTCTTGGGACGCTTCTTTGAATTTTTGGTATTCGATAAGCCTTTGAGCAAGCTCCTCTCTGGGATCCTCCTCTTCCTCCTCCTCGTTTCGGGGAAGAAGCATTTTCGATTTTATCAAAAGCAGCTGTGACGCCATTACCAAAAATTCGCTTGTGTTTTCAAGCTGCGATTCCTCGATGCCCTCTATGGCTTTAAGGTACTGGTCGGTTATTTCGATTATGGGTATGTCGTAAATGCTTACCTTATTCTTCTTAATAAGCGTCAAAAGCAGGTCCAAAGGCCCTTCAAAGCTGTCAAGCTTGTATAATATTTCCTCCATAACAAACCTCACATGAATATTCCGATCAGATTGTTAAGCACATTAAAGAGCATATTTGCAAAAAAGTTTACGCCCGTTCCGATAATCGAATTTAATGCACCCGTAAGAGAAAGCACCATTATAAGAAGCATGCTGTAGCGTTCGTACTGCATAAGCGTGTAGTATATTCTGTCCGAAAAGAACATTGTAAATATCCTCGACCCGTCAAGGGGCGGAATGGGGATAAGGTTAAACACCATAAAGCACAAATTCCTAAACACAAAAACCTGAACGAACAGCTTCATATAGGAAAGCGCGCCAAGACCGGTGCCTAATTTCATGCACACAACGGCGTAAATACCGTAGATAAGCACAGCCCCAAAGGCAAGCAGAAAGTTCATCAAAGGCCCTGCCGCACCGACTATTGCCATGCCCTTTTTCCTGTCCCGGTAATACATGGGGTTTACTCCCACAGGCCTTGCCCAGCCAAACCCTGTTAAAATCATTAAAAGCGTACCTATGGGGTCAAGATGCGCCAGAGGGTTTAAGGTCAGTCTGCCCTCGTTTCTCGGCGTGGGATCGCCCAGCTTTGAGGAAACCCAGCCATGGGCAAACTCATGAAAGGTCAGCGCAATGAGCGTTATGGGTACGTTGATTAAGATAGATGATATATTAAACATAAGCATATACTCCAAAATAGTCTTTAACCTCTATTATATAATATTTTTTGCAAAAAGTAAACAGGAAACCGCAATTTGTAACAAAACTAAAATATTCGGTATTCAAAGCGGCTCATAAGGGGTTGCATATCGGGCTTCCATATAAACAGCGTGTCCCCACCGGTAAAGGTAAAGCTGTTTGCGCCGTTTTTTAATACAATGTCCCTGTAATGTGCGGACGAAAGTGTGCCGTCCTCTGAATAATCAGCACACAATATCGTTGAGGCGGTATCCTCAAGGGTGGAGCGTATTTTAAAGGTTATATCCGTATCGGTTTTTAAAACCTCGTAAACGCTTATATTATCTTGCTTTGACAGCTCATTTTCAAGCATGGAACGGATATTTAAAAGTCCATGGCCAAAGCTTGTGTCATAGCCCTCATCTCCCAAATCGGTGCAGGTGTCAATGAGCAGCTGCTTAAAGTCCGATTGGGTAATGCTCGGATTTATACTCTTTGCCAAAGCCGCCGCAGCCGCAACGGTCGGTGAGGAAAAGGAGGTCCCGGAGGAACGTGTTATATAGGAATTTGTTACAGTACCGGGGTGATATATAGATGTTCCGCCGGGTGCGGTGCAGAACACGCTCGAATTGTAGTTTGAAAAGGAGGAACGTGAAAGATTTTTGTCTACGGAGCCTACGCCTATAACGGACTCAAAGGCGGCGGGATAATTAAGTGTGCTGTTGCGGTCATTTCCCACTGACGCGACAACGATTGTTCCGTCTGCGACTATTTTTTCAATGTATTCCTCAAGCATGGTGTTGTTGTCGGCAGTGCCGAGACTTAGGTTAAGCACATCAAAGCTTTGAGGGCTTGTGTATGCCGCTTCGATGCCTCTTAATATGGAAGAAACCGAAAAGGTTTTTGAATCCGTCACCTTTACGGGGAAAATTTTTACCTTGTCCGCAATTCCGCATATGCCCGTTGAATTATTGATACCGGCGGCGATAACGCCCGCCACACCGGTGCCGTGACCGAGATTGTCGGTCACATCCGAGGTATACTCCTCCCCGACAGCGTTTATGCCGGGCAAGACGGAATTTTCATAAAAATCGGTATGGGATGACATTATGCCGCTGTCTATTATACATACCGTTACGCCCTCGCCTCTTATGTCAAATTTGCGGGCAAAGGCGGCATCGATACACTCAAGATTCCACTGATAGGAAAAATATGGGTCGTTTGTGGTGTCGGGATAGGAATGAAGGCTTGCTTCGCTGTCCTTGCAATAGCTTACAACACTGTCGCCCAAAGCAAGAACGTCCTCCATGCTTTTGACAAGGTAAATTCCGCGGGAGGGCGCCACGGGCTCAAGGGAAAGAGAATAGGGCACAGCCGCATTTTCCCCAAGCTCCACTATATAATCTCCCTCGGCGGCATATACCGCCGCCGAGGTTAAAAACAGCATAAGAAAGATAAATATAAATCGTTTCAATATAAATTCAGCTCCGTTTGTTTACTTACTGTTATTTTAGCAGAAAACAGAGCTTTTTGCAAGAAAAAATTTTTAATATACAGGCACAACAAGTCTGTCGCCGGCGTGCAAATCGGCACCGTCAAGGCGGTTTAAGCGCATTATATCGTCCACAACCTTGCGTATATCCTTTGATGAGGTATTTATTTTATTTGCAATATCCCAAAGCGTATCCCCGGTGCAGACCGTTACAACAGCCGTTTCGCGGTTTTTTAAAGCATTTGCCGAAACGGCGCTCATTGCGTATACCAAAACCGTCATGGCAATAAGTGCCATCACAGCCGCCGCCGCTCTTCTTCTGATTATGTATTTTTTTGCCGTTCTTTTTTTTGTCTGTTTCATAGGTAAACCTCCACCGAAAATCTGTTCGTTATATACTGATTATACCAGAAAATTTGTTCGTTGTCAAGCAAAAAGCGAAAAAATGTTTGTAAAAATTTTTGTTTGAAAGAAATCGGCTCAGGGACTAAGCTTTTTTGAGCGCTGTTTAAGGTATTTTTCCCTTGTTGCCATGCCGCCTCTTATGTGGCGTTCGGATTTGTTTACTTCAAGAACGCGCTGTGCGTCCGAATAAAGCGCGGGATTGATTTTTTTTAACCGTTCGTGTACGTCCTTATGTACGGTTGATTTGCTGATGTTAAAAGCCTTTGCGGTTTTGCGAACGGTCGCGTTGTTTTCTATAATATACTGTGCCGCGCTTACGGCGCGTTCTTCAATATAATCCTTCATTGCTCCACCTCCATATTTGTACAATTCTATGCGCTTTTTTTCGGGGGTAGAACAAAAGAAACGTCCATGTCAATCTTGATTAAAAATCTTGACGGAGCGATAATGTGGTGGTATAATGAAAATACAAATAATGAAAGAGGTATGAAATTATGCTTGCGATAACCTCCGCTTCAAATGCGAAATATAAATATATAAAATCCCTTTACCTAAAAAAGAACCGTCAAAAATACAAAGAGTATACTGTAGAGGGCATAAAATCCGTAAATGACGCGCTAAAATCAAAACAGCACGTCAGTATGATTGCCGTGAGCGAGAGCTTTCTTGCTTCGGGGACTGAAATTCCTGATAATATTGAAACACTGCTGCTGTCGGATTTCCTTTTTGAACGCCTTTGCGAAACCGGCACGCCCCAGGGCATACTTGCGGTAATAAAAATGAACAGGGGCGGGGATTTTAAGGCGGACACGTCAAAGGGCTATGTTTACTGCGACAATATAAGCGATCCGGGCAATCTCGGTACGGTAATAAGAACGGCGGACGCCGCCGGAATGGGCGCGGTTTTGCTATCACCCGGATGCGCGGACCTCTACAGCCCGAAAACCGTACGCGCAAGCATGGGCTCGTTTTTTAATATTGAAACGATAGCGGACTTTTCCCATGAAAGGCTGCTTGATATGAAAAAGGAGGGCTTTTCCCTCATAGGCGGCGCCCTTGGGGAAAACTCAGTGGATTACAGAAGCGCGGATTACAAAGCGCCGGCTGTGATTATAGTGGGAAACGAGGCAAACGGTATATCCGAGGAACTGCTTTTGGAGTGCCGGGCGGTAAAAATTCCCATACTCGGAAGTGCCGAATCCTTAAACGCGGCAGTGGCTGCCGGGATACTTATGTATGAATTTGTAAGAAATAGGTCTTGACAAAGAGGGAAATTTGTAGTATTGTAATTTATGAAAATTATCGGTGCGGACGCAAAGGCAGGAAGGAATTATGGATAAAACACTGTTATGGCTGTGGCTCACTGCCAAAAACGGAATATCGGAGCAGACAATTTATCATTTGTGGGAGAGGTACGGAGATATAGAAAAAATCTATACCTCGGAAAAATACGATGATGCGGGCTGGCTTGACGAAAACGATAAAAACCGGCTTTTGAACAAGGATTTGAGCCGCGCAAGGGAAATAAGTATTAAAACCCAAAAAATGGGCGCAAGAATTATAACCTATGATGATGAGACGTATCCCATGCTTTTAAAGAACATGGACGACCCTCCCTTTGTGCTTTACATAAAAGGCGAGGAAATAAATTTTGACCGGGTTTTGGGGATAGGTGTGGTAGGAACAAGACGTTTTTCGGAGTACGGACACAGAGTAACCCATGATATATGCTATGACCTTGCTTTGGCGGGTGCGCTTATAGTAAGCGGTCTTGCCAGGGGTATTGACTCCATTGCGGCAAGCACTGCCTTAAGTGTCGGCGCAAAAACAGTGGGTGTGCTGGGTTGCGGACTGGACGTCATATACCCTCCCGAAAACGGCGAGCTTTATGAACGCACCGCCCAAAACGGTATGCTTATAACCGAATATCCGCCGGGAACAAAAGCCATCGGTTCAAATTTTCCCAGAAGAAACAGGATAATAGCCGGGCTTTCTCGCGGTGTGGTTGTGACGGAAGCGCCCCAAAGAAGCGGAGCGCTTATCACCGCAAGGCTTGCAATGGAAAACGGCAGAGATGTATTTTCCGTACCCAGAAGCATAACTCATCCTTACAGCGGCACAAACCGTCTGATACAGCAGGGCGCAAAGCTTATTACCTGCGGCGGAGATGTTTTGGAGGATTATCCCTATCTGGAAAACACCCTTGTGCCGATAAAAACGCCCAAGTACAAAAAAGAGGATGTCTACAGCGAGCATACGCTAAAGCCCAAGGGAAAAATCGAAAACAAAAATACCGATAATGCGTATAAAGAGCGATTTAATGAGATATATAATAAGTGTGACGACAATCAAAAAAAGATTGTAAAGCTTATCGGTACGGGCGAAATGCACATTGACGAGCTGGTAAGGGAGAGCGGCATGGAAACCTCTAAAGTAAGCACTGAGCTTATGATGATGGAAATGAGCGGGTTTATTAAAAAACAGCCCGGAAACAAATATTCAATAAAGTTATAAAACAGCCGAAAGGACGGAAACACAATGGCAGCAAAAAAACTGTTGATAGTTGAGTCGCCGGCAAAGGCGGATACGATAAAAAAATATTTAGGAAAGGACTATACTGTCATAGCTTCAATGGGGCATATAATCGATTTGCCCAAAAGTCAGCTCGGAGTTGACGTGGAGCATGAATTTGAGCCGAAGTACATTACAATACGCGGCAAGGGACCTCTGCTTGCGTCCCTTAAAAAGGAAGCAAAAAAAGCGGACACCGTTTATCTGGCAACCGACCCGGACCGGGAGGGTGAGGCAATAAGCTGGCATCTGGCCAATGCCTTAAATATCGATATAAATTCAAAATGCAGAGTTACCTTTAACGAGATTACCAAATCAGCCGTAAAAGAAGCGGTAAAGGTCCCAAGAGGGATTGATATGGATTTGGTGGACGCACAGCAGACAAGACGTATTTTGGACAGAATAGTGGGCTATAAGATAAGCCCCATTTTATGGGAAAAGGTTAAAAAGGGCTTAAGTGCCGGACGAGTTCAGTCTGTGGCGGTAAGGCTTATATGCGACCGCGAGGAGGAGATTGAAAACTTTGTGCCGGAGGAATACTGGAGCATAGACGCGGTTATGACGGATACCAAAACCGGAAAAGCCTTTGAGGCAAAGTATTTCGGCGAGGGTGACAAGGAGAGAAAGCTAACAAGCGGGGACGAGGCAAGGGAGATAGCCGCCCTTATAAAAAGCTCCGTACCGGTGGTAAAGAGCGTTAAAAACGGCTCCCAAACCCGCAAGCCCCAGCCTCCCTTTACCACAAGTACCATGCAGCAGGACGCGTCAAGAAAGCTTAATTTCCAGGCGGCAAAAACCATGCAGGTTGCCCAAACCCTTTATGAGGGCGTTAATTTGGGCGGAAAAATAGGCACGATAGGTCTTATAACCTATATGAGAACCGACTCGTTAAGAATTGCGGACGACGCGAAACGTGAAGCGGTGCAGTTTTTGGAGAAAGAATACGGAAGCGAGTATGTAACGCCGAGAAATTACAAAACCAAAAAATCCGCCCAGGACGCCCACGAGGCAATAAGACCCACGTCAATAAACCTTCGTCCGGCGGATATTCAGTCAAAGCTTACCAACGATCAGTATAAGCTATACAAGCTTATATGGGAGCGTTTTGCGGCAAGCCAGATGGCAAATGCCGAATACAATACGGTAACGGCGTCAATCGATGCCGGAGGGCATACCTTAAGAGCAAGCGGCTCCAACGTGAAATTCAAGGGCTATACCGCGGTATATGTGGAGGGCTCGGACACAAAGGAGAAGAAAGCGAAAATGTTGCCGAAGCTTGATATGGGGCAGACATTGGGCATTAAGGAAATCGAGCCAAATCAGCATTTTACACAGCCCCCTGCGCGCTTTAGCGACGCAACGCTGATAAGGGAATTGGAGGAAAACGGTATCGGACGCCCCTCGACCTATGCGCCGACCATATCCACCATAGTTTCAAGAGGTTATGTTGTAAGGAACAAAAAACAGCTTATCCCCACAGAACTGGGAAAAATCACAACGGATATAATGAAAAACAACTTTAAGGACATTGTTGACGTGGAATTTACCGCGGACATGGAGGCGGAGCTTGACAAGGTTGAGGAGGGAAAGCTTGACCGTATTCATGTTTTGGAGGAATTTTACCCGCCCTTTGAAAAAAATCTTGAGGAGGCACAGGAAAATATCGCCAAAATTAAGATTAAGGACGAGGAATCGGACGTAGTCTGCGAAAAATGCGGAAGAAAAATGGTATATAAAATAGCCAAAACGGGAAAATTTCTTGCCTGCCCGGGATACCCGGAGTGCAAAAACACAAAATCCATAAGAGTGGGAACGGGAGCGCAGTGCCCCAAATGCGGCGGTGAGATACTTGTAAGGAAAACACGCAGAGGAAAGCTGTATTATGCCTGTGAGCATCTTCCCAAGTGCGATTTCATGATTTGGGATGAGCCGGTAAAGGACGAGAAATGTCCCGAATGTGGCGGACTGCTGCTTAAAAAGAACGGCAAGAAGATATTGTGCCAAAACGAAAACTGCAATTATGAACGCAAGGTGGAGAGGAGCAAGTAAGATAGAAACGAGAGTAAAAATAATAGGAGCCGGGCTTGCGGGCTGCGAAGCGGCATGGCAGTTGGTAAAATGCGGTATCGGGGTGGATTTGTACGAAATGAAGCCGAAAAAATTCTCCCCGGCTCACTCAATGGAGGGCTTTGCGGAGCTGGTATGCTCAAATTCTTTGAAGGCCGAGCGTATAGAAAACGCCTGCGGGCTTTTAAAGGAGGAAATGCGTCTTTTCGATTCGCTCATGATGCAGGCGGCGCAGGTTTCAAGAGTGGCGGCGGGCGGTGCGCTTGCCGTAGACAGAAACGTGTTTTCGCAGTATATAACGGATAAGCTAAAAGCCCATCCCTTGGTTCGGGTGATAAATGACGAGGTTAGGGATATAAACACCGAGGAGTATACAATAACGGCAACGGGACCTTTGACCTCCGATGCTCTTTCGGAGTCTGTAGCAGGGCTTGCCGGGGAGGAGAGGCTGTACTTTTACGATGCCGCCGCACCCATTGTGACCGAGGAAAGCATAGACAAGGACAAGGTATTTAAGGCTGCAAGATACGATAAGGGCGGCGCGGATTATATCAACTGCCCCATGACAAAGGAGGAGTACACCGCATTTTATAACGAGCTGATAAATGCCGAAACCGCACAGCTTAGGGATTTTGAGCAGGTGTTTGAGGGCTGTATGCCCGTTGAGGTCATGGCAAAGCGGGGAGAACAGACCCTTGTGTTCGGTCCCCTAAAGCCGGTGGGACTGGTAAATCCGAAAACCGGCAAAGATGACGCGTATGCGGTTGTGCAGCTTCGCTGTGACAATATGGCGGGTACGCTTTACAATCTTGTGGGCTTTCAGACCAACCTGAAATGGGGCGAGCAAAAGCGGGTATTTTCCATGATACCGGGCTTGGAGAATGCCGAATTTGTGCGCTACGGTGTGATGCACAGAAATACTTATATAAATTCACCGCTGCTTTTGAACAAATACTATCAGATGAAAAAGTATCCGAAGCTGTTCTTTGCCGGGCAGATAACGGGTGTAGAGGGCTATGTGGAGAGTGCTTCAAGCGGAATACTGGCAGGTTATAATATGGCAAGAATGTTAATGGGCAAGCCGATGTGGGAGCCGGATATACGAACCTGCATAGGTGCGCTTGCGGTATACATCTCAACACCGCAAAAAAATTTCCAGCCCATGAACGCCAACTTCGGCATTATCGCAGGGCTTGACGAGCGAGTGAAAAAGAAAGCACAAAGGTATAACAAAATCGCCTTAAGGGCGCTCGATATTATAAAAAATGAATTGGAGGAAGTAAAATGAAAAAGGTAATAGCAATTATTGCGGCGGCAGCCATGGTAATGTCATTTGCAGGCTGCGGCAAGGAGAGGAAAAGCTCATTAAGGGACGCAGAGCCCAAAACGGTCATAGGCGGAACGGACGCGCCGACAGATATAGAAGTATCCGATGACAAGGAAACGGCAAAGGACGCTAAAACTGAGGATAAAAAGACCGCGGATAACAAATCCGAGGACACACAGGACGCTAAAAGCTCGGAAAATACGCAAAGCAGCGCGGCGAACACCAGGGAAGAGGAACAGGAAAAGGTTACTCCGACATTTAAATATTTCGTATCCGGCGCGGATGCGGATTATGACAAGACAATGAAAACCATAGAAGCGTTAAAGAGCGAATACAAGGACAGAGTAATTTTTGATATAGTAAACGTTGACGAGGACCCCCAGGCGTTAGAGAATTTCGCAATGGTAAAGGACAACACCCCGTATCTTATCATGCTGAACACCACAAACGACATCTGCGCTCTAAGGCCGAAAATCAACTCACAAAAGGAGCTTAAAGTGGAAATAGACAACGCGCTCAAATAATCGGAGGCGGATATGGGTATAGTTTTATACATATATTTTCTGTTTATCGGCTTTCTGATTGCAAACCGTCTTTTTGAGGAGCGGGATTTGTATTACAGGGCATGGATGGGCGGAATTTTCGGAAATGTGCTTTTAATGGCGGGAATAGTGCCTTTTGCGTTTGTTTTCGGGTTTTCAATAGTCGCCCATATTCTGCTTGCGCTTTTTGCGGGCGGAGCATATGTGCTTATGACGTTAAAACAGAAAAAACCTCTCATAAAAATAAACCGCGGCGGCGAGGGCTGTATAGATATTAAAATTTTATCGGCACTGATACTTCCGATAACGCTTGTAATTTGGATTTTGATGACCAATCATATCCTTACTCCCGTCCAAAACGGCTCGGTGGCAAGCGGTCAGTGTACCTACGGCGATTTGCAGATGCATCTGGGCTTTGTGACAAGTATTGCACAGCAAAAGACATTTCCGCCGCAGTATCCGTTTTTGGCGGGTGAAAAGCTCAATTATCCCTTCTTTGCGGATATGCTCTCATCAAGCCTTTACCTGTTCGGCGTACCGCTCAGGTGGGCGGTGCTTGTGCCGAGCTATGTAATATCGCTTTTGCTTGTGGGAGGATTCTATATCTTTGCGTATACGATTACCAAAAGAAAAAGCGCGGCGGTTTTGGCGACGGTGTTCTTCTTTATAAACGGCGGATTTGGCTTTGCCTATTTTATGGAAGGCGCAAAGGCGGACTCAACTGCGTTTACCAGGATTTTTACGGATTACTACCACACGCCGACCAATTACAATGAAATGAATATCCGATGGTCAGATACCATATGCGATATGATAATTCCCCAGCGTACCACAATGGTCGGATGGTGTGTGCTGCTTCCGTGCCTGACGCTGCTTTATGAGGCGGTAAAGGCGTCAAGCCGCAGACTGTTTATTATATTGGGTGTGCTTGCAGGCTGTATGCCGATGATTCATACGCACTCATTTCTCGGCTTGGGAATAATAAGCGGTGTTATGCTCATTGTGTGCTTTGCGGGAGCGGGGGATAAGAAAAAATATATAACGGACTGGGCGTGTTACGGCGTGATTGCGCTTGCCATTGCCATGCCTCAGCTGTTTTACTGGACGTTTTCTCAGACAAGCGGAAATTCCTCGTTCCTTAACTACCATTTTAACTGGGTAAACGAGAACGACCCGTATTTGTGGTTTTATATAAAGAACTGGGGCATTGCGTTTTTGCTTGCACTGCCGGCATTTATAAACACATCGAGGGATAATAAACGGCTGTTTGCCGCAGGTGCGGTTATATTTGCCCTGGCGGAATTTGTGCAGTTTCAGCCAAACGAGTACGACAACAACAAGCTTTTCTACATTACCTATATGATAACGCTTGTAATAGTGAGCGAGCTTTTGGTTATGCTGTACGATAAGCTTAAGGGTGTGAAATGGCGCGCATATTTTGCGGTGCTTGTAATAGCGGCGGGAACCGTTTCCGGAGCGCTTACGATAGGCAGAGAATGGAAATCCGGCGGCGATTACCGAACATTTACCCAAAATGACATTAAAATGGCGGAGTATATAAAGGACAATGTTCCCGCTGATGAAGTGGTTTTAACGGGAACAGGGCATCTTAACCCGGTTGTAACACTTGCGGGGCGTACCGTATATGTGGGATCATCGCTTTATGTGTATTTCCATGGATTTACAAGCGAATATTCAAGTCGAAAGGCAGAGGTGGAGGAGGCATACAGCTCCTACAGTGAGCTTGTGAGCTTCTGCCGGGATAAAAATATTTCCTATGTCTATGTAAGCGACAATGAACGGGACGAGTTTTCCTTAAATGAAAACGCTGTTTTTGCGTCGCTTGAGCCGGTATACACCGCCGGAAACAATAAACTATATTATATAAAATGAGGGATATGCAAATGGAAAGAGTAAAACCAAGAACATTAACCGGATTTATGGAACTTCTGCCGAACGAGCAGATTGAATTTGAAAAATTCATAGCGGTTTTAAGGGATAATTATATCAAATACGGCTTCTATCCGCTTGATACGCCGGTACTGGAAAGTGCCCAAGTGCTGCTTGCAAAGGGCGGCGGAGAAACGGAAAAGCAGATTTACCGCTTTAAAAAGGGCGATACCGACCTTGCCATGCGTTTCGATTTAACTGTGCCGCTGGCAAAATATGTGGCGCTTAACTATAACGAACTTAATTTCCCATTTAAACGTTACCAGATAGGCAAGGTTTACAGGGGAGAGCGGGCGCAAAAGGGAAGATACCGCGAATTTTATCAGGCGGATATTGACATTATCGGTGACGGCGAGCTGAGCATTATTCACGATGCGGAAATTCCGGCAATTATAAGCGACATATTTACCGGGCTTGGGATACATGATTTTAAAATAAGAATGAATAACAGAAAGCTGCTTTCCGGATTTTTTGAGCTGCTGGGCTTTTCGGATAAGGCTGAGGACATTTTAAGAAGCATAGACAAGCTTGAAAAAATCGGAGCGGACAAGGTTACTGCGGAGCTTGCGGAGTATGGCGTAAGCCCGGAGGATGCCGGAAAAATTCTCGATTTTGTTGCTACGGAGGGAAGCATTGAGGAAAAGCTTGCCGCCGCGGAGAAATATGCTCAAAAAAGCGCGTTGTATGACAAAGGTTTAGCGGAGCTTAAAGAGGTAGTTAAATACGCGGACGCTTTTGGGGTATCGAGAGAAAATTACACGCTTGATTTCTCGATTGCTCGGGGACTGGATTATTATACGGGAACAGTATATGAAACTCAAATAACCTCGCACCCGGAATTCGGCAGCGTATGCAGCGGCGGAAGATATGACAATCTTGCCGGCTTCTATACCGACAGGGATTTGCCCGGAGTGGGAATATCCATAGGCGCAACCAGGCTGTTTACAGTATTAAAGGAAAACGGATTCTTTGATTTTGAAAAAACCTCGCCGATAGACGCGCTTATAATACCAATGACCGAAAATATCGGATATTGTATAAATATAATGAATAAGCTTAGAAATGCGGGGGTTAAGGTACAGACATATTTTGAGGATAAGAAGCTTAAAAAGAAAATGACCTACGCAAACAGAATAAATGTGCCGTATGCGGTAATAATCGGTGATAATGAAATCGCCGAAAATAAGCTTGCTCTTAAAAATCTTGAAACAGGCGAGCAGATAATTTGTACCGCCGAGGAAGCGGCAAAAATAATTAACGCTTAAAACACTGTACAAAATAACCAACGAGCCGTCCCTCATGGGGCGGCTTGTTGGTTAAAAGGCAGAAGCGAAAAAAAATTAAAAAAAAGTGTTGACAAAGGGCGAAAAATGATGTAAAATAATCAAGCTGTCGCAAGAGAGCACACACTTAAAAAGAGGCTTTTGAAAAAAAATTAAAAAAATTTTAAAAAAACTCTTGACAAAGTAAAAAAAGTGTGGTAATATAAATAAGCTGTCGCAAAGACAGTGCTTGTACATTGAAAAACAAATAGTGCAGAGTTCTTGTCAAAAGAATGAGAAACGATATAGTTTCTAATTGAGTTT
>JAQXZB010000015.1 GCA_029226975.1 Clostridiales bacterium | reverse complement strand
CATTGTGCTGATTTTTAATAATTATTTACCGTTTATTATATGGACTTTTCTATACTTTTGTGATAAAATGATTACATAAAAATCTATAAGGGATGTGATAAACATGAACATAAATATGCTCCATCCGGCTGACCAGATTGTTATGATAATGGAGAGAATTTACGGCTACGGAATGACCACAACCTCCGGCGGCAACCTCTCTGTTATGGACGATAACGGCGATATCTGGATTTCGCCCGGAAGTATTGACAAGGGCAGCCTTACACGAAAGGATATAGTCCGAATCAAGCCCGACGGTACCGTTATCGGTAATCATAAGCCGTCCTCGGAATATCCGTTTCATCAGATGATTTACAAAATGCGCCCGGATTTAAAGGCAGTTTTACACGCGCACCCGCCCGCTCTTGTGGCATTCTCGATTGTGCGCAAAATCCCCGATACGCATCTTATCCCCAACGTAAGATTTACCTGCGGTGAGATAGGCATGGCAAAATACGGGCTTCCGGGCAGCGGTGATTTGGGCGAAAAAATCGCTTCGCAGTTTAAAAAGGGCTTTAATACGGTTATGCTTGAAAATCATGGAGTTGTTGTCGGAGGCAATTCTCTGTTTGAAGCGTTTAAAGCCTTTGAAACACTTGATTTCTGTGCCCGTCTTGAAATAGACGCCGCAAAGATAGGAAAAACAAATCCCCTTTCCGAGGAGGAAATAACCTGGTACAAAAACAAGCAGATAAATTCCATGGACGAGTTTGTCGCAAAAAACATCTCCAGTGACGAAAGAGCCGCAAGGCGCGATATGTGCACCCTGATACACAGAGCCTATAATCAAAAGCTGTTTACAAGCACCCAGGGTACCATCTCCTACCGCACCGGCAAAGACTCGTTTATTATAACTCCTCACGGAGACGACCGTAAATATATTGATGTCGGTGATATTGTAAGGATTGAGGGAAGTTACAAGGAAATGGGTAAAGCGCCGAGTCGTGCGGTACAGCTGCACCGCGAAATTTACAGACAGCATCCGCATATAAATTCAATTATAATAGCGCATCCGCCCAATATCATGGCGTTTGTCGTTTCCGATGCTTGCCTTGATTCAAAAACCATACCCGAAAGCTATATACTTATGCGGGATATTCCCAAGCTGGACTTCGGCTCGATTTATATTAAGCCCGCCGAAACCGCCGCGGTTTTTGATGAGGCAACCCCGATTGCAATGGTAAAGAACGACTGCGTGATTGTTACCGGCTCGGATTTGCTCAATGCCTTTGACCGGCTTGAGGTTGCGGAATACAGTGCAAGAGCCATTATCGCCTCAAAGGCTTTGGGAAATATCGTAAAAATCAACGATTCTCAGATAGATGAAATAGAGGACGCATTCCATCTCGTTAAAAAGGACTGACCTTAGGCGGCGAAATATCTAATGTTTCGCCGCTTAAATATTTAATTTTTTGCCCCTTCATACGAGAAGTAGTTTTACCTTTTTGTTTTTGCCATATTCTTTTATTTTTTTTTGGATTTTTTTAGAATTTAACTTGACTTTTTGTCCCCTTTAGTTTATAATAGTATTATGGGAGTGATTTAAACCTATGGATTACAAAAAGCTAGGAAAAATACTTAAGTATTCCCGTGTAGCAGCGGGTTTGAGTCAGCAGTATGTTGCTGACATCATCAACAAGACACCTCAGAACATCAGTAGCTGGGAGCTTGGAAAGAGCCGTATCGATATGGATTCTTTTGAAATCCTTTGTGGCATCTACAAGATCCCATTTGTTGACACTCTTAACAGAATTGTCAACGAGCATGCTGAGCCGGAGTACATGGGCTATCTGGATTCTGAGATTATGTCAAATTACAAAAAGCTTGATTACACCGGCAAAAATTTTGTTAAGCAGGCAATTTATCTTGCCCTGCAAACTGCGGATATCGCAGAAGATGAGGACTAAAATAATTTAGTCCCACAGGACAAGCCTCCGGAAAATATGGTTTTGCAAAATCTGTTTCATTGCATTGTACCCCGGTACACAGCCGTATGCTCCGGATGGTTTGTTTTTTTGCATTTTTTGAGACGGCAAAATAAGCGCAATAAAAAGCTTAATTTTAAGCAAATATGCTCAAATGTCCGAAAATGATCGTTTTTTTATATAAAAACGCCGATAAATGAACTAAAATGTCTTGTTTTTTGCTGTCTTTTTTCTATGATTTATAATATAATTAAGATGTAAGCGGCAAGCCCATTTAACACCTCGACCGTTAGCGAGTGTTGAACGGTCATGCCATCATCGAACAAAAATGTATTGCAAGGAGATTTGTGATGTTAATTTTAGAAGGAAACAGTGTCTGCGGCGGAATTGCCTGCGGAAAAATCTTTGTGTTTCCCCGCGAGGAAATACCGGTTAAACGTGTTCATATACAATCCTCCGATGCTGAAATCGCGCGCTTCCTTAATGCAAAGGAAACCGCAAAGGAGGAGCTTCGCGCCCTGTATAAAAAGGCTATTGCCGAGGTCGGCAAGGCTAATGCGGAGATTTTCAATATTCATTGCATAATGCTGGATGACACGGATTTTTCCGAAGCGGTGGAAAATCTCATAACAGACCAGATGATAAACGCCGAAACCGCGGTTGCTCAGACCTGTGATGAATTTTGCCAAATGTTCATTAACTCACCCAGCAGCCGCATAAGCAGCAAAAGTGCTGATATACGCGACATAAGCGAGAGAGTTATTCGTATTCTCTCGGGCACAAATACAAACGAGCTGCTCACTACGGAGCCGAGCATAATCCTATCTGATTATCTTTCGCCCAGTGAAGCCGTTCAGTTTGACCGAAGCAAAATTCTCGGCTTTGGGGTGACGGAGGGCTCCCCCTCCTCGCACACCGCCATACTTGCAAAAAGCATGGGCATTCCCGCCCTTTTAAATATAAAAGTGGACTCCTCCATGGACGGAAAATATGCCATACTTGACGGCTTTGAGGGCAAGCTTTACATAGAGCCGGACGAGGCGGTAAAGGCCGAGCTTATGCAAAAAGCTGACGAGAGCTTCAGGCGAAGCAAGCTGCTCGAAGAACTGAAGGGAAAAGAAAGCATTTCGGCAGACGGCATAAAAATGACGGTTTCTGCCAATATAACCAATCCCTGCGATTTGGATTACGCCCTTGAAAACGATGCTGAGGGCATAGGACTTTTAAGAACGGAATTTTTCTATGCACAAAGCAGCAGCTATCCAACTGAGGATATGCAGTTTGATATTTACAAAAATGTGCTCACCAGGTTTAGCGGCAAGCGTGTTGTTATACGCACACTTGACATAACCTCCGACAAATACCACGCTTATATGGAGCTTCCCAAGGAACATAATCCGGCTCTCGGAATGCGTTCGCTGCGCTTTTCTCTCGAAAACCCGCAGTTTCTGAAAATTCAGCTTAGAGCGCTCTACCGCGCTTCCGTTTACGGCAGGCTTGCCATTCTGTTTCCCTTTGTCAATTCGCAGCGGGACGCTCAAAAGGTATTGGAATATGCCGAGCAGGTCAAGTCCGAGTTGAAAAGTGAGGGAATACCGTTTGATGACAGCGTTGAGCTGGGCTGCCTGATAGAAACTCCGGCGGCTGCCGTAATAAGCGACATTCTTGTGGACTATATGGATTTTGTATCCATCGGCACCAACGACCTGGTACAGTATACGGTTGCTGCCGAACGGGATAATCCTGAGCTTGCAAAGTATTTTGACACCTATCACAAGGGAGTTTTAAGGCTTATAAAAACAATTGCGGACAATGCCCACAAGGCGGGAAAGCCCGTAAGCATATGCGGAGCCATGGGCAGAGATACCGTTCTTACGGAGGTATTTCTCGCACTTGGGATAGACGAGGTTTCGGTTATTCCTCCCGCCGTTTTACTCGTAAGGCAGAAAATACGAAACAGCGATATTTCCCTTGTCAAAAAACAGATAATTGACGAAATCATAAACAAATAGTAATATTAACAAGGGCGCGGCAAAACTTTTGTAAGTTCTGCCGCGCCCTCAAATACATATTATTCGGTTACTACTCTGTGGAAGGTTTTCTTGCCCTTCTTTATAATCATTCCGTTTTCCTTTATCATATCCGGCGAAATAACTCCCTGAGGGTCGGTAAACTTTTCATCGTTTATTGAAAGACCGTTTTGCTGAACAAGACGTCTTGCCTCACCCTTTGAGGGTACAAGCCCCGTCTTTACGAGCATATCCAAAACGCCCATGCCCGCCACATCGGGAATAACGGTTGTGGGCATATCCTCGCTTACGCCGCCCTTGGCAAATACGGCTTCGGCGGTGGCTTTGCATTTTTGAGCCTCCTCCTCGCCATGTACCATCTTTGTTACCTCAAAGGCAAGAATACGCTTTGCTTCATTAAGCTCGCGTCCCTCCCATTTTTCCATTTCTCTTATCTGCTCCATGGGCACAAAGGTAAGAAGCTTCAGGCATTTTATAACATCGGCATCCTGTACGTTTACCCAGTACTGATAGAAATCATAAGGACTGGTTTTCTTCGGGTCGAGCCATACCGCGCCCGAGGCGGTCTTGCCCATTTTCTTGCCCTCGCTGTTCGCAAGCAGAGTGAAGGTCATGCCGTATACCTGCTTTTGATCCTTTCTTCTGCAAAGATTCATGCCCGCAAGGATATTGCTCCACTGGTCATCACCGCCCAGCTCTATTTTACAGTCATATTTGCGGCTTAGCATAAGGAAATCATACGCCTGCATAAGCATATAGTTAAATTCCAAAAATGACAGTCCCTTTTCAAGCCTTTGCTTAAAGCACTCGGCAGTGAGCATCTGATTTACAGAGAACTGTGAGCCGATGTCGCGTATAAAATCAATGTAGTTAAGATTTAAAAGCCAATCGGCATTGTTTACCATAATTGCCTTGTCATCCGAAAAATCAATAACTCTCGAAAGCTGCTCCTTAAAGCACTCGCAGTTATGATTTATAGTTTCGGTTGTCATCATGCGGCGCATATCCGTTCTTCCGGACGGGTCGCCTATATGACCTGTTCCTCCGCCCACAAGCGCAATCGGACGGTGTCCGTGCAGCTGCATATGCCGCATTACAACCATCTGCAGAAAATGTCCAACGTGCAGGCTGTCCGCCGTCGGGTCAAAGCCTATATAAAAGGTTACCTTTTCCTTTCCGAGAAGCTCCCTTATTTCCTCTTCATGCGTGGTCTGCGCAAGCAGTCCGCGCTCCTTCAGTACGTCAAAAACGTTTTCCATTTTATTAAACCTCCTGTAATTACAGCTCTTTAATTGTAAAGACGCCGTTTTCATATATCATATAGCTTGGTTTTTGCCCGGACTTCGGTATTGAAACCGAACCCGGGTTCAAATATCGGAAAATCTCCCCTTCCTCGTCCGCGCTTATATGAGTATGACCGTTCATGAGTATATCTCCCTTTTTAAGCTTTGGCGGATTTTGGGGATTATATATATGCCCGTGCGTAATATACACTCTTATCCCATCAAGGTATAAAACCGCATAATCCGCAAGCACAGGGAAATCCAAAACCATTTGGTCAACCTCGCTGTCGCAGTTTCCGCGCACGCACAGAATATCCTCCGACAGTGAATTTAATATTTCAATCACCTTTTTGGGCGCGTAATCCTTTGGCAAATCGTTCCTGGGACCATGATAGAGCAAATCCCCCAGCAAAACAAGGCGCTTGGCACCCTCTTTAATATATGTATCCTTAAGCTTTTGGGCATAATACGCACTTCCGTGTATATCCGATGCAAACATAAGCTTCATATTCAGTCACCTGTAATCTCATAAGGGTCAAACTTCAGATAATCCGCGCTTACAAGTCTGTATTCAATCCCGTCTGCAATGCCGTTTACGGCAAAGCGATGCGAGGCACCGTGCAAATGCCCGTAAAAGCATTTTGTAACCGGGTACGCCTCCATAAGCCTTGTAAACTCGTTTTTCTCTCCCGAAGGAGCCATCGGCGGATAATGCACAAACACATATATCTCCTCTGCTCCGGCGGCTTCTTTTAAGGAAAGCTCAAGCCTTATGACCTCTCTGTCAAATATTTTCCTGTCCTGTTCGTTAAAACTGTCCCAGGACGGATTTTTCCAGCCCCGCGTTCCGCAAAGGGCAATATCGCCATAGCGCATACAGCCGTTATGCATAAATTCAATGTCGCAAAATCCGTTTTCCTTAACAAATGAATTAAGCTTATTCTTGGTTGTCCACCAATAATCATGGTTTCCCTTAAGCAGTATTTTTCTGCCGTTTAAGGAATTTAAAAACCGAAAATCCTCCAGTGCCTCCTCAAGATAGGTTGCCCACGAAAAATCTCCGGGCAGCACCACCAAATCCTCCGGCTTTATCCTTCTCTGCCAGTTTTCCCTAAGGCGTTCAACATAATTTTCCCATGCCGCGCCGAAAATATCCATGGGCTTATTCTTTCCCAAGGGCAGATGCAAATCTGCAATCGTATAAAGCGCCATAACTTAATCCTTGTCCCTCAAACAGCTTTCTATAAAGTCAAGCGTATGCTTTTTAAGCTTTTCCCGCTCCCGGATGCCGAGCCTGAAATTCACCAAAAAGGGCTTTTCGTACATATTCATTCTGAGATTTTTAAGCAGATTATATACAATATAAGTACCTTCGCCGCCCCAACCATAGGCTCCGAACACAAAGCCGGGCTTCCTTGTGCAGCGCACCGCGTCAAGCCCCGAAAGAGCTGACATAACCTTTTTTGATGCGCCGCGGTTTACGGTCGGAGTTCCCACAATCAGTGCGCGGCAGGCGTTTATAAGCGTATCATCGGCATCCTGTGCAAAGCAAAGCCTTGCAGCTATTTTATTCTCCTCCAACACCGAGCATATAAGCCTTGCCATATCCAGTGTAGCACCGTATATGCTGTCATATAATACAAGCACCGTATCAGTGTCCTTAGGCTTTGACCACGCTCTGTAGCTTTCAACAATATCCGCACCCCGTACTTCTCCTTTGGCGGGATAAATAAATGCCGGTGCGCCTATCTTTTCCAGTGCGCTGTTTACAAACGGCCGGTATGAAGAAAATGTTTCCTCAAAATATTCCTCGCCCCCTGCAAACATCAAGCCCGAAAATAAGCTGTTTTTTGTGGCTGCCATCATTGTATCCGGCCAGTTGAGGTTGGGAGTAATAATAAATTTAAGGCTGTCCTCTACCAAACTAAGCTCACCGCCGTCCTTGGCAATGCTTTCGTTAAAGGGCATATCGAGCATGACCTTTAAATTCCTTATCCCGGCTGTTGAAGCGATAATTTCGGCATCCTGCCATCTTTTTATAAATGCCGCAAGCGTGCCTGACAAATCCGGCGAGGTATGAGTGCAGATAAGATAATCGACCCTGTCGGTATGCTTTTCTATATTGGCTATGTATTCGTCTTTATATTTTGCGGGAACTGTGTCTATAACGGCGCATTTTACATCCTTTATTAAATATGCGTTGTGTCCGCCGCAGCCTATGTTTTCTATCTGCATACTATCGCTACCCAATCCTTGCGCTGTTTTTTACCGATTACCTCAAAACCGTTTTGTGAAAGAACCCGAAAAACCTCATCTGCTCTGTCCTCTATTATTCCCGATGTTATAAACACCGCGTCCTCTGCCATATATTCGCGCACAATCGGCGCAAGCGCGATAATAACGTCTGCCACAATATTGGCGCATATAACATCATATTTTCCGAAAAGGGCTTTTTGTACAGCCTTGTCCGTTACGATATTTCCGGCATATACCTTGTAATGCTCCCTGCCCACACCGTTCATTTCGGCGTTGCGGTAGGCTATGTCAACGGCGTTGGGATCAATGTCCACCGCCGCAGCCTCGCCCGCTCCAAGCATCAGCGATATTATGGAAAGTATTCCGCTGCCGCAGCCCAAATCAAGCATACGGCTTCCCGGTCTTATATACTTTTCCAATTCCTCAATACAAAGCTGAGTTGTATAATGCGAGCCGGTACCGAAGGTCATACCCGGATTTATATTAAAAATTATCCTGTCCGTAGGCTCTTTATATTCCTCCCATTCGGGCTTTATGAGAATTTTCTCTCCGATTTCCATCGGGTGGAAATATTTTTTCCAGTTATTTGCCCAATCGTCCTCGTGCATATTGTCAAGCTCAACCTCAAGCCTGCCGAAAGCACCGTCTGTATCAAGGCTTTTAAGCTCTGCTATTGTGCGGCGTATTTCTTTTAAGGTTTCATGCCCGGCGGCATTGTCGCTTACATATGCACTGACCCTCGTTTCGCCCTCCTTTTGGCGTATAAGCTCCTCGTCCACATAATCCCAATACTGATGATTGTTTTCCAGAAAATCCTTAAAATCCTGCTCGTCCTCAATCTCAATACCGGTTATTCCCGTATCGTAGAGTCTGCCGCTTACCGGCTCTATTCCCTCCGAGGAGGTATATATCGTCACCTTTATCCAATCCATTTATATTCTCCTTAGGTGTCAAGAAAATCCTTAAGCTTTTTGCTCCTTGACGGATGTCTGAGCTTTCTTAACGCCTTTGCCTCTATCTGTCTTATTCTTTCTCTTGTTACGTCAAATTCCTTGCCGACCTCTTCAAGCGTCCTTTGTCTGCCGTCCTCCAGTCCGAAGCGCAGCTTTAAAACCTTCGCCTCCCGGCTGGTCAGCGTTTTTAGAACATCGTTTAGCTGTTCCTTTAACAGTACAAAGCTTGCAGCTTCAGAGGGTGCGGGAGCGTCGTCATCGGGTATAAAGTCACCCAAATGGCTGTCCTCCTCCTCGCCTATGGGCGTTTCGAGAGAAACCGGCTCCTGAGAAATCTTTGAAATTTCTCTTACTTTATCTATTGACATATTAAGTCCCTGAGCAAGTTCCTCCATTGTCGGCTCCCTGCCCAGCTCCTGCACAAGCTGTCTTGATACTCTTACCAGCTTATTTATCGTTTCAACCATATGCACCGGTATTCTTATGGTTCTTGCCTGATCCGCAATTGCGCGGGTTATTGCCTGTCTTATCCACCAGGTTGCGTAGGTTGAAAATTTATATCCCTTTGTGTAATCGAACTTGTCCACAGCCCTTATAAGACCGAGATTACCCTCCTGAATAAGGTCCAAAAACATCATTCCGCGTCCGACATATCTCTTTGCAATTGAAACAACCAGTCTGAGGTTTGCTTCGGCAAGCCGTTTTTTCGCGTCCTCATCGCCCTTTGCCATACGCTTTGCAAGCTCGGTTTCCTCCTCGGGCGAAAGCAGATTGACCTTTCCTATCTCCTTTAGGTACATCTTGACATGGTCGTCTATGTTTATACCCTCCGGCACCGACAAGTCCTCAAGCTCCTCCTTGGAGATTTCCTCGATGTTCTCCATCTCCTCAAGCTCTTTTTCCATATCGTCCTCGGAAAGCTCGATTTTCTCGTGCTCAAGAACGTCATAGAAGCTTTCAATCTCCTCGGGCGTTACCTCCACCTCGGAAAAAGCGGTAACGACAGCCTTCATGCTAAGAACGCCCTTCTTCTTACCTTTTTCGAGCAACTCGTTTTTAATCTGCTCTTTTCTTTCCTCAAGATTAGCATCCCTGTTTTCTTCCATGTCTTTAGTCCTCCCACTTATTTTTTTCCTGCAATAATTCCTCGCGCTTGGCAATAAGCGCACTGAGCTTTGCAAGATCCTTTTCGGTGTCAATTTGCATCTTGACCTTTTCAAGCTTTACGGTGTTTAACAAATCCCTCACTGTAGCCTCATCGCCGTTGTATATCTCCATGTTGTAAAACACTGATGAAGCTTCGTTTTCAAGCTGAGCGTTTCCCGAAAACTCGTTTAATATCATAGCCTCCTCAGGCTGCTCCCCCGCCTCATAGCTTCTGTATGCCGCGCTTGCAATTCGGCGGTATACCTCCTTTGAGAAGTCATTGGGGATCATCTGGGCACTGACAATTTTATAAAGCTTCTTTGACGAGGTCATAAGCGCAAGTATTCTTTTCTCTGCCTCAAGCTGCGCCGCAGTGGCGTTTATCTGCTCCGCCCGCTCAGTGCCGCTCTTTTTGACCGCGCGTCTTATACTGCTGCTTTTTGGTCCGTTTTCAAAGCCTTTTTTCTGTCTGTACTTACTGTATATAGCCTCCGGCGATATATCAATATCTCCGGCAACCTTCTTTATATATGCGTCAACCTCCACCGCGTCCGGCACGCTCTTTAGCACCTCGGCAACCTCGGCGCAGAATTTCACCTTGCCGTCCGGGGTATCGGTATCGTATTTTGATTTGATAAGAGATATTCTAAACTGTGTTGAGGGCAAAGCCTGCCCTACGGCATCGCGAAATGCCGCGGCGCCGTTTTTGTTTATGTACTCATCCGGGTCTTTCGCGCCCTTAAGCTGAATTACCCGCGACTTTCCTCCGACTCCGTTTATGATTTCAATGGCGCGAAGCGCCGCCTTTATACCCGCCTCATCACTGTCATAGCATATTACGATTTCTTTGGCGTAGCGAAGCATAAGCTTTGCCTGCTGTGGGGTTATTGCGGTTCCCAATGTTGCCACAATATTATGCACCCCCGCCTGATATACGGATATAACGTCCATATACCCCTCGCAGAGAATAAGCTCCGTTGATTTTTCGTTTTTTGCTAAATTTAAGGAAAACAGATTCTTACCCTTGTCAAATGCCGCCGTTTCGCCGGAATTTAGGTATTTGGGAATTTTGAAGCCGTTTACTTCCTTGTTATTGTGCATCACTCTGCCGCCGAAGCCTATTACATTGCCCCTAAGGTCAATAATCGGGAACATTACGCGGTTTCGGAACTTATCTATAATTCTCCCGTCACGCTCCACCGCAAGGCTGGCTTCCACAAGCTCGTTTTCTGAATATCCCGCCTTTTTAAGATGCTCAACAAGCCCGTTCTTATTCCCCGGAGCAAAGCCCAGTCCGTAGGCTGTTATTGTTTTTGGCGAAATGCGTCTTTTAAAAAGGTATTCTCTTGCATCTTTGCCCAAATTTTCATCCTTTAAACAGGAAAAGAAAAATCTTGCGGCAGTTTTATTCATTTCCAGAATACGCTTTTTCTTCTCATGCCCCTTATCGGAAACGCCCTCCTCGGAAATGGCAATCCCGGCTCTGTCGCCCAACAGCTGCATCGCTTCCCTAAAATCCAAGTTCTGGGTGCGCATTACAAACTGCACAAGATTACCGCTCGCTCCGCAGCCGAAGCAGTGAAATATCTGTTTTTCCTGATTAACATGAAAGGAGGGGCTTTTCTCATGGTGAAACGGGCAAAGACCCGTATAATCGCGTCCGGTGCGTTTTAAGACAGTGTACTGGGAAACATAGTCAATTATATCGTTCGCGCCGCATATCTCGGAGATAATGTCCTCCGGAATAAATCCGCCCATGTGCCTCCTCCTCTCAAAGAAACAATCGAGTATACATCAAAATAATAATACTCCGTTTTAGGTCAAAAACCCTTTAAATTTTTAAGATTTTTTCTTTTTTGTGTATAATGCGTAAATTTATGTTCCTTTTTCGAGCAGTGATTGGATTTTTCGACAGATTTCCTCAGCGGCAGTTTATGTCGATTACGCATATCTCGCTGTCCGTTCCCACCCGCATATTCGGTCCGAACAGTCCTACACCAGAGGTTACGATATTGTGCATATTGCCTTTTTTAAGATACCCGCAGGCATTTTCCCAAAACAGATTTATTGTAAGATTGCCCGGAAATACCTGTCCGTCATGAGTATGTCCGCACAAGTCCACGTCCGCGCCGCTTTCGGCAAGCTCACTAAGCTCTGCCGGCTCATGGTCAATTACGATTATCGGCTTTTCCTTATCCAGTCCCTCCATAAGCTCTGCCGGAGTTTTCCTGTAGTTTTCTTCCTTTTTGGCTTTTCTTGTATCGTTTCTTCCCGCCACATAGAAGCTGTCGTTTATAAGCACACTTTCGTCATTTAAAAGCGTTATTCCGGCTCTTTCAAGAAAATCTGTCATTCTCGCATCACCGGTATGTACCCCGCCGAAGGTAAATCCGGCGAGAATTTTCTCGCTTACATCATGGTTTCCCCAGCAGGCGTATATTCCGTATTTGCTTTTTATTGATTGGAATACCTTTATAAGTGCTTCGGGATCGTCCATGGACTCATAATCATTATCGAAAATATCCCCGGCTAAAAATACAATATCGGGATTTTGCGCGTTTATCTTATCCGCCATCTGCTGCATAAGCGGCACACCCACGCTGTAGCCCATATGCAAATCCGCGATAAGCACCGCATGAATATCCTCTCCTGGCTTATCCACATCCACCGAATAGCTTTTTACCTTTATATTTCCCGCATTTATCACTCCGTAAACCGTTATTAAAGCGACAAGTGCCGTTACTGCCCAACCCGCCGCTATATGCGCCTTTACGGATTTTAATATATGCTTTTTTGGCGTAAAGCGCACAATCAGCCTTATAATATCAGTTACCGCAAGTGCCAAAAGCATATACAAAAGCACTCCGAGCCAGTAATTTGACACATTGGCAAGCCAACGATGCAAGGGCTCTGTTCTTATCAAAAACGCCTCTAAGGGCGTAAACGCCATAAGCAGCAAAAATGCGCCGTAAATATACGGAACAAGCCTGTGCCTTAAACGCATGGCTCTGAGCCATTTTAAGCTCCTTATAAAGATATAAAATGCCAGCAGAAGATAAACCGGTAAAACAGCTAAAGCAATCATTTTAAAAGCTCCTTATTAAATATTACCGGTTAATTATAGCATAGCAGAGATGTGTATGCAAGAATAATGTCGAAAAATTGTTATTTTATAACATACGGACTGCGTCTAAAGTCCTCTTTGCCCGGCATTTTTGCGCACAGTGCAAATAAATCCTGGGCTTTAAGGTCCATGCAAAAGAGCAAATCGTCCCTCTGATAATCTGCCGCCTTGGTTATTATATGCAGCTTTGAGGTCTTTTTTATCTCTTTTAACACCTCCGCTCCCCTCTCTCCTATGGCAAGCACTCTTAAATATTCCATGGGCGGCGCAAAATCCTTTTTAATGCCCAAAAGCGCCGAAAGCATTATCCGCTTTAAACGGCTCATGGTATAACGCTTTGTTTTTACCTCATCAAGGATTTCTCCCAAAGAAGCATGGTTTTGGGCGGCTCTTTTTATTCGATTTTCCAATCCCTCGCTTACATCTCTTATCTGTGCCAATTCCTGAGGGCTCATAAGCCTTAAAGCCGCCGTAACGGCAGTATCGAGAAGCTCTGTTCTGTAAATTTTAAAATTTCCCTCCGGCACATATGCGCTTATATCCTCTCCCGAAAGCAGCTTTTTTCGTATTTTATGGGCACTTATCATTTTGTCCGTACTTGTGCGCTTTAAGGTAACGGGCTTTACAGAGCTTTTAATGCTCATAAGCGCACGAATATATTCGACAGCCAGTATATTATTCGCTCCCGAAAGCAGCTCCGGCTCGATAAGTCCTTCAAACGCCGCCTCCCTTGCCGCCGGATATGAAACGCCCTCTGCCATTAGCCCTTGTATTTTTTCCGACACCTCATCAGGCTCGTTATAGATAAGTTCTGCCGCGCTTGTAAGCTTATTTATATCTCCGCTCTCGCTTCCGAATACCAGCATATCGACCGCGCCCGTTTTTTCAATAAGGCTCACAGCTCCCCATGCAAAGTCTCGCGCCGAGGACATGGCATACAAAGCCGGCAGCTCGACCACCAAGTCCGCTCCGTTTCTTGCCGCAATCTCCGCCCGGGTAAATTTATCGGTTATTGCCGCCTCTCCCCTTTGCACAAAGGGGCCGCTCATTACCGCAATGACCGCGTCTGAGTACTCCTTCATTTTCTCTATCTGATATTTATGTCCGTTATGAAACGGATTGTATTCGCAAATTACCGCGCTTATCCTCATTTTTCATCAGCTCCTTTTTATCATTATACACCAAAAACCCTAATAAGTACAGCATATTTTACATCAATACGGTATATTTTGCTGCAATATTGAAAAAAATATTGACAAATCGGGTATATTGTTGTACAATAATTCTTGGAACGCATGAGCGTTCACTCATATTTTATAAGGTGATACACATGAACAATGTATATATGGATAACAATGCAACCACTTGTATGACCAAGGAGGTTGTGGATGCGATGATGCCGTATTTTATTGATACGTTCGGAAACGCGTCCTCCAAATTTTACGGTATAGGAAGAAATGCGGAGCAGGCTCTTTACAAAATGCGCGAAAGCGTTGCAAAAAGCCTTAACGCCGCAAAGGTAAACGAGATTTACTTTACCGGCTCCGGCTGCGAGGCGGACAACTGGGCAATAAAGGGTGCCGCCCTTGCCAACCGTTCAAAGGGAAACCACATAATCACGTCAAAAATTGAGCATCACGCGGTTTTAAATACCTGTGAATACCTCGAAAAGCATGGTTTTGAGGTAACATACCTTGATGTTGACGAATACGGTATTGTTGACCCTGCGGCGGTAGAAGCGGCAATTTGCGACAACACTGTGCTTATAAGCATAATGACGGCAAACAATGAGATAGGCACAATAGAGCCAATTGCCGAAATTGCAAAGATTGCAAAGGCGCACAAGGTGATTTTCCATACCGACGCGGTACAGGCAATCGGTCATATGAAGATAGACCTACAGGAGCTGGGCGTTGATATGCTGTCGCTGTCGGCGCATAAATTCCATGGTCCTAAGGGCGTGGGTATGCTGTATATAAGAAACGGCGTAAGAATTGATAATTTAATTCACGGCGGCGGTCAGGAGCGCGGCAAAAGAGCCGCAACGGAAAACCTTGCCGGGATAGCCGGACTTGCCAAGGCTTTGGAGCTTGCGGTGGAAAATCTTGACGAGAATGTTGCGGCAATGATTAAAAAGCGCGACAAGCTTATAAAGGGCATAAGGGACAATATTCCCTACGTTCGCTTAAACGGTCCCGAAGATGAGCGCAGACTGTGCAACAACGCCAATTTCTCATTTAAGTATGTAGAGGGCGAATCGATACTGATGATGCTTGATATGAACGGCATCTGCGCTTCGAGCGGAAGTGCCTGCGCGTCAGGCTCTCTCGACCCGTCCCATGTACTTTTGGCTATAGGACTTCCCCACGAAATTGCTCACGGCTCGCTTAGGTTAAGCATCGGCGAGGACACAACGGACGAGGAAATCGATTATGTTATAAAGACCCTGCCGCCCATCATAAGCCGGCTTAGAGATATGTCACCCTTGTATGAAGAGGTTTTGAAAGGAGAGAAAAATAATGTACAGTGAAAAGGTAATGGATCATTTCGCACACCCCAGAAACGTAGGCGAGATTGAAAATGCAAACGCCGTAGGCGAGGTAGGAAACGCAAAATGCGGCGATATAATGAAGATTTACATGGATATTGAGGACAATGTTATAAAGGACGTAAAGTTCAAGACCTTCGGCTGCGGTGCGGCAATCGCGACAAGCTCCATGGCAACCGAAATGGTAAAGGGAAAAACCGTTGACGAGGCACTAAAGCTTACCAACAAAGCGGTTATGGAGGCTTTGGACGGACTTCCTCCCGAAAAGATACACTGCTCCGTACTTGCGGAGGAGGCAATCGCTTCGGCAATCAAGGACTACAAGCAAAGAAACGGTGAGCTTGCCGCAGACGAGCCGACAGGCTGCACAGGCTGCTGCTCCTCCTGTCATCTCCATGACGAAGAAAACCAATAAGATGAAAGGGCAAAGCAAAAAACGCTTTGCCCTTTTATATTATCATTAAAACGCCCTCGCACAGCGCAACTCCCCCGCAGGCGGCAAGGGCAACCGTTATAAGGCTTTTTCCCAAATACGCCGTTACGGCGGCAGCCGCAAAGCCGGTCATGGCAGAAATCGGATTATCCGTTGCATAAAACATTGCCGGGATTGTCATTGCCGTCAGCACCGTATAGGGTATGTATTCCAAAAACGCGTTTAAAAAACGGTTTTTTATTTTTTTGCGTATCAGCACAAAGGGCAGTGCGCGTATAAGATAAGTCACGCCTGCCATTATCAAAAGATACGGCACAAACACACTAACCTTCATTTTCCTTACCTCCGAATATCAAAGCGCACACAGCCGACGCCGCAACCGCGCATATTATAATCGCAAAGCCCGAGGAAATCCCCGAAAACCAGGGTATGTATTTGACCATCAGGCTTATTACCGCAGACATAATAACAGCCGCAAGGATTTTTCGGCTTTCCTTAGCTTTGGGTATCACTATTGCAATGAACATTCCGTAAAGCGCAACTCCCAGCGCGTTTGTGATAAACTCCGGCATAACATTGCCCAAAACCGCTCCGCACAAAGTTCCCGCCGTCCAGGAGATTATGGGCAGTGATATAATTCCGGCAAAATAGCTCCGGCTCACCTCGCCGTCCTTTCCCGCCGCTGCCGCAAACACCTCATCCGTTATCCCAAATCCAAGCAGCGCGCGCCATATTCCGCGAAATTTCCCGTCTGCCTTTTGGGAAAGAGATATTGCCATAAGGGAATACCTTAAATTTATAACAAGCTGAGTAAGCGCCATTTCAATATAACTCCCCAAAGCCGCCATAACGGTTACGCCGGCAAACTGCCCGGCAGAGGTTACGTTCATAAGCGAAACAAGTGCCGCCTCCCATACTTCAAGCCCCGCCTCCGCAGCCATAATTCCAAAGGCAAAGGACACCGAAAAATAACCCAACGCAATGGGGATTCCGTCGCGCAGACCATGTTTATATTCATTCATATTTTATTCCAACCAATCTTTTTCCACACTGTTTTTCATAAATTATAACCCCCTCATCGTTAATAGAACACAGTAATTCGCTTTGAACAGGCTTATCCATATTCACCACATCAAATTTAAGCAGCGTAGGAACCTCCTCATCCGCATCCAACTCAAATTCCTCAATCCTGCCGCCGCAAACAGCAAGGTCAATATCGCTTCGCTCTTTATAATCTCCCCGCGCCCGCGAGCCGAATAATATTATTTTACCGACCCCGTGCCGTTTTCCTACATCGATAATTGATCCGAGTACCTCCTCGGACAAGCCGTAATTACTCATATCTTCGCCCTTCCCCCAAGCATAGTCCAACACATATTATACAATACAGTCCGAAACTTGTCAATAATACAGATGAGAATTTTTCATACAAAGCGCAAAAAACTCTTGAATTCATAACAGCTATGATTTCAAGAGTTTTTCTATGCGCCATTTATTATCTTTCCACCGCCAAAGCATAGTTTATATGCTCAAAGGCAGTCATTGTGTCGGTTCTGTCTCTAAAATATCTGTCTTGTATATCCTTTTCATTTAAAAATTCATAAATCAAGAACCCATGCCGTTCAAGCAGACGTTCAAGCTCACCAAAGCCGAAGCATGACCTCATCGGCTCTCCGCTTTGCTCTGCCATATCAAGCATTTCCCGTACCCGCTTTATTTTTGAGGCAAACAAGTGATTATCCGCAAAATCAAACACCACCGCGCTACCCTCCGCGGCAATGTCGGCTATATCCTCCAAAAGCCTTGAAATTTCCTCCCGTGACATATAATAAAACAAGCCAAGACAGGAAAAGAAGGTCTTTTTGCTTTTGTCAAAACCGTTTTCCTCCAAAGCCTTCCGTATTTCTCCCTTTGCCAAATCCACAGCCGCAAGTCTTGTATTTTGAGGTATATTAAGCCCCGCACGCCTTATGCGCCGTTTCTTGTCCTCAATAACCTGCGCTTTGTCCAGCTCAAATATTTTAAGCCCGCCGTCATACCTTAAAGCAAAGGTATCCAGTCCGCTTCCGAGAATTACATACTGCTCCGTTCCTGTCATAACTGCGGTTTTTAAGCTGTCCTCGCAAAATTTTGCTCTTGCAACCGGCGTCGGGGCAAGCTGTGTATTAACATAAGCCTTTACATATCTTTCGGCCGATGAAATATATCTCTCAAGCTGCGCATATTCTTCATTTGAAAACAGTTTTCTTGCAATGCTGTCGCAGAAAATAGGATTTTCACTGTTTTTTGTATGATATGCCCTTGCAAAAGCGGACATAAGCGCTGTCATACTCTTTTTTTGCGGCTTGGGCTTCTTCTTTAATTCGCACTCGAACAAGCCATGTTTGCTGCAATAGTAATACAGCCTGCCGCCGTACATTTTCGGGAACCGCACCGCACAGTCCTGCTCCGGATAGAGCCTTACCATCAAGGCTCTGTCAAAGGTTACATATGCCACAAAGCCTATAAAATGCTCCTTTGTCATTTCATGCTCAAAGGTAATATACAAATCATTTTCAACCTCGTTTACGGTTACGGAATGTTCCTCGTCCGCGGGAACTGCCTTTAATGGGTCAAGCTGCTTTGAGCAGCAAAGCGCCCGGCACTCACCCACGCCCTGCATGATGCTTCCGCACTGCGGGCATACATAAAATTTTGTTTTTTTCATATTACCGATTTCCTCCATATTCCTGATTAAGCTGCCTGACAAAATCGCATCCGCGCTCACATCCAGTACCTTTGCCAATTCCGCCACCGCCGAAACATCAGGAAATCCCCGTCCCGTTTCCCACTTTGAAACGGTCTTTGCGCATATATTTAATTTGTCGGCAACCTGCTTTTGCGTCATGCCCTTTGCTTTTCTCAATTCGCAAAGAAGCCTTCCGCTTTTTGTCAAATCCATTATTTCCACCTCCTAAGTTCATTATAGACCGGTAATACAAAAATTTCAATCCACGCTTCGTTTACCTTATTATATACATTCAAATACATAATGTCAATACCCTTGACCGGGGCAAAGCTATATGATAAAATTATTTAAAAGATGATAGAAATGCCATTTGCGACTTGTATTATATAATAGAAGCGCTTCAAAAAAACAACAAGGCAGGTGATTATTCCATGAACGACCGAGAGCTTGCACAGCAGGTGGCAAAGCGTGACGAACGTGCCTTTGACGAGCTTATAAGGCTTTACGGCGGGCTTGTCAAAGCTATTGTTTCCTACCATATGCGGGATATTCCCATGGGGCGCGAGGACTGTGTAAACGATGTGCTTTTTTCAATCTGGCAGAATATTGACCGATATGACCCGAGCAAAAACTCTTTAAAAAACTGGATAGGCGCGGTTGCCAAATACCGCGCTATAAATTATCAGCGCAAATACTACAGGGAGCTTGTCACGGGAGAATTAAACGAGGCTTTAGCGGATGAAAAAGACATCGACAGTGACATTTTAAAACGCGAAATCGAGGAGGAAACCATGGCGTTGCTGTCAAATCTCAAGCCGAAGGATAAGGAGATTTTCATTCGGCGATATATACTTGAACAGCCGATAAATATTATAGCCGCACAAAGCAAAAAATCCCCCTCATGGATTTATAACAGAATATCCCGCGCGAAAAAGAAGCTCAGGCGCGAATATAAAGAGAAATGGAGTGATTGCTGTGAAAAACGAATTTGATTATCTAAACGATGTCAAAATGGATTTCGAGTGCTATAAAATACAGGCACTCAATGGAAAGGAGCTTTCAGACATGAAAAAGAAAATAACCGAAAAAAAGAAACTAAACAGGCGCAGACTGTATGCAGCCGCTGCCTGCATTGCGGTATGTGCACTCACCGGAACGGCGTTTGCTTCGGGACTGATGGATAATATCGTAAAAATCATTTCCACTGGGCACAACACCTTTGTACAGATGGATCCCTCCTTCGCCGAGCTCCCACCCGAGCTTTACGGCAAAGTTTTTGACAAAAACGGAGTTCCCCTAAATCGCATAAGCAAGAGTGATTTGGGTCATATATATGACTCTCAGGGCAATAAGCTGGACTTTAAAAAGCTTTATGAAGATGTATTCGGTTCTGACGTACAGACCGCAGAAAAGTATAATGCAGAAGAAAGCGAGGCTGTATATGCGTCCGTTGAGGAGGCAAAGCAGCACTCCTCCTTTGACATTAAGCTTGCGCAGGCTGTTCCCGAGGGCTGGATTCTTTCTAAAATCTATACCTACAAGGACGAAAACGGCGCTCCTTCATCAGATTACATCACTCTTGAATACAAAAACGGCGAACGTGAAATAACGGTTTTTGAAAGAAATCTCAGCAAGGACATTTCCTTTACCTCAGGCACCGACGGCGATATTGAGGAGCTTGTAATCAACGGCAGACCGGCAGTACTTTGTGACGGCAAAAATCTCGATTGGGAAAGCGAGGACAACGTATCCGTTTCCATCGCATCACAGGGAAATCTGAACAGACGCGAGCTTATACGCTTTGCAGAAAGCTTTAAATAACATGAAAGAATAAATAAAAGCTCTTGAATAAGACCCATTATCGGTCTAATTCAAGAGTTTTCTTTCGGGAAACTATTTTGTCACAGCCCCTTTATTTTATCCTCTTACATTCCAGATAAAAACGCTTATCCCGCGCTTCGCCCATTGAAAAGGTCTTTCTCGGCAGCGCTCCGTCCTTTATTACGGTTGTGAACAAATCATTTTTCTCCATCGGCTCAACCATAAAGCCTATGGTGTTCTCCTCTGAAGCGAGCTGCCTTACCACATCATTTCCGTGAATATAGTCAAGTTCTCCCGAATTTTCGGATAAATACTTATCCAAAAACTCCTGCAATGTTCCTACGGGCAGATTTGATGGCGCATCTTTTATGTATATCATTCCCTCACTTTTGCCGTATGTATATGCTATCCTCTGTCCGCCGTTATCCTTTTTTGACGCTCCCGGATAATATTCAAAAAGCGCGTCCATAAGCTTTTTTGGCTCGGTTTTAAATATAACCCTCTGTATCGGCTCAAATTCCAGAGCCGGGTCATGGATATTGTTAAGCTCCACAAGCGCATATCTTGCCGGATGAGTTTTTCTTTCCTCCTCAGAAAGATTTTTCTTAACCTCCTCCCAACAGGTTTTTGCCGTTGCAAGAGAATGATTGCCGTCCCCGGCGGCGATAAGCAGCACAGGCTCGTCTTTAACATTATATTTTTCATTAAATGAGTTTCTGTCTTCCAGACGGTTTATTGCGTCCGTTATGCTTTGATTAAGCTTTTGATCCACAAGATACCCCGTTATATGCCCGCCGTCCTTCATAAGCTCAAAATCATAAAGCTTCTCAAAACTTTGCTTTATCTCTCCAATCGGCTCTATAACGGTCGCTTCTCTGTCGTCTATGAGCATCAGAATATGCGGCAGTTCCAATGGCGCGTTTCTTCTGATTTTTTGGCGGGGCGGAATTCTTGAAAGTATTGTCCCCTCGGTTGCTCTGACCTTTGAGCCGGAGCCTTTTGAAAAATCATATTCCTCAAGGTCTATTTTTCCGATAAGTCCGCGCCGTACTTTTCCGTTGGACTGTTCTCTCTCAACATACACAAAGGAATTTTTAAGAGTACAAAACATATCAGCCGCCAAATACTCCTCCATTGTATTGTTTATTTTCTCAATTCTTTCCTCCGCTCCCCCGTCGTTTAAATAAACTTCCGGAAAGGTTATTTTGAGCGTGGATGGCGCAGAGCCTACAAGCCTTGCCGCATCCTCCCAGTAATCGCGCTGTGAGGTGTACTGGTCGCAGGCAACAACACTCCATTTTTCAAAATCAATCCCCTTGGGTATCATAATATCCGCCGGTGTAAATACATTCATATTGTCATCTCCTTATCAATGGTTATATCCATAAACCGACAATCCGTTAAGGTCTGCAAATCCTTCGGCGAGAGCATAAGAGCCACACCGCAGACCCCGCCGGAAACGGCTATTTTATCATAATCAAGTGCCAAACTGCTTATAATTGTCGGGTATTTCTTTTTCATTCCTATGGGTGACACTCCGCCGCGTATATAGCCGGTAAGCCCCAAAAGCTCTTTTACATGTATCATTTCCGCCTTTTTGTCACCCACCGCCTTTGCGGTTTTCTTTAAATCCAGTTCACGACTGCATGGAATACACACAACCATGATACCGTTTTTTTCACCGCGTATTACAAGTGTCTTAAAGGACCTGTCGGGACTTATTCCGGTTTTTTCGCTGATTTTCATACCGAAATTTTCCCCGACCTCGTCCGCCTCATATTCATAAGCTTCAAAATCAATCCCCGCCGCCTTAACGGTGCGCATGGCATTTGTAACAACAGGCTTCTTTTTTGGCATTTCCCTGTCCCCCTACTTAAGCTCACAGACCGTTACTCCGTCCTCGCCCTCGCCGTAGCGCCCCGGACGGAAGGATTTTACATATCTGTGCTTCCTTAAATTTTCCCGTATCATTTTCTTTAAAACGCCGGTACCCTTGCCGTGGATAATATTTACCGGTGAAATTCCGGCAAGATAACAGTCGTCAAGGAATTTCTCCACATTCGACCACGCTTCCTCGGGATACTGTCCTCTTACATCTACCTCGGTAGAAGCGGTTTTCGTCTTTGAGTTAAGGGCGCGTGTGGACTTAACATAGGTTTTGGCGGTTTCGGCAGGCTTTTTCTCATCAAGCTTTCTCAAATTGGATATATGCACATCCATTTTTATAATTCCCGCCTGTACCTTGACCTTTCCGTTCTTATCCGGTGGTACAAGAACGGTTGCTTCCTGATTCATATCCACAATCTTCACCGCACTGCCCGGTCTTAGATCCTTGGGAGGCGGCGCATAGGTTTTCTTGGGCTTTGCAGCCCTTGCCATTGCCGCGTCAATGGTATCTTCCTTCTCCTTTAGCTTGTCCTTCAGCTTTGCGGTTTTTTGACGTATATCCGCGTCCCCTTGGCTTTTCATTTTTTCAAGCTCTTTTATAAGCGAGTTTGCTTCCTCGCGGGCTTCCATAACGATTATCTTCGCTTCGCGCCTTGCCTCGTCAAGAATTCTCGATTTATTCTCCTTAAGCTTTATCCTGTCATCTTCAACCTGCTTTTTAAGCTCCCCAAGCTCCCGCTTCATTCTCTGCGCTTCATCTGCCGCAGTTCTGGCTTTGTTGCGGTTTACCTCCAAATCGGTTATTACATCCTCAAATTTTATATCCTCATCAGAAAGTATATCGTTTGCACGGCTTATAATCCCCTCGTCAAGTCCTAACCGCCTTGATATTGCAAAGGCATTGCTTTTTCCGGGAACGCCTATGAGCAGCTTATAGGTAGGCTGCAATGACGCAACGTCAAATTCGCATGATGCGTTTTCAACGCCGTTTTCGGAAAGCGCAAACAGCTTTAGCTCGCTGTAATGGGTGGTTGCAACGGTTCTTGCGCCCATTGCGCGCAGATATTCCAGTATTGCAATCGCCAAAGCCGCTCCCTCCGTCGGGTCCGTTCCCGCGCCCAACTCATCAAACAGCGCAAGGGAATTTTCATCCACCTCCCGAAGAATAGATACGATATTTACCATATGTGATGAGAAGGTTGACAGGCTCTGCTCAATGGACTGCTCATCTCCTATATCCGCAAACACTCTTGTAAAAACCGCCGCTTCACTGTTGTCCGCCGCGCTTATATGCAGTCCCGCAGCCGCCATTAAAGAAAACAGTCCTATGGTTTTTAACGTAACGGTTTTTCCGCCGGTATTGGGTCCCGTTACAACCAGGGTATCAAAGCTTTTTCCAAGCTCTATATCATTTGCGACAACCTTGTCCTTATCGATAAGCGGATGCCGCGCTTTTTTCAAATACACGCGTCCTTCATCGTTTAATACCGGCTCAACCGCGTTCATATCCAGTGACAGCCTGCCCTTACAAAACATAAAATCCAAATCGCACATTGCCCTGTAATCCACAAACATCGTATGGCCGTTTTCGGCAACCTCCGCCGAAAGTGCGGCAAGTATCCGCTCAATCTCAAGCTGTTCCCTGTTTTTTAAATCCCGTATTTCGTTGTTGTCGCGCACAACGCTCATCGGCTCTATAAACAGCGTTGCCCCCGTTGCGGAGGAATCATGTACTATTCCGCTGACCTCGCTTTTGTACTCGCTTTTTACGGGTATTACGAAACGCTCGGAGCGCATTGTTACAATTGGGTCCTGCAAAAACTTTTTATAATGGGCGGAATGAATCATATGATTTAAGGTTTCTCTTATTCTGCCGTTGAGGTTTTTTATTTTTCTGCGTATGGTGCCAAGCTCCGGCGAAGCGTCATCGGCAATCTCGTTTTCGGATATTACAGCCGAGTTTATTTTATCCTCCAGTGCCTTTGCGGTTATAATGCTCTCACGTATTTTTAAAAGCAGTCCGCACTCGTCCGCCGCCTCCGACAGATACCCTTTCATATACCTTGCCGCATACAAAAGCCGCGATACGTCCAACAGCTCGTCCGTATGCAAAACGCCGCCCAGCTCACTTCTTTTGACCGCTCCCAAAACGTTTTTAACCGACAGAGATACCGCCGGAGAGCCAAGCTTTAACATGGTAATCAGTGCTTCCGTTGTTTCACGCTGTGCCGCCCTTGCCTGCTCAAGCTCCTTATACGGCTCAAGCTCCAAAATCCTGTTTTTTACATCAGGGCTTTGCGTATATCCGGCAAGCCTTTCCAATATTTTATTATATTCAAGAACTTTATATGCCTTATCCATTAAACATTCCTCTTATATCCATTATATATTTAGGTGCGGCAGCTTGTCAGCTTTTATCCTTAATAATATTACCATAAACGCTCCTCAATGTCAAGCTTAATACAACTCTTTAAGTATTTGCCGGAAATATTTTTCAAAAATACCAAAATCCATTGACAAAAGCACAAATTTCGGTTATTATAAGTAGAAAGGATTTATACCATATGTTAAACAAGGAGGTTTTTTTATGGATAACGATTTTAAATCAATCTTTGAACGTGAATACACTTGGATTGAGGGTTTTATGCGCAATGTTCGCAGATTTTCAAACAAGCAGGCAATGTATTTCCCGGAAACCGGCGAAAACTGGACCTATGCGGAACTTAACCGCGAGGTGAACAAGCTTGCCAACGCGTTTATACATGACGGCGTGAAAAAGGGCGATGTTATTATGTATCAGCTTCTTAACTGCCCTGTTTTTGTATTTGCCTATGTCGCCGCTCACAAGATAGGCGCGGTAAACTGCCCGGCAAACTATCGACTGAGTGCCGGCGAAATTGCCATGAATATTGACGATTCCAAGCCGTCGGTAATGTTCTTTGAAGCGGAACAGGAAAAGGAGATACGCCAAGCTGTGGAAATGGCAAAGCACAAGCCCGGACGTCTTATTATGATTGACCCCTATGACAGAACAGCAAGACTTGACGGCTGTATTTCCTATGATGATTATGTTCAAAGCGAGCCTGACACCGAGCCTGCTCTCGCCTTTGATCATAATATCTACGATGAAACCACGAGACTATACACCTCAGGCACAACAGGACGCCAAAAGGGTGTTCCGCTTACAAGCATCAACGAGGTTTTGTCAAGCCATGATGTAATGATTCATTTTCCCATGAATCAGACCGACAAGACCATGAACACTACGCCATGGTTCCACCGGGGCGGAATACACTGCGCAGGTCCCTGCCCGTCCTTGTATGCGGGTGCGGCAATTTATATAATGCGCAAGTTCAATCCCGACAAATGCCTTGAATATGTGGAAAAATTCGGCATAACCTTTGTTATCGGCGTTCCTACCGTATTGGAGGCACTTGCGGATTCTCAGGACAAAAACGGCAGGGATTTGGGCTCCTTAAGAGGAATTGTCACCATGGGAAGCGCACTGGAGCGCGCCGCATGCATACGCTATCAAAATACACTTACCCCCAACATCTTCAACGGCTACGGCACTACCGAAACCTTCTGGAACACCTTCCTGAGACCCTTCGATCTGCCCGAATATGCCGGAACGGCCGGCGGATCCTGTATTGACGATGATGTAAGGGTTGTAAAGATTTACGAGGACAGAAAAGCCGAGCCGGACGATCTTGCCCGTACGGATAACACCGAAGTCGGAGAGGTTATAATCAAATCCCCCGCAAAATCGCCCTACAGATACTTCAACAATGAGGAAGAAACCCAAAACAAGTATTACAAGGGCTTTATATATACCAACGACCTTGCCACCTGGAGTGAGAACTGCTATGTTACGATAGTGGGAAGAAAGGACGATATGATCATCTCCTCCGGAGAAAACATATATCCTACGCAGGTAGAGGAGGTTTTAAACTCTCATCCGAAGGTAAAGGACTGCATTGTCACTGCCGCGCCGGACAAGATACGGGGCGAGCTGGTTACAGCATATATCGTTAAAAGCGATGATTCTCTTACCTATGAGGAGCTTGAAAGCTTCTGCAAGGAAAGCCCGATGATTGCAAACTACAAGCGTCCGCGCTATTATCGTTTTGTAAACGAAATCCCCTTAAATCTTACCGGAAAAAAGCTTCACTACAAAGCCAAGGAAATGGCGGCACAGGACCTTAAAAACGGATTTTTATACCGAGTATAACCACAAGGGTCTGTATCAAAGCCCAATCGAGTTTTGATACAGACCCTTATTATTTACTTTGAAACCACACCGCTTGTTATTCTAAGCTCAAGCGCTTCCGCACAGGAAGCCGCCGTTTTTGCCTGCAACTTAACTGTGACCGTTTTCTTGCCTTGGGTTAAGCTTTTCGGAATTTCATAGAATACCGAATACACTCCCATTGAATTATCTATTGTCTGATCCGCAATTTTTTCTCCGTCAATAAGAATGTTAAAATCTCCCGTATGCTCGGTCAAGCCCCGGTATACGGCATATAAAAAGCTCTGTCCCGCTCCCGCCTTAAGAACATATGAAAAATACGGAAGCTCATCGCTGCCCTCGTCCGTTGTTCCCCACGCACTGCGGTACATATGAATTTTTCCGTCCGCACCCGTAAAGCTGCCTTGATGAATATTGCCTGAGGTGTTGGTCTTTTTGCAGTGTCCGATTTCGTCCTGCTGTCCGTCAGGCTCCACCTTGTCTATGGTCACATCGTTTAAGGCTTTAAAAAAGCCGTCCGTTTCTGTATTTACATTCCAGTAAACCGTATAAAATTGATGATGCACACCGTAAAAGGGCACAAGTCTTATATCATTCCCGCCGGAATTATTTTCGGCTTTAACGGTAAAGGTCAGCGACGCTTTATCTGTCAGCTCTGCCAAATCCTCTGCCTTTTTATTGCCGGTTATTATGTATGGAACACTTTGTGTTTTTGTGTCAATTACGGTTTCGTTGCTTATATATTCCTCCGCTCCGTTTACGCCCTCAACACTTCCCAAGGGTGCAGCCAGTGTGACAGGTCCGTATTTATATGCAATTTTATTATCCTCTCTTGAACGATATACCCGCACACTCATGGGTATTTTAATATCTATCACGTCACCCGCCTTCCAGTCACGCACCGCCGCAAGGTACTCTCCCACGCCCGAAGCAAGGCTTTTACCGTTCACTTCAACCGTCATTTTCTCCTCAAGCCATGCCGGTGCGCGAAAATTTATTGAAGCATAGCCACAGCCCTCCGTTACGGTCATTTTTATATTGTCCGAATAGGGATATTCGGTTTCCATTTTAAAGGTTAAACCCTTATCCGCCCATGTATAGGTATTTGGCATATACAAATTAACATACAACTCGTCCTTATCCTCATAGTAAATGCATCTTGTATATCTGCCCGGATTTTCCATGCCCGTCCCCGTACAGCACCACCAAGATTCGCCTTTTATCTCATATACTCTGTGATGTCCCGGCAAAAGCGATACAAAATACATCTTTGCACCCGTTTTAGGTTCCTGCTGACCCAGAATATGATTATACAGCGCGTCCTCATACCAGTCCATATATGCACTGTCATGCTTCCATGAGAACAAATGCTCCGTAAGCCGCATCATGTTATAGGTATTGCAGCTTTCGCAGGTTTTAACTCCGAGGGTTTCCGCACCTTCGTTTTCAAAATGCTCGCTTATGGAATTTCCGCCTATTGCGTATGAACGGTTGTTTACCACAAAGTCCCAAAAATTTTCGCACGCCGTCCTGTAAGCCTTATATTTATGGGGAGACTGCTCATATATTTTTGCCGCGCCGACAATTTTGGGTATCTGCGTGTTGGCATGAAGCCCCGTAAGGCAATCCCTGCCCGATATAAGTGGCTCTGTTACCATATCATGGGTAAATCTCCTTGCCGTATTAAGATATTTTTCCTCCCCGGTAAGCTCATACATAAACGCAAATATTTCATTCATACCGCCATGCTCAACCTCAAGCATGGTCTGCATCTGTAAATCATTAAGTCCCGCAGTGCCGTCAACTGCCCAGTCCGCAAATTTTTTCAACACCGCAAAAGCCGTTTCGTTCCCGGTATAAGCATATGCGTCTAACAGTCCCTGATAAATTTTGTGTATGCCGTACCAAGGAACCCAATAGCCCCTTGACCATGAGGAAACATCCCCATCAAACAGTCTTGTAAAACATTCCTCACCACAGCCGCCTATATATGCCGAATTGGTTATCCTCTGCAAATAATCAAGCTTGTCAACCGCATAATTGAGCATTTCTAAAAGTTCCTCATCCTCCGTATCCCTGTAAAATACGGCGGCGGCGCTCATCCAATGTCCGAGAGAATGACCTGCAAGCGTAAATGTATCGGCAGAGGTTTCCCAGTTGTTTGCGCCTTTTCTTTCCCAACCTCCGTAACGCTGTGCATTATTCGGTGCTGTCAGTCCGCGCGTCTCAAAAGACGGTGCAAGAAGCCTGTCAACCTCTACGGATTTTATATATTCCAAGCCTGTTCTCTCGCTTGCTTCAAATATGCTGTTTGGGACAAGCGATACTCTTAAAGCATCGGCAAAGCCCGGCTTTTTGCTAAAACATCTCACGGTGTTCATTTCCTTTCATATATTTGCCTAATTATAACATAGTCCGCTGTAGTTTTCAACTGTTTTTACCGCAAAAAAGCAACATGGAGCAGTCCGCTTAACATTAAAACTGTTATGCCGATGCTCCATGCCTGTTCAGGTTTCTACTGCTGCGCATATGCACGCAGCATCTCCCCTGTCCGGTAATTTAGGAAAAACCACCTAAATGGTTTTTCCATACAAATTATACATCACAACTCCAAAAAATTCAATAAAATTCGGCAAAGTTTGGCAAAATGAATTTTTAAAACGTCAAATTTGGGGGTATATGACCCAATTTGTGACAAAAACACATAGGCAATTCCGAAGAAAAATCGCATTTTGTCACAAAATCGTACAAAATCGCCGTTTTTGTGACAATTTGTACATTTTGCACAATATCCGTCCGTTCAAAGCCGGATGCCGGTTAATGCTCCGCTTATGATTTATTTCTGAAAATGCTGATAGTCCCTATAAGAATCCCATGCTCCTCCCCAAGACCATCCATGTTCATTAACAAAAATCCTATAAATTTCAGTATCATATCCGATGTATGCCGCCTTTGCAATATCACTTGTCCAGTTGCTCACATCCCGGCTCCAATACTCTGCCGCATTGGAATGTGCGCCTGTACCGTCAGCATTGACATAAGGATTTATCTGCGGATTTATATCAATCGCTCTGCCCAGCGCGTGCTTCGATAATCTCCCCGAGCCATCTGTTGATTCGCGGTAATTGAATGATGATGTATTATTGTTTTCTATTGACATATAGTCATCAGCACCATAATTATCAACCAGCTCCATTCTTTGGATAGGATATTGAATATCGAATAATTCTTCAAATATATCCAGCACTTCCTGCGCCAAATCGGCATCCACCACCATATGGCCCTCGGTTACGTTATATGAAAAATCATAGTGCGGTATTGTAAGATAGGATAAATCATCATAGGTTATATTATAATTGGGCGTCATTGAGCTTCCCGACATCAGCTCCCGTACATTCTCGGGAATAGGCTGTGCACTACCCCTTTTAGTTATCACCTGCTCGGTCGGCGCCGCCGTAGGAATTTCCGTAGGAAGCTCTGTGGGGCTTTGCTCAGGCACATATGTAGGATAGTCCGTCGCCATCACATAAATATCCTCCGACGGTTTAGGATCAGTGCCGCGAAAAACAACTAATTTCAAAAATCCCGCCGTTATTGCCGCCAATCCCGCAAGCACAACAATCAAAGCAATCATTCTTTGCTGTTTTCTTTTTCTTTGCCTTTTGTGAATTTCTTTTTTGATATACATTTAATCACCCACTATTTTTTGTTGTCTAAAGATCTATTATAGTCAACAGCTCTTTGGCTGATTATACCATATTTAATCATATATTGTCAATATCATGTGATATGTTCAGGTACTTGTCAGCCATATCTGCATACTTTTTCAAAAATCCATTTACAGAAAACACTGCGCGAATTAAGAATATTTGACCTGTTAAAATAGAGCAGAACCCGGAGCAGACCGCTCCGGGCTTCAATTTATTCCGTTTCCTTTTCAAGTCCGATTTCGTTTAATTTCTTAAGCTCGTAAAAACGACCCTTCTTTTCCATAAGCTCCTCAAAGGTGCCTGTTTCCACAATCCGTCCCTCGTCCATTACAACTATTTTATCCGCGTCACGAATTGTTGAGAGCCTGTGCGCCACAATAAAGGTAGTTCGTCCCTTGATAAGCGATGAAATTGCCCTCTGTACATGGTATTCGGAAATATTGTCAAGTGCCGAGGTTGCTTCGTCAAGAATGAGTATCCGCGGATTTCTTATAAGTGCTCTGGCAATGGAAATACGCTGCTTCTGACCGCCGGAAAGCTTATCACCATGCTCGCCCACAACGGTATTTATTCCGTCGGGCAAAGAGGGCAGAAACTCGTCAATATTTGCCATCTTTACCGCACGTTCAAGCTCCGCTTCGCTTACATTCGTCAGTCCGTATGTAATATTCTCCTTTATCGTCCCTTTAAACAATATCGAGTTCTGCGGCACAACCGATATGAATTTGCGGTAATTGGTAAGATTAAGCATCTCAATCGGCTTTCCGTCGATTGAAAGCTCACCGCTTACAGGCGGCAAAAAGCCGATAATCATATTCATTATCGTGGACTTGCCGGAGCCGGATGAGCCGACAAAGGCAACACATTCGCCGGGATTTACATTTAGGGAAAAATCCTTTATTATATCCTTATCCGAATTGGGGTATCTGAAATATACATTTTTAAAGTCTATGGAGCCGTGAACATACCTTAACTTTATTTTATTGCGGTTGTCCTCGGTATGGTCCGATAAAACTATTTCCGATACACTTCTTACCGATTCAAGACCCTTTGCAAGCTCCGGATATATATTTACAAGGGTTTGAACATTGCCGGATATATTGTTAAAGTATGTCTGATAAATCACTATATCTCCCACGTCAATTTTGCCCTTAAACGCAAGATAGCCGGTAAATATCAAACACAATCCGCTAAGCAACTGACTTATTACCCATGTAATCGAGCCGAAATATGCGTTTGTCCTGTCAACGATAATTCCCTTTTCCTTAAGCGATTTTATAATCCCCTCCAGTCTTGAAATCTCCTCGTTCTCAAGTCCATGCGCCTTGGTAACGGGAATCATGTCAATCATGGACGACACATTGGCGGACATATTTTCATTTTCATATCTGAATCGATGATTATTCTCATTCATCTTCTTGCGGAAAAGATTAACAGCGATTATATTCACCGGAATTACCAGCGCATAGAAAATCGTCACCTCGCCACTCTTGCATACGGAGATTGCCACAGAAACAATAATCCCTATGATTGCGGGAATAACGGTTTTTATGAAATGGTTATTAAAGAACTCTATCGCTTCAATATCGCGCAGGAATTTGGACTGAATACGCCCCGACTCTATCTCCCTGTGATAGGAAAGCGACAAATGCTGAAGCTTTCTTACAAGGGTATTGCGCAGACCGGCACCGATGTTCCTTAACATTCTGTCGGTATATCTTGCATAAAGTACATGAGTGGGAATATTTTGAACAACGACCGCAAAAAGAATTGCGGCATTCATAAGCAGAGTCTTGGCAGTGGCGCTGTCTGTATATGTAACCGCATTTATTATATTCGCCGTAATTATCGGTATTATCCACTGGGCGCAGCTTTTTACAACATACAGCAAAATGGACAGCAAAATTCTCGCCCAGTTCATACTCATAATACCGACAAGCAGTTTAATCGGCTTTTTTCTTATGGTATCCGAATTTTCATTAAATAAAGGCTCATAATCCGGCAAAGCCTGTTCTTGGGTTATATTTGATTTCTTTGGCATATAAATCACCGCTTTCGTTTACGGCAGTATCTCTCTGCCGTTCACCCCCTCAAAGGGAGATGATGTCTTAATTGGTTTTAATTTACTAACATATTATACACCGATAAGACCAAATGTCAACCCCTTTTTCAAAAAAAAATTAAAATTATTTATATGCCTGTTTTTACCGCTTAATTTATTCTTCCTCTTTGACCAAAAATCCCTTTTGGCTGAGTATTTTCTCCACCCTATCGAGGATTTCCTCATTCTCTGCTGTGACGGTATGGTAATGATACCCGGATGTAACGTTTTTAAGGGGTGCGGAACGCCCGGTTCTTAGGCTTTCGAGGTATTCGCATACCTCCCGTCTTGAGGATATATCAAGCCTGCCCACGATTTTTCCGTATATCTTGTGCCACACATATACATCCTCAATCCTTGCCCCCGCTTCCACAACGGCAAAAAGCTCATCTCCCAAATCTTCATCGCTGTGAAAAACCTTAAACACTCTTTGGGCGCGCTTGGGCTGATTTAATATATAGCCCTTGTTCGTTGAGAGAATATCATTTCCGTCCGCTTTAAGATGCGCTATATCCGAAACTATTATCTGTCTGGACACCTGCATTTTCTCGGCAAGCGCCGCCCCCGATACCGGAGAGGTGCTTTTTGATATTATACTTAAAATATCTTCACGTCTTTTTAGCGTATCCATTTGTCCCTCTTTCAGACTGCATGAAGATTTTTAAGCGACAAATCCATTATCGGCGCGGAATGAGTCAGCGCACCGCTGGAAACATAGTCCACGCCTATGTCTGACAGTCTTTTTATATTTTCCTTGGTAATGTTGCCGCTGCATTCCGTCTGCGCTCTGCCGTCTATCATTTCAACCGCTTTTTTCATATCCTCATCGCTCATATTGTCAAGCATGATTATATCCGCACCTGCCTTAAGGGCTTCTGCGACCATATCCAGGTTTTCCGTTTCAACCTCGATTTTTCTTACAAAGGGAGCGTATTCCTTTGCCATCATAACCGCCTTGGTGATGCTTCCGGCCGCGCCGATGTGATTGTCCTTTAACAATACACCATCACTCAAATTGTATCTGTGATTGCAGCCGCCGCCCACCTTTACTGCGTATTTTTCAAATATACGCATATTCGGAGTGGTTTTTCTTGTGTCGAGAAGCTTAATTCCCGTACCCTCAAGAAGCTTTACAATATCGTTTGTATATGTAGCAATTCCGCTCATTCTCTGCAGATAATTAAGTGCCGTTCTCTCGCCCGAAAGCAGAACGCGTATATCTCCGCGCACAACACCTATAACATCACCGTTTTTGACAAAATCCCCGTCACTGTTATTCATCTCAAATTCGATTTTATCGTCCAGAAGCTCAAAAACCCTCTTAAAGACCTCTAAACCTGCCAAAACTCCGTCCTGCTTGCATATGAGCTGCACCTCGCCCTTTTGATATTCGCGCATAACGGCGTTTGTGGTTATATCCTCACCGGTTATATCCTCTCTTAAGGCGGACAGTATCAGATTATCCGCATTAAGCCTTGTTGTTATTTTGTTCATGTTCTGTTTTGCTCCTTTCTATTTCCTTAAGCACAAGAGTGCCGTAATCCTTATCACAATCCTCATACGCCCTCATGTCAAGCTCCGGGCATGGCTCGTATTTTTTATATGTACTGCCGATTTCCATGGCGGCGCGCTTTGCAAAAACCAGACTTTCAAGCAATGAATTGCTTGCAAGACGGTTTCTTCCATGCACTCCGTTGCAGGCGGTTTCTCCTGTGGCATACAGCCTGTCCATCGAGGTCTTTGATGACATATTAACCTTTATTCCGCCCATGAAATAATGCTGCGACGGAACGACCGGTATCGGCTCCTTTGTAACATCATAGCCGTTTTTTCGGCAATGCTCTAAAATATGCGGAAAATGGCTTATAAGCTCCTTTTTGTCAATGGGCTTCATGGACAGCCACACATATCTGGCTTTATCCTTTTTCATCTGCTCATATATTGCCGCGGTTACCACGTCCCTGGGCTGAAGCTCATCGGTAAAACGCTGCATATGTGAATTATACAGCACCGCACCCTCGCCCCGTACCGACTCCGATATAAGGAAGCGTCTGCCGCGTTCCCCGGAATACAGCGTAGTCGGATGGATTTGGATATAATCGATATTTTCAAGCTCAATACCGTGCTTTATCGAAACCGCAAGCCCGTCGCCGCTTAAATGCCGGTAATTTGTCGAGTGCTTGTAAAGTCCGCCCACTCCCCCGGTGGCAAGAACGGTATAATCCGCATTTATCTGTGTGCAGACTCCGTTTTTATGCCTTGCCGCAATTCCGGCGCAGGCACCGTCCTGTTCGATAATATCGACCATTGTACAGTCCTCGATTATTTTTATGTTTTTTTTGGACTTTGCTAAAGAAAGCAGCTTGCTTGTTATTTCCTTGCCCGTAACATCCTCATGGAACAGTATCCGCGCAGTGGAATGAGCGCCCTCCTTGGTATATAAAAGCTCCCCGTTTTCATCGCGCTCAAACTCCACACCCATGCCGATAAGTTCGTCAATAACGCCGCGTGAGGAACGAAGCATTATATCCACCGCCTCCGGATTATTCTCATAATGTCCGGCGCGCATGGTGTCCTCGAAATAGCTGTCGTAGTCCTCCTCGCTTTTAAGTACGCAAATTCCTCCCTGAGCAAGAAAGGAATCACTTTCATCAGCCTTTGCCTTTGTTATCATCAATACATTTTTATCCTCGGGAATATGCAGCGCGCAAAACAGCCCGCCCACTCCCGTACCGACGATAAGCACATCAGTTTGCAGTATCATAAGTAGGCTCCTTTTGAAGTTATTACTGCCATTATACAACAAAACTTTACAGCTGTCAAGTCTGCTGTAAAGTTTTTGTATAGTTTTATTACAAATGCCTCATTTCTTAAAGCGTCGACTTTAGCTTTGGCAAATTCAATCTTGACATAAAGTATATGCTGTGCTATACTTGCTTTATAGAATAATTTTAACATAACGCAAAGGACAATTCAACCTATATTACGATATTTGTCCACTATTTTGCGAAGGAGTATTGCTATGAGGTTTGATGAATACATATTGCATGACGATACCGAAAACCCGCTTATAAGGACCTTTCATTCAAGCGTAACAGCCGGAACAAGACCTTACCGCGCTCATCATCATACGGAGTGTGAGCTGTCGCTGTTTATAAGCGGCAGCGGTATATATACGGTTAAACAAAAGCAATATGAGTTTAACAGCGGCGATATATTTCTGTTCGGCAGCAATGAAGAGCATTGCATAACTGTTATTACCGAGCAGATAAATCTTCTTAACATTCATTTTGAGCCGCGCGTCTTATGGGAAAGCGCACAAAATATCGAGCTTCTTAAGCTGTTTTCGGCAAGAAACAGTAATTTTTCAAACAAGTTCAATGACGAAAGACTTCGTGCGTTTATCCTATCCCTTGAAAATGAACTTAAAAACAAAGGCGTATGCTACCAAACCATGTCAAAATATACGCTTCTTTTCGCGCTCATACATATAATGCGAAGCTACCCCTATACTAATCAAAGCATACAGCCCGCTTCTCAAAGCGCGGCAGATGGGCTGAGTGCCGCACTCAAATATATTGACCTGCACCTTTGCGACAAGCTTACCCTTAAGTCCATTGCCGAAACCGCCTGCATGACGCCGACTTATTTTTCCTATGTCTTTAAAAAGCTAAACGGCATTTCCCCCTGGGAATACATCACCATTAAGCGTGTTGAGGCGGCAGTTGAACTGCTTAAAACCACCGATTTAACCAAACTTGAAATAGCCGAACGCTGCGGATTTTCCAGCTCATCGAATTTTTATAAGGCGTTTGTTAAAATTACCGGAAAGAAGCCCAATGAGTATTCAAAGAATTAACGCCCAAAGTTGCACATAATCCTATCGTTTTTTGTTTATTTTGCAGTAAAAGTATCTTTTGTGCAAGTTTTTTTATCCTTTATATTAGACAGCTCATGATTTATGTAATATAATGAGATAAAAAAACAAAGGAGCGATCAACATGAAAACAAAATATGACTTAATAGTATGCGGAGGCGGATTTGCCGGAACAGCGGCGGCTGTTGCAGCTGCGCGGGAAGGTGCCGATGTGCTTATTATCGAAAAAAGCGGTTTCTTGGGCGGTGCTGCCGGAAACTGCCAGGTAAACCCGTTTATGCCATACTTTACAAAAATAGACGGAGTAAAAACCTATTTATCCGCCGGATTATTTAAGGAGATTATCTCAGAGCTTGCGGCATTGGGCGGACTTCGCGATGATGGAGTCTTTAATGATGAGATATTAAAGCTTGTGCTTGACAGACTTACGGCAAAATACTCGGTTACGGTGCTTTTCCATTCATATATAACCGATGTGATAAAGGAAGATGACCGCATATGCGCGGTTTCCTGCACAAACAAGTCCGGCTTGCAGACCTACCATGCAGATTTCTTTATTGACGCTACTGGTGACGCGGATATTGCCGCTCTTTGCGGGTGTCCGTTCCGCGTAGGCAGAAGCGGTGATAATCTGTGTCAGCCCATGACTCTGTGCTTTAATCTTGCCGATGTTGACGTTGATAAGATTTTTCATACATATTCACAGATAAATGAGCTGTACCGTCAAAAATGCAGTGAAGGAAAAATCAAAAATCCCCGCGGTGACGTTTTATATATGCGGCATATGTCCGGCAATATTCTGCATTTAAACTCCACAAGAGTTATAAGAAAATCCCCGATAAATGTCTTTGATGTAAGCGAGGCGGAGCGTGAAGCGCGGGAACAGGTTTTTGAGCTGTTCACATTCCTTAAAGAAAACTGCGAGGGCTTTGAAAATGCGGTCTTGCTCCCCTCCGGCCCCGAAATAGGCGTAAGAGAGAGCCGCATGATTGACGGGCTTTACACTCTTACGCAGGAGGATTTAAAATCCTGTACAAAATTCAGCGACGGCATTGCCGCCTGCAATTATGACATTGATATACACAGTCCCGACGGAAGCGGAACAAGCCATTATTACTTTGAAGAGGGTACCTATTACACCATTCCTTACCGCTGTCTTGTACCTCAAGGTATAAGCAATCTTCTTGTGGCGGGAAGATGTATTTCCGGCACCCACGAAGCACAGGCATCATACAGAATCATGCCGGTCTGCTGCACCTTGGGCGAAGCTGCCGGTACGGCGGCAGCCCTTGCCCTCAATAACGGCTGCCATGCCGCGGAGGTTGACACAGATAAGCTAAGAGAGTTATTAACGAAAAACGGAGCGTTTATATAACATTTCAAATTTCAAATTTCATAAAAAAATATTAAGATAAAGGTTGATTTTTTTAATATTATATGGTATAATGTTTATGTTGCGGATAAATAGCCCGTTTAATGCAGCGGGCTTTTCCGCGCATGGCATATGCCCTCTTAGTTAAGTGGATATAACAAGCCCCTCCTAAGGGCTAGTCGCGTGTTCGACTCACGCAGAGGGTGCCACTAATACCGCATATTTACTGAGCTTTCGGTGATTATGCGGTATTTTTTTGACATACACCCTAAGCAACCAGTACCTTTCCATGTTCTGTCGGCTGCATAGCAGGATTATCAGACACTTCATCTGATTTTGTGATGGTTATTGTCTGTGTTTTTTCGTCCCAATCAACATTAAACTTAAAGCTCTCCGCAATAAAACGTATCGGAAGCATTGTTCTGTCATTAATCACTGTGGGAGCAACATCAAGCGTATTTGCTGTTTCGCCTAAATATGCCGTCCGGTTTCCGATTGCAAGTGTTATGATATCGCCGTTATATTCAAGAAATGCCGTTTGCGTTTCTTCATCCCAATTAACGCTGCCGCCCATCGCTTCAATAATGGCGCGGATAGGCACGAGAGTTCTGTCGTTTTGTACAACCGGCACAGTACCCCGTCCGGGATCAATCTCTTTTTCTGTACCATTTACTATCATATTCGGATTTCCGATCTGCATTGTGAGTACAAAGCTTTCTGCTTTGTTTTCAGCAGCAGAACATCCTGTCATCATTGACATTGCAAAAATCAATGCCATTAAAATTGATATTATCCTTTTCATTGAAAAAACCTCCTAAACATTTAATCCCATTTAGAGAGTACCCTTGAGAATGTGTTACATATATGCTCTTTTTGCCTGTCATATCTTTAACATCAGACAATACTTCATCAAGTGCTGCTTTGTTTACAGCCAAATCAAAGCTGCCTGTATTAGGTGTCATCTGACGCAAAAACTGGTTCTGTGCTTCATCTCCCTCGGGGAACTGTGAACCGTCATATCTGTTCGGTGTGCCTCGCCCGATACGGAAATGCGTATACCACGCCTGATCTCCCGGCTTGTAATTTTTGGAATCTTCCGCCCATGTATCAAGAGAGTCGTTTGTCATAGCTATAGTAGAACCTGCTTCGCCTCTGCGCGGCTGGTCTACCAAAAACACACTGTGTCCTTTTTTCAAAAATAATGTTGACCAGCCATCTCTGCCGTCAGGAGTTGTCATCCATCCCATACGTGATTGACCATAGCCGTGCAAAAATACCATCGGAAGTTCCGTTTCGGTTTCAGGTATCTGATAAAGTACATTTGCATGGTCCACATGAGCGGTATTTCCGGCGCGTGTTGCATCAAGCCAGTTTGTGGTTGCGTCAAATTCTCCCGCTACCGGCTCCGTAACTGTACCGCCCGAAGAGAACATACCTTCCTTGGCAATCACAAGTGAATTTTGAGTTATCGATTGATTACTGTTTGTATTTGCAAGTCCTTTTGCTCTTGAAAGCATAATTGAATATTCATCTGCTGTAACCGTTCTGTCCGATTCAAATCTATTAAAGCCCATGGCAGGCATCTTTATACCATTATTTAATGTTATAAATTCCATAATACAACCTCCTCAAAAAAAATAAGATAGAATTAAACGATAACGGGCAGCTTGCCGTAGAGTGTGCGAAAAAAATCCTTTATGATGTGCAGAATATGACTGAGCGCATTCGCTTATATGACAGCAGCAAGCGTACAATTTACATCGGTTCCTGCGCACCTGCACCGCTTTGGAAGCTGTCGCCGGCTCTTGCCGAATTATATCCGGAGCAGACCATATCTTCCGAGTTAAAAAATGAAGAACAGGTTTATGAGGGACTTAAAAACGGAACATATAATCTTATTATCACAGCTCAGCAGATTGAAAATGATGAAACAATCTGCCGTGAATATTGCCATGAGCATTTAATGCTTTCTCTGCCCCCGGCACATCCTTTGGCTATGTACAAAAGTGTTATACCATAAACCCACCGCGATGTCAATGTTTTTAATCGCGGTTTTTGAATGAGCAATTATTCATAAAGCTTTACCGTAACCGCCGAGCCGCTTTCGTTTCCTTGCGGAAAGTCGATTTTTACAGTTGTTTTCTCGCCGTCCCATGATGTGCCGCTGCCGCTTAGATGACGGTTTATTCCGATATATGTTTCTTTGAGTTCATTGTTTTTCGGATTGGATACGATAAGCTCAAAGCCGTAATCAGTCTTTTTAAGCATAACCACGCATGGATCACGAAGTGCCTCCATCAAAATATCTCTGTCAAGCCCCGTTACGTCTGAGGGAAGGGTAATGCTTTCATAATAATTCTGTACTCCCTTGTTCCAGAACACAATCCCCGCCGTTTTATCGTTTTTACTCCACACAGACTGCACCGCCTTTGTGTTGGAGAGAATTACCATGTTGGGATCTTTGACGTATGACGCAAGCTCCGACTCCGTCACCGACGGCAAAACCATGTAGCTGTATGAATCGTCTGTCGGCGCAAAGCCGTGGGATTTGTAAAGCGTAAACACGTCCCCAAATACCGTATCCTTTGACTGCGAGGTATTGATATTATACCACCTGCCGCTTTTGTTATTTATCTGTATATCTATGCTTTCACTTCCGGGGAAATAATATCCAATTCCGTCATGAAGCACATATTCCGCATCTTTGACAGGTGCATCGCCTGCCGAAACAGTTCCTCTCTCCTCTCCCCGGTACACTGCTGCTCCGTTTGCCATGCACTGATTTATTGCGGTGCGAACCTCCTTTGTTCCGTCTGCATCGGTTATTCCCGCTCCAAGTGCCGCAAAGCCCTCGCCGAATATAAACCAAGATTTTTTTACCGTTGTTCCTAACCGCTTATAATCCATGACAGACACTGCATTTTGCCCGTCCGACACTCCTCCGACAAACTCACCGTTTCCGTACTGATATGTCGTTGTCATTGCAGTCATGGGTGAGATATATTCTGTGGTTGTACCGGGTATCATGCTCCAGTCCCACAGCGGAAAAATACCCTTGTATTCGTTCCCCGTTCTCATGATAACCGTTGTACCGTCAGAAATAAACGCCGCATACGGATTTTCATTATTCATGTATTCCGTACAGATATTTCTCTTTGACGCATTGCGCACACTAATGTAATATTCGGGTCGCTGCGCAACGGTTATATCCGACAGATAAAAATGCTTTGCCGCATTCGTTGACGTATCGGTCGAGGAAAGTCTTGCCGCATAAAGCTCATTAAGCTCTGCTCTGCGTTCTATCCCCGTCTGCGCAAGCAGTACCTCTACCGCCTTTTTGCTGTCGCTTTTTACCGTAGTTGTGACTCCGTTCTTTCTCGAAATTGCACGTCCGAAGCACGAAAAATCCGACTGATCCCCTTTAAAAAACCAAGAATGACCGTCTATTATAAAATCGGCATATGTATTTAACGCACGCTCCGACACCATGAAATCCGTTCCGCTCAAGTACCCCAACAGCTTGTTTACTCCGGTGCAGAAAACGTTTCCATAGCTGCCGTTATAGAAAAACGAATTGTGCTGATGAAAGCTGTAGTCGCCCATGATGCCCTCGCTGTTCTTCGGAAATACAGACAGTTCACTATCCAAAAGATACGTCACAACACTGCGCATTGCGTCTGCATTCCCTGTCGCCGCTGCAATTTTTACAGCTATCTGAAGCTTATCCGTCAGATTTCCGCCGGTATCGCCGGTCTTATGTACCTTTGTTTCGTCAACGTACGGCATACCGAGCATGGCAAGCTCCTTAAGCTCCGCCAAATACGGCTCAGCTTCGTCAAAAGGATATAACAGCACCTGTGACAGCTTTTTCGGTGTGTCTATTTCGTTAAACCACCAGTTTGTGCTTTTGTATTTGTTTTTTGCCCAATCGCTTAAAACGCTGTCAATAGCCGCCTTAAGATTTTCGTCCATGTAATATTTATTTCCCTCACTGAAATATGCGCTGCACATTGTTGCCGCATTGGTCATTACAACAGACGGCGACCATGTACTTTTTGAGGTATCCGAATAATTAACATCGGTAAATTTACCGTCCGAACCCAGCTTTGCCAAAATGCCTGACGGATTTGCGGTTGTGCTGTAAAGCCCTGAATCCTTTTCAATTCTTGCCCTTATTGTTTCCATATCCTTTTGCTCCGAATCCTTTGCCGACGGCTCTGTATTTACGGTGTAAACCTGCGCATACGGCTTTTGCACTCCGTTCCACACAAAAATCTTTATCACATCGCCCTCGGACGGAGTAATATCGTTCAGCGTGCAGACAAAATCCGTAACGTTTTCGGTTGACACACCCCTTGCCGCCGCAGCCTTTACAAGCATACCACCGCTGTAATACGCTGCCGCAGCCGTAAGCTCCGCATATGCGGAGGACCTGTTTTTTTCCGCACTCAAGCTTATTTCAAGGGTGCCGCAGTTTTTTCCGGCCTCAAGCACGTCCGTCCTTTTTCCCTCGCACCTTATTACGGGTGCACAAATAAAGAAATCCTCGTTCCGGCTTATATCCTCCGCATATGCGCTTGCACTCATGGCAGCCGCCGCCGCAAGCAAAATAACGAGCCTTCGTATAAACATATTAATCCTCCATTCCACCGACCAAAAGCCGAATAAACTTCTTGAATGTAATATGATTATATCCCATTAAACGCCGTAAGGTCAATAGGCAATTTATTAACTCAATATGTCAATTTTTAAAACAGCTTCAAGTAAGGATTTCATTTCTTCATCAGCATTTCATACCTTTATTATACAACGCAAAAATCAGACTGTCATTAGAAATTGAGGTTAATTATATTTTTTAACTTAAAGCGGAGATGCAAAACACACCTCCGCTTATTATTTAAGACAAGCTATTATTCAATTATTTGTATTCTTTTCATTTTTTCGTTTTATCAAGACTCTATATGCGACATTGTTTTTTTCGCTCTGTCGGTTATCAAATCAACAATTTTATACATACATAATAGCATTTTTGTTGTTGCGGGTCAAGTATTTTTCGGTAGAAAAAAACGCTGCTGTCAGTTGCTTTCTTACAGCAGAGCGTTTCTGTAAATAACCCGGCCGTTAACTACGGTTAAAGCGCATCTGTAGCCCTTTTCGGATTTTATATTATTTCCGAAGCAGTCGGTAAGATTAAAGCCCTCGTCCCCGTAATCCAACACCGTTACATCACCGCAGCGTCCTTCCTTTATATGTCCCCACCATGCCGTTTTTCCCAAAGCGACGGCAGGTGCGGAGGTTACTGCCTTAAAAATCTCCTCCTCGCTCATACCGAGGGTTTTTGCGGCGCTCATTACCATTGTCATGCCGTATCTGCCGCCTAAGGTGCATACGCTGAACTTTGTAATATCAGTGCTTATGGTATCGGGCTTTACGCCCTTGTCTATCGCATTTTTAAACACACCGAAATCCGTATGGTTTATACCCTCAAAGCCCAAATCAACAATTATTCCCCTGTTCTTTGCTTCGATCATACAGTTATAATTGTCCTTTGCACTGCTGTTTTTACCGCCGTGGAATATGTGAGTAAGTATATCGCCCTTTTTAAGAACACTTACTATATCGCTCATGGAAGAAGGCGCATTTGTTGAGTGTACCATTACCTTTAAGCCCTTTTTCCGGGCAAAGGCGCAAATCTCCTCCAACAGTTCCAGGCTCCAAGTCTCATAAGAGCCTAAATCATAAAAAACCTTTATGCCAATAGCCTTTTCTTTGTATTGTGAAAGCCTTTGGCTGATATATTCAAAATCCGGCTTGTTATCCTTTATTGCCGCTGTGACAAAAACCACGTTCTTTACCATGAGAAGGTCGGATAAATATTTGTTTCCGCTACAGCCCTCCGTATCGGCGGCAGCGGTTACTCCAAAGGGGAAGCACCCCATTTCCGCCTGCACTCCTATACTGTCCGAGGACAGTGTCCTTAGATGCGCATGCATATCAACAAGCCCCGGCAAAACGGTTTTCCCCGCCGCGTCATATATAAAATCCGCGACGGTATTTATTTTCGGAAGTATTTTTTCGATTTTTCCCATGTTAATTAAAATATCCGAATAATAAAACCTTTCTCCGTCCCAGACACGTCCGTTTTTTATAAGAATATCAGCCAAAGCCCTCACAGCCCTTTCATAAAATTACGGTTTAATACTTTATCTCAAAATTTACACCGGTTATGCCGGGAGTTATTCCCCTGGCTATTGCCGATTGATTTTCCTCATGGCATATTATCCACTTGTTTTTTGCGCTTATCAGCTTATCCTCCGGCACATTCTCAAGGGCTGTGTTTGTGTCCTTGGGAAGTCCCACAGCGCAGCCGAAGCCCTCATCCGAAACCTGACAGGGACAGTAGTGCAGGGTTGTGGCAAAACATTCTATTACCGCTCCCTTGGGAAGATAAAACGCCGTAAACTTAGACGAGTCTATTTTATTGTTCTCTATCTCCCATCTGTGTCCCATAATCAAAACCATGGGCGTTATTGCAATGTTTATCTCGCTTGATGTATGCCATTCCGCAGCATTTAAAAACGAGCTGTGTCCCCAACAATAGCCCAGCTGCGCAGGGAGCGTGCCAAACAGCTCCTTTTGAATTTCCTCTGCAATGGAAAGTTTCTCAAATTCCGCCTCGGAGGGAACATATTTAACTCCCATCTCCGGCAGCGGAATTTTTGCTCCCGCATCTATAATTTGAGCTGTATCGATATTTTCTATAACCCTACCGAAGCTTTTAAATTCCTCATCGAATACGGAATACACTTTAAGTCCCGGGTTTTTCTTTTTTAAAATTTCAAGCATTTTCTTTCTCCTAACACTTATATTTTTTACAAACAGGTATAACCTCCGTCAACGGAAATTACCGTTCCCGTTGTATATGAGGATGCGTCCGACGCAAGATAAAGCGCCAGTCCCACAAGCTCCGACGGCTTGCCCACGCGGTTTAGAGGTGTTCCCTCTATCCACTTTTTAACTGCCGGGTCATTGGGTGTGCTAAGCCGCTTTTGGGTAAGGGGAGTTTCCATAAAGCCCGGTGCTATGCCATTTACTCTTATCCCCCGCTGTGCCCACTCTACAGCCATGCACTTTGTAAGCATTATTGCTCCCGCCTTTGAGCTGTTATATGCGCACTGGGTCTGGGGCAGCGGATTTACAACAAGACCCGACATGGAGGTAATGTTTACAATATTTCCCCCGCCCTGCTCAAGCATCACATTTGCCGCCTCACGACTTACCAAGAATACGCCCGTCAGATTTACGCCTATTATACTGTTCCAAACCTCCAACGGCATTTCCTCTGCGGGATACAGCTTGTTTATTCCGGCATTGTTTACCAGAATATCAATCTTTCCGAAGGTCTGCTTTACCTGAGCTATCATGCTCTTTACACAATCCTCCTTTGAAACGTCGGTTTTTATGCAAAGACATTCAACGCCCTCTTTAGTCACCTGGGCGCAGGCGTTGTCAAACTCCTCCTCCATCATGCCGGCTATTGCAATATCCGCACCGGCTTTGGCAAAGCCCTTTGCAATTTCAAGGCCTATTCCTCTTTCCGCACCGGTAATTATAACGGTTTTGCCCTTAAAATCGTATTCCATGTTATTCTCCTTTTTGCTCCGCTCCGAGAAGCTTAATCTTCCCGATTGCAAATTCCTTTACGTTCTGTGCAACCTTTGACATGGTAACGTCAAGAGGTGCGCTGTAGGGATCAAGTGCCTTATATCCGTCCATAAACGCATAGCAGACATCTGTTCCGAAATTGATTTTGCGTATTCCCGCATTTACCGCCGCTTTTATCTGATTGTCGCCAACTCCCGATCCTCCGTGCAGAACAAGATGCGCTCTTGTGTTTGCGTGGATTTCCTTAATTCTGTCAATTGCCAGAACCGGTGCCTGTGCATACTTTCCATGAGCCGTTCCTACCATTATCGCAAGCGCGTCAATTCCGGTTTCCTCAACATATCTTACCGCGTCCTCAACCTCGGTATACGCGTCCCATTTTTCATCCTTGGTTGAGCCGATATGTCCCAGCTCGCCCTCAACGGCAACTCCGGCTTCCCTTGCCATATCCACAACCTTTTTGGTTGTTTCAATATTTTCGTCAATGGGCATGGTCGAAGCGTCAATCATAACTCCCGTTGTTCCGAAGCGCATTGCGCGGATACATTCGGGTATGCCCGCGCCGTGATCAAGGTGGAAGGTAACCGGTGTCTTTAATTTATTCATTACATCTATGATAACCGGTGCCATGAACTCACCCGTTCCGGTATTAAAAAGACGGCTGTACATCTGAATTATAACCGGTGCTTTTGTTTCTTTGGCTGCTAACGCAACACCCATAAGAGTTTCCAGATTGTAAACATTAAACGCAGGAACGGCAAAGCCGCCCTCCTGTGCCAAATCCAAAATTTCCTTTAATGTATAACGCATTATAATATCCTCCAAACAAAATTATACTGTTTCAAACTTCAATGCAGGAACATACTTGCAAAATTCCTTTACATTCTCCGTAAGGCTTCCCTCTATCTCCGATACATGGTGAATATACGGTCCCTCAACGAGTTTGCGCTCCCATGCGTTTAAATCATCAAAGCGCGCCCACAGGTATGTACCGTTGGTATAGGGTCCCTCGGCGCTGTCACATTCTCCGGCAATAATCGAATATTTTCCATGATCCTGGTCAATTCTGGCAACTGTGTAATGACCTTTCTTTGCCTCGAAATTTTCTCTCATATTCATACAGCGACAGGGCTTATCCGTTCTTCTTGCTGAATACGCAAACTGTCCGCAATGCCACAGAAGCTCCACATTCTCCTCCTCGGGATGACGAATGGTAAACTCACCGAACAGCGGCGGCTTTTTTCCCAGTGCAAGCGATTTTAACAGCACCTGAGTCATAACGGCGTGAACATCGTTTTCACAGCTTATAATATACCCTTCGTCCGCAAGAATGCCGTAGGCGGTGCAGGGCATCGCGCCCACAAGCAGCTGCAGTGCTGACCAGCACTCCGAGGAAATCGCATCAAGCTTAAATTCCTCAAACAAATCCTTAAAGAGCAGAACATATGCATACTGCTTCTTAGCGGTTTCATCCGACGCGGCGTCCAGCTCATACATATTGCGAAGCATCTGCGCTCCCGCTTCAAGCTCCTTTTGACGGGTATTTACAATGGTATTAAACCTGTCCTGAATAAGTGCCAGATTTATGGGTACAAGATGAATATCAAACTCCTCCATAAGCTGTCCCTCGTTGCAGATAACGGAACAGAAGGGTGCAGGTCTTTGACCTATCTGACCTATTCTCATACCCGAAAAATTCCTTACTCCGCAGGCAACCGAGGCAAAGCGCTTAATTCCCTTTTCAAGCGCCGCATCCTCCACGTGACAGTTTTCAATATATGTAAAGGGAACATTCATGCGCATAAGCTGACGGCTTATTCCGAACAGACCGCACTGGGAATCCGTATAACGCATACCGTCGCCCTCATCGGGCGCTTCATCGCGGGGTCCCCACAAAAGCACAGGCTTTTTGCACTTTTTGGCAAGCTCGCCCGCCGCTTCTTCATTCCCGAAATTTGCGGCAATCAGGAAAATCGCGTCAACCTTTTCCTTTCTGAAATGCTCTGCCACCTTGTCAACATCGTTGCATGACCAAAGCACCTCAACGTCTATCACACCCTTTAAATCCACAAAGGAAATATTGTCTGTTGAATAGTGTTCCTTTATGTACGCAACCGTTTTTCTTCCCCTTTCCTCGGCAATTTCCCAGTTAAACTGACCGGGTCTGGGCGTACAGTCGCGCCTTAACGGTACAAGACCGATTCTTACTTTATAATCAAGCATTTATATTATTCCTCCATTCCGCCGCCCTGCGACGGCACAAATCATAATGTGGAAAAGAAGCCTGTCATCACTTTTGCTTCGCAAAAGCCGCACTGCGTGCGTCCGCCCTTCTTGGCGGTGAATGCAGATTGCTCGAAAGGCTGCCGCCAACGTATGTGTATACTTCAAGGCAGACTTTCGAGATGAGATGCGCAGCTTATTTTTCACATTACCTCCTATATAATTCCGCGCTTATAATGAGCCACACGCTCATCTATTTCGCTGTAATCTATCTTGCCGGTTTCAAGGAATTTTTCCAAAACCGCAAGTGTGGGTATTCCCGAACGTCCGCCGGGACGGGTGCATTTTATCGCCGATACGGCGGTTGAAAAGCGCGCACATTCTTCTGCATTCATGCCTTTAAGATATGCATAATCAAACGCTCCATGGAACACATCCCCCGCACCGGTTGTATCAACGACATCAACCTCAATTGCCGGGATTTCAAAATACTTATCCTCCCAAACACCGCGGCAGCCGTCTGCACCGAAAGTGAATATAACAATTTCGCAGCCTTCATCTCTTAGAGTATTCATGTTCTTCTCATATTCGTCTTTATTAAATCCCTTTACTTTGCACATTTCATCATAATACATTTCAGAGCCGATAAAAATATCAAAATGCTTATAGTTTTCATACACAAAGGGCTTGTAATAGGGCGCGTCTATGCTGACCTTGCCGCCTGCCTTATGAATACATTCGCACGCCTTTATAACTGCCGGAGTAATAAGTCCCGTATGCAGCATTTTTGCGGACCGTATATATTCCTCATCTATGTCCTCAGGCTCAATTTGCTCAAAATCACCATGCCCCACTATAAATTCTTTGCCCTTAACGGCACGTTCGGCAACGCATACGGAAAAATTGCTCTTTTTGTTATTATGCGTTATCATTTTTGAAATATCAACTCCGTTGTATTCCAAATCCGACAGGGACATTTTACCGAACAAATCATCTCCTACAGAGCCTATAAGCGAGGTTTTAAGCCCAAGCCTTGACGCCGCCGCAAGGGCTGTTGCAACATTTCCGCCGCCCTGAAAGCATCTTTCGTGCATGGGGCAGTTGGTGTTGGATTTGGGCAGAGCGTCAATTTCTATTACCAAGTCCAAAAACGGGTCGCCCAAGCCTATTAAATCTATTTTTTTATCCATCACAGTGCTCCTTTGTTACGGAATCATGGACAGGAATTTAATGTCATAGTATTCCGCCAGTGAATGCTTTGACTTATCACATCCTATACCCGACTGCTTTGCTCCCGCATGGGGCGAAAACTCGCTGCCGATACCGCCGTTTACGAATATTTCTCCGGCTCTTACGCCCTCAAAATACCTGCTCATTTCCTTTGAGTTATGACCGAAGAAATACGCCGAAAGTCCAAAGATTGTATTGTTGGACTTCTCTATCGCCTCGTCTAAAGTCTTAAAGGACTGAAGCGGAATAATGGGTCCGAAAATTTCTTCCTTTGATACTCTCATATCATCGTTTACATCAATCAAAAGCGCGGGAGTTATATAGCTGCCCTTCTTAAATTCCTCTGGCACCTCGCCGCCCATAACAAGCCTTGCACCGCCCTCTACGGCATCGTCTATAAGCTCAAGCATTCTGTCTCTTGCGGCAGCATTGATAACGGGTCCCATAATATATCCTTCATCCTTACCCTTGCCCAGCTTTACCTTTTTAAGCTCCTGTGCAATCTTTTCACACATTACATCATATATGCTTTCATGGATATAAATACGGTTGTAGTTTACGCAGGTCTGACCGGCAAATCCAACCTTTTTTGCAACAATGTTTGCCGCTGTTTCCTCAATATCCGCATCCGGCATAACAACAACGGGAGCGTTTCCGCCAAGCTCCAAAGAATACTTCTTTAATGACCTTGAGCCCTGCTGCATAAGCTTAATCCCTGTTTCATAGGAGCCGATAAGACTTATCATTCTCGGAATGTCGCTTTCGTTAAGGGTTTTTGCAACCTCGCCGGAGGGACCGGAAAGAATATTTATAACTCCTGCCGGAAATCCGATTTTTTCCGCAATCTCACCCACATAAAGTGTTGCAAGCGGCGTTTGTGAGGATGGCTTGATAATACAGGTACAGCCCGAAGCTACCGCCGGTGCAAGCTTTATGCTTGCGTTTCCCAAAGGATAATTCCATGCCACATGACCCACCGTAACGCCTACGGGCTGTTTTGTGACAATCTGATAATTAAGCTTATCTCCTGCGTGAAGTGCCGGCATAACCTCACCCTCAATTCTTTTGGCTTCCTCCGCATAATACGAAAGGCTTATAAGCAGCCAGTCAACATCTCCGCAGGCGGCCGGATAAGGTCTGCCCGATTCTGCCGATACCAAATCAATTAAAGTATCTCTTTCTTTAAGACACGCATCCTTTAGCTTATAGAGCCAATCGGCTCTCTCGTTTACAGAGGTTTTCGACCAGGTCTTAAAGGCTGTTTGGGCAGCTTTTAAGGCTTCTGTTGTCTGATTTTTGTCGGCACAGCCCACAGTTCCCACAATCTCGCCGGTTGCAGGATTAAATACGTCCATAGGCTTGCCCGCACCGTCAACCAATTTTCCGTTTATATACTGTTTATACATAATCTACCTCCCAAATCAAAGCTTGCCTTCCGCTCTTTGCTGATTTCTAAAGCCCTTTAAGCCTCTTGCTCCGATAAATTTAGCCGATGAGCCTAACTCCTCCTCAATTTCAAGGAAGCGGTTTCCTCTGTCGCCTATGGCGCTTTCACGAACAGAACCGGCATTTATGCCGACCGCATAATCCGCAATGGCTGCACCCTCACCTCGGCTGTCCGAGGGCATAACCCCGTAGCCGAATTTATACGCATACTGAATCATTTCAAGAGCTTCGGATATTGTACCCACCTGATTTACTTTAAGAAGCACCGCGTTTGCCGCATTCTTTGAAATGCCGTATGCCACACGTTCGGGGTTTGTGGTAAATAAATCATCGCCCACAATCTGTATTCCGCATTCCTTTGTAAGTGCGGCGGTGGTTTCATAATCGTCCTCGTTAAAGGGATCCTCTATAATCACAAAGGGATAGTCCTTTATTATCTGCATATAGAAATCATAAAGCTGCTCCTTGGTTTTCGGTGTCTTGTCAAACAAGCCGTAATATTTATCGTCCTCTTTATTATGATATGTATCCGTTGCAACGTCCATCTGAAATCCGACCTTGCCTTCATAGCCCGCTTCGATTATGATTTTTAGCATATCCTCCCATATCTCTCTGTCGCAGCTGTAAACTCCCTTGGGAATGGATATAAAATCTCTAACGTTGGGAAGTCCGCCGAATTTATCCTTCATTTTTTGCGCCCAGCGGGTATGAATTTCCCAACAGGCATAGGAAGCTTCCGAGAATGTGTCAAAGCCGTAAGCCATAACCGACATCGTCGGCTTTCCTCCGGGCGTGGTAATACCGCCGCCGTAGCGTTCATCGCCCGCAGCCATTGCTACTCCGGGAACAGGCAGATACATTGCTCCCGCACCGCCTATATGACGGTAAAGCGGAATACCCAGGGCTTTTGCGCCCGCCTTTAGCACCGCCGCCGAAACCGCCGCAACGGCATTTCCGCCAAGCCTTATCTTTGCATCAGGCTCAATAGCGAGCATTGCAGCGTCTATCTCTGCCTGATTTGCCGCATCCATTCCGATAATTACCGGCGCAATTTTGTTTTTGACGCTTTCTATGGCTCTGCCCACACCCTTGCCGCCGAATTTTTTGCCGCCGTCATAGGAAAAATCCACCTCGTGAGTTCCCATTGAAACGCCCGCAGTACACATTCCTCTGCCCTCTGCACCGTTTTGTGTTGTTATTGTAACCTCAACGCCCGGCTTGCCTCGGTTGGTATAAACCTGACGTGCCTTAACGTCTGTAATTAACGTACCGTACATAGTCATTCTCCTCCTATAAATATTACTCTTAAATCAAGCGCCGAAACATTTTCTCTTGCCGCTACTGCGCTGTCAAGCCGCCAAAGCGGCTTGCTTGTTCCATGGCTTTTAAGTCCGTCCCACAAATTTATTCCCGAATTTTTCGCCTCATCGGCGGTATATCCGTCAACCACCGCACCTGCAAGGCATTTCGGTGCACCCTCAAAGCAAAAGCCCCCGGGGCCGTCCGTACCGTCCGTATCAACCGCACCCATGACAATTCTTTTGCTTCCGGCAATCCTTAATGCCGCCGCTGTGCAGTATTCCTGATTACGTCCGCCGATACCGGTTTCACTGCCTACCGTTACAACATTTTCCCCCGACGACATAAGCACAACCGGAGCTTCAAACGGCTCGCCCATCCTCTCACAGCAAAGAGCCATATTGGCGTCCACAAAGCCCGCTTCTCTCGCTTCCGCTTCCATGTACTCCGAAAGCATAATACATTTAAAGCCCAACTCCGAAGCCTTTTTCCTGACTGCCGGGTATACCGTTGAATCCTTAAAAATCAGCCCGAAAAATCTCGAATTGAAATTCTCATACTCCTCTGTAGACATATTCTCGTCCTTGCATGAGAGCAGATGCTCCTTTATGGATTTTGGAGTTTTGTCCCATGCGTCCCATTTATTGATTATGTCTATGCAGTCTTTATAAGTCGATGCTGTGGCAACGGTCGGGAAAAACGTGTTGCTCTTTAACATTTCAAAATATGATACCCTCAAAACCGGAGTTGACATCTTAGACGGGTCTGCCGTAACCATATGCACCATGGTCGCTTTTTTTAAAAGCCTTGTAATTCTTCCGCCTTTAAATCGGTCTGTATGTGTTCTTATACTGTTTAAATCGCTTGTGGGTACACCCTTCTCAATCTGCATCATATGGGTAAAATCCGATATATCCTCTATGGTTATATCCCCTGCCGGATATGTAAAGAGCGAGCCGCAGCCGCTGCCGAAAACAGTAAAAACCAAATCTCTTTCCGTAATATCCCTTGCAAGCTTTTCAATCCTTTTGCAGCCCTCAACACAGTATTTGTCGGGTACGGGATGTCCCGCCAAGGTAACGCCGATTTTTTTGCATATAATTTCCTCGCCGTGCTTTCCTATTACATGACCTGCCGTAAGATGCTCGCCCAAAACCTCCTCTAAAGCAAGTGCCGCCCGCTGTATTCCCTTTGCCGCGCCTATAACGAAAATCCTGTCATAGTCCTTAAGGTCATACACCGCCGCACCGCTTCTTGGGTCGCCTTTCATTTCAAAGCCCCTATTATCGAGTATGATTTTGTTGTCCTCTATTTTTACAAGCTCTTTTACTCTGTAGTAAGGGTCAAGAGCGTCAAGACCGGCATCCAAAAGCTCCGTTACGATTTTTCGCCCTTCTTTGTTTCCGTGAGAAATAAGAGCCTCTTTATTTGTAATTCTCATAAGCGCTCCTAAAACAAGATATTATCCGGGTCGGGCGCCTCGCCGCAGACTCCCTTAAGGTTTGATATTATATCCATATCCTCTTTTGAAAGCTCAAAATCGAATATTTCTCCGTTTTGCTTAATTCTCATGGGGTTTGCAGACTTGGGCAGTGAAACAAAACCATTTTGCAGACACCACCTTAAGCAAAGCTGACCTATGGACTTGCCATATCTTTTCGACATTTCGTTCATTTCGGGTACCTTAAATATTGCGCCCGTACCGAAGGGGCTGTATGCCTCAACGACAATATCGTTCTTTTTGCAGTAATCAACAGCTTCGTCCTGAGTTATTCCCGGGCAAAGCTTAAGCTGATTTACCATGGGTTTGATTTTTGCTGTTTCCATAAGTGCATCAATATGATGGGGCATAAAATTACTTATGCCGATTGCACGAATTTTCCCTGCTTCGTATAACTCTTCAAAAGCTCTCCATGTTTCCTGCATTGCCTCTTTCCATATAAAGCGATACTGAACGGGATTTGGCCAGTGAATTAAATATAAGTCCAAATACTCAAGTCCAAGCTTTTCCATAGTCAGTTCGAATGCATTGAGCGTTGATTTATAGCCGTGGTCAGCGTTTCTGAGCTTACTTGTAACAAAAATTTCTTCTCTTTTAAGTCCGCATTCTTTTATTCCTGCGCCTACTCCACGTTCATTTCCGTATGCCGCTGCCGTATCAATAAGGCGATACTCGTGTGACATTGCCGCAAGAACAGATAGTTTTGCGATTTCATCTTTTGATTGCCATGTGCCAAGTCCCATACAAGGGATCTCAACACCGTTATATAATTTAAATGTATCTGTAATATTATTCATAATCGTTCTCCTTGAAAGCTTATTATATAGCCATTTGCAAAAGTCTGAAAAGCCGGATTTTACGCAATTTTTTAATATGTAATACTATAATTTTACAATCGCCTAAGCTTATTACAAGCAAGTATATCCGCCGTCAATGGGTATACATGTACCTGTTGTAAATGACGAAAACTCACTTGCATAATATAAAACAATTCCAACCATTTCATCCGGATTAGCCACTCTGTTCATAGGTGTTCCGCCTATCCATTTTTTAACCGCCGGGTCATTCGGCGTATCCAATCGCTTTGCGGTAAGCGGTGTCCGTGTAAATCCGGGACAAACGGCATTAACTCGGATGCCCTTTTCCGCCCACTCGTTCGCCAAACATTTTGTAAGCATAATAACCCCTGCTTTTGAACTGTTATACGCACATTGCTGCTGCGGCAAAGGATTTACAACCAAGCCTGACATAGACGCGATATTTACGATATTTCCGCCGCCTTGCTTAATCATAATTGAACCTATTTCACGGCACATAATGAATGTGCCTGTAAAATTCACATTGATAATTCTTTGCCAAACCTCAAGAGGCATTTCTTCTGCCGGTGCAAGCTTATTGATTCCCGCATTATTAACAAGTATATCTATCCGTTCGAATTTTTCTTTTACGGTATTAACCATTTTCTTAACAGAAACTTCGTCGGAAATATCTGTATGAACGCAGACGCATTCCGCCCCCTCTTGCTTTATAAGCTTTTCCGCATTCGGAAATTCATCGTTCATAATTCCGGCAATAATAATGTTTGCACCACACTTTGCAAAACCTTTGGCAATTTCAAGGCCGATTCCGCGCTCCGCACCGGTAATCAAAACATTTTTACCTTCAAAATCAAAACACATTTTTGACATTATGACACCACCCAACAAAATCTATCTGTTTATTGAACGCAAATCCAAAACATCCTTAATCGTCCTTCTTGTATTTTCAACAATCATTTCATAATTCTTATCGTTTACGGCATTATTTTCGGCAAACATCCAGTCACCGCCGGAAGCCAAAACATAGTCAATCTCCGCAAACGGCAAGAAGTTTTTGCCATTGAGTCCGCCGGTTACAACCCATTCAACATTACCGAAGGGACCGCCGTGATACTGTGCAAGAGTATCTGCTCCGCCAAGCTGATAGATTGGGAAGAATTTTAGAATATTAATCCCGTAATTCAGCGCCATTGAAATATCACTTGCAGTAACACAGCCCGGCAAAATAGGCATATTCTTTTTGAGTGCAAACTCCACAACCTCCGGAACAAATCCCGGCGCAACGAAAAACCTTGCCCCTGCATCGATTGCTTCCTCGGCATCTTTAATTGAAATAACCGAACCTGCACCAACTATAACCTCGGGCGCATTTTTCGCTATTTCATTAATTCTGTTTAATGAATCTTCATCTCTGTGAAGCAAAACCTCACAAACAGGCAAGCCGCCCTCCGCCAAAGCGTGCGCCGCATCTGCCGCAAAATCCAACTCTGGCGCAACCATAATTGGGCAAATACCCGTTGTTTTTAAAATCCCATACATTGTTTTATCCATGATTATATCCTCCGTTAATTAAATTTAATTTCAACACCGGTCAATTCCGATAATTTTATGTAGCTTTGTGCCATTGCGTCGGTAATCTCGATTTCTCCGCTTTCTAATGCCGCACTTCTCTTGTCCCATTCCATCTCACCGGGCAGATAAATCCTGTCGGCATTTTTTGCTTTTGGCGCATTTTTAAGCTCCTGTGCCATTTTGTTCATACGCTCAATGAACTTTTCATAGGGCATCATTTTTGACACATCAACGGCAATAAATCCGTGACCTGCATTATTTGTTGATGATAAATCCAAATTCCAGCTTGTAATCTCGCTTAAAAGCCCCGCACCGGTAATAACGGCTGCAAGTATCTCAACCAGTACCGCCAGACCGTATCCCTTATGCGCACCCATGGGCTGAAGACTTGCCTCCTTGGGGAATTTGCCTGCATCGGTTGTGGGAAGTCCATCTCTGTCCACAAGCCATGTATCGGGAATTGCCATTCCTTTTTCCTGTGCCATAATTACCTTTAAAGCAGCCACATTACTAAGAGCAATATCCAAAAATACGCTTTTGCCGTTTCCCAAGGGAGCCGCAAACGAAAACGGGTTTGTTCCAATCGCCTTTTTGCAGCCGTTCGGAACAGCAATTACAGGATCTGCGTTACTCATCGCAAGTCCTATCATTCCCTCTTTTGCAGCAAGGTTTGCATAGTACCCCGCTGCACCGAAGTGACAGCTGTTTTTAACTCCCACATATGCAACGCCCGTTTCCTTTGCCTTTTTAATTGCCAAATTCATAGCCTTGCAGGCAGAAACCATACCTACCGCCTTGTTGCCGTTTATGATTGCCCATGAGGGACCCTCGCCCTCAACAGTCGCAGCAGCCTTTGCGTCAAGTCCGCCCGCCTGCATTTTAAGTATGTACTGATACAGGTTTTTCGTACCGTGGGTCAGCACTCCGAAGGTGTCGGTGGTTATGAGAACCTCGGCGGTTGTTGCCGCATCCTCCTCGCTCATCCCCGCCTTTACAAGGGCTTTAGCCGAAAATCTTCTAAGCTCATCCAGTTTGATTTTTGCCATATGCTTACCTCCAAATTTAATCACTTAATAAATATGAGTAGACACTATCCTGCCTACTCATATATTTAAACATCTATTTTTAAAAATTACAATGCATATTACCGCTTTGTTGATGCACAAAACCTATAATTTTAGATTTGGAATGTATCGGTATGATCCGCAAAATACAGCGCGTCATACAGTACCAAATCCTGGTCGTTTGACCATGGGTCATAGAATTCGCCTCGTTTTGCGTCCACCTTATAAGGATATACATATGCCGCCGCACCCCTGCCGTTGTCCTTAATAAGACACATACAGTTTCTTATACATTCCTCGGCTTTTTCTATCCATTGTTTTTTGCCGCTTAATAAACCGTAGGAAAGATATGCGCGGGCACTTAAACAGCTTAAATGATGAGGCAGAGTATCGCCTACCGTTCTGTTTTTGCCAAACCAATAATCATCCCAAAATCGGATTGCAATCTCATTTAAATGGAAGCTCGGCTGCATTCCCGAAAAACGCTCCAAAATCTTAATATGCTTTGTTGCCTCGGTTATGTAGCGCTCCTTATCCTCTCTTAATGCGCCCATTTCGGAGATATAATTTACCGCCGGAGTTACAATTGTCTGCTCATAATTCACCTCATGCTTTGGGTAAGCGGTGCCGTTGCCCATAATATTATCAACGTGCTTTTGGAAATATGTCATCATCTTTTGCGTATTCCCGTCATTTCCTGCCATCATAAAGGCACGGATTATCTTCCCGATCGTAAGACCGTTTGCATAGCACTTTTCTCCGCCTATGCCGTAATAGTTTTTTGCAAGCTTCATAATATGCTTAAGGTAAACCTCGTCGCGGGTAATAAAATACATTTCGCCAAATATCTGCATAACGCCCGGAGCATTGTAAAGTCTTAACTGATCCCGGTTTTTGCCTATCGTGTTAAACACCTCGCCGGTTTCCTCGTCATAAAATTCTCTAAGCACAAATTCCATATACAAATCGACCGCTTTTCTCACCTTGGGGTCGTTTTTGACCTGCAGATATTTCATCAGCAAAAGCGGAATATTCATTCTCTCCCGGCAGGCGTTGTGGTCGGGGTTTGCATAATCAAAATACACGCTGTCATAGTCATTATCATATATCAAAAACGCTCCGCACAAGGGACTTTTTGGGTCTGTGCACTGCTGATTATCAATGATAAAATGAATTCTTTTCTCCAACAAATCCTTAAACGGGATTTTTACCATAAATTCCGCCCATGTGCATACATTTCCCGCCTTTATCAAAAAGCGATACTCACCGGCAGACGCTTTGTAAACAATCCTATATCCCTTATCGTTCTTTTTTATGGGAACAATTTCACCGCCGCATTTTATCTTCGGCGTTTCATCGCATACTACTGTAAAATCGATATTCTCATCTTCAAAAACGGTGTAGTGAACCGCATCAATTCCTATATAACCCTTAAAGCCGCTGATTTTGGACATGAAATCCTCTTTGCCCTCATGCCAGAAAAGCTCCCATTCAAGCTCATATTCCTCGCCGCTCATAAGCAGCATACTTTCCGGCTCAAGCACAAACACTCCTCTTGTGCAGCCACCGCATATATTGCGATCCCCGCATCTGTTCTGGTCATAGCAGTCTATTGCGCCCTTTGTCAGATACAAGCCTAAATTTATATCGGAGTCGCCCATTCTAAGAGCGTTTACCCATGTTATATTGTGCCCGCACCAAATATGCGCGTTGCAGTGATGTATCATACACTCCTCCGCATTGGGATACCGGTCATTAAAGGGTGTTTCAATGCCAAAGTTGTCGCGGTTTACACATACAACGGTATCAGTTAAATTCTTTATGGTATAGTTTTCGACAAAATTACCGTTAGCCTTAAAGCTTCTGCTTACCGTAACAGAAAGTTCTCCGTTACTGTATACAGTCTTTGAGCTGTTATCGTTTTGGGCAAAGGATATGAGCCTCATTTTCTTTTCCTCTATCTCGCCCAATTCCCCCGTCCATGCGTTCCAGTTTCTTTGATGAATTTTTCCCCATTGTCCGTCCTCGGCGCACCAGTTCATCTCATAAGGGTCTTTTCTGTTTACAATTGATGTGATAAATCCCGTATTTTCATCAATGCTTACACAAAACCTTTCGTTTTTCATATTATTCGTCAGTTCCTTCCTTGTCCAATACCTTTAAAAATTTTCTTTTATATTCCGACGGAGAAATTCCCTCATTTTTCTTAAACAAGCGGCTGAAATAATACGCATTTTCAAAACCCGTTTCCATAGCCACTTCCTTAATCGTCAGGTTTGTTGCCCGCATTTTCGCCTTAGCGTGCTGAATACGAACGATATTGCAGTATTTAATTATGGTACATCCCATAATCTCGCAAAATACCGTATTTACATAGTCATAGCTTAAAAAGAATTTCTGCTCGATAAGCTTTCCCGTAATCGGCTCGGCATAATGCTGCTCGATATACGACGCAATTTTACGGGCGGTTTCATAGCTTTTGCGACTTTTTTGCTTATTGCTGCTTCCTCTTTGAATACTGTTGTTTTCCAGTTTTATTAAAACGGACGCCAGAGCATTTGACACCGCAAGCCTTTTTTTCGGGTATTTGCAGTCGGTTGTAAGTATGCTGTTTTGCATAAGCTCCTTAATGCTGTTAAAGAGCTTTTCGGATGCAATATGATTTTTCTGCTTAATAACCACATTAAGAAAATCGTAGCACTGCGTACTGAAGGAATCCGCCCTCATGCACTGCTCACGTTTTTTCTGAAGCACTGCTTCATACTCAGCTTCGGAAAGCTCTGTTTCGCGGATACGCTCAGCACGGAAATGAATATAATAATATTCACAAAAGCTGCTCTTTGCCGGAACCTGCTGATCGCCCTCCCGAAACAAATACACATCTCCCGCTTCAAGGGTCACCGTATCCATATTAACGTTAAGCACAAGACTGCCCTTTACTACCACATACATAACATATTCCGTAAGATACCTTGAATAATGCATACGCGGAGGTATAAGCGCTTCCTTGCCGAGAAGCACAACTCTTAAGACTTCATTCAAATCAATTTGAAAGCACTTCATAAAACCGTCCCCCAAAAGCTATATTTCACTCTTTTATTTTAACATCTCACCTATACACAGTCAATACATATTATCCCTGTATAGATGCACAAAAACTGGTTTTTTTATCAGACAAAAAAATGAGACAAAGCCCGAAGGCTCTGCCTATATACTGTGGTAATAGTCAAATCCGCACGCGTCAAGCACTGTTTTTGCCATAAGCGTTGCTCCCATCTCGTTAGGGTGAACTCTGTCCCATGCGATACAGCTTGAATGACGTATTTTAAAGAAATCCTCGTACATTTTCTGGAAATTCACAAAAATACAACCGTATTTGTCCGCCAGCTTTTGGCATATGGCAACATACTCATCCATTCTCGCCCTCATCATGTCCTCACGATTAGGCTCCATGTAATAGGGCGATAAAATCAGCACTCCCTTTACCTTGTCCTTTACGGCGGTAATCATTTTTTCCACATTTTGCTCATACTCCTGCGGCATGACCTGAGCGTCTTTCATAGCCGGAGTATCAAACTGCCGCCATACATCATTTATACCGATACATATCGATACCCAGTCAGGCTTTAACTCAACCACATCACGATCGTATCTTTCAATCAAATCCCGGCTTGTATTTCCGCTTATTCCGGAATTTGTAACTCTTATATTAAGCTCGGGATAACAGGCCGTAAGCAAATTTTCTATAACTCTCACATAACCCTGTCCCAAATTATCGAACAAGCCCTCGCCCACAGGCTGAGCGCTTCCCATGTCCGTTACCGAATCCCCGGCAAATACAATTCTGTCTCCGTTTTCAAATATCATTATCATTCATCTCCAAAATACATTTTAAGAGCCTTTAATGCTCGCCATAAGTATACCATAAGCCTTGGGAATTATCAAGCGTTTTTAATAAATTTGTTGTATTTAAAAACCGCCCCAAAGGACGGTTCTTAAATCATGTCATAAAGGCTCATTACCCCTTAACTCCTCCGATGTTGACACCTCCCAGAATATGCCTCTGGAATATAAGGAATATTAAGAATGTAGGTACACACGAGAATACAAGAGCCATAAAATATGTATTCATCTTAATACTTGTATCTCCCGCCAGCCTATATATCTTAACCGGAAGCACTGTGTTTTTGTCAAGTACAAGCATTGGTGTAAAGAACTCAGCCCATGCACCGCTCAGCGCTCCGATTGAAACAAAAATCACAATCGGCATTGCAAGCGGAAGCATAATCTTAAAAAACGTACCGACATCCCCGCAGCCGTCAATCTTTGCCGCATCAACATATGACTGCGACAGCCCGTCAAAGCTGTTTTTAAACAGTATCACGTTAAAGGCATTCGCCGCCGCACCGAGCCACATGGGCCAGTAGGTGTCAAGCAGACTTACCCCGCCTATGTCATAGGCAAACGGGAAATGCAGGTATGATATATAACAGGGAACCAGACGCATTTGACCCGGCATCATCATTGTCCATACCACAAGGGTAAATATCAGCTTGTACCCTTTGGGCTTAAGCTTTGAAAGAACATATCCGCCTATTCCGCACACTATAACCGTCATAACAAGATTTCCGACTGAAAGTATAATCGTGTTGAATACGGAGCCTCCAAGCTGCAGGGCAGCCCATGATTCCGACAGTCTTGTTACAATCCTGCCCCATGACATATTCTTCGGTAAAAAGGTAAATTCCGAATATATCTCCTGTGTATCCTTAAATGCCGTTAAAATCGTCCAAATCGCCGGAATAACCGCAACAAGACAGGCAATCAGCAGCAGCGCAAAGAATAACCAGTATACAATCTTTCCCTTTGGTGTCTTTAAATCCGAAAAACTCAAAAGTCCTGTCGGTTTGTTTTTAAATCTTTTTGTCATATCCACTCACCCCTTAATAATTGTCCTCAATACGCTTATTGATCCAGAAATAGAAGCAGGTGAATACTATAAGTATCAAGAAGATTATTACTCCAAGCGCCATAGCCTGTCCCGTAGCCTTACCTCCGCTGTTAAAGCCGTATAAATAAAGCTGATATGCCAGTGATATGGAAGCTCCGTTGGGACCTCCGCCCGTCATGGCGAGCGGCTGTTCCATTACCTGGAACACCGCTATAATCTGGCGGACTAAGTTTAGGAGCAAAATCCCCGCAAGCTGCGGTCTTGTAACATGCCATGCACGCTTCCATATACCCGCACCGTCGATCAATGCCGCTTCATACAGCTCCGCCGATACGGACTGAACCGACGCATAGTACAGAAGCATCGTTCCCGCAAAGCCTTGCCATGACATATAAATCACTATACCGGGTATTACAAACTTTGAATTATTCAGCCAGTTAAACGGCTCTATTCCAAGCTTGCCAAACAGCATATTCAAAAGACCTGTCTGATCCGGGTAGTATATGTAATACCACATAAGCATTCCCGCAATTCCGGGAATTACTGCCGGCAGATATATTGTAACCCTAAACCCGCTCTTAAAATGTACCATCTCGTTTAGTATAACGGCAATAACCACAGGCGGCAAAAAGCCGATAACAAGCGACCAGAATACATACTGCACCGTATTCCAAAGCGTGGGCAAAAACTGAGTGTTTGTAACAACCAGCCGAAAATTCTCAAGTCCTATAAACTTGTCAACCGAATACCCCTTCATCTTGAAGAATGACCATACCGCACCCATTACGGTCGGGCGCCATATCATAAGATACATCACCAAAACCATGGGAAGCATCAGCAGCCATGCCGTAGTGTCACTTCGAGTCCATCGTTTTTTCTTCAATGTTGCAGTTCCCGGTTTGTTTCGAGAAACTTTCATTATGTTATTCCTCCATTCTGCCGCCGTAGGCGGCACAAATCAATAATCAATGTTATTGAGATAATTTGTCTGATACTCCGATGCCGCGCTTTCAAGCAGCTGTGCACAGTCTGCATTTTCGTTGTTTAAAACTTCCTGTATGCAGTTGTCCAAAATTCCGTAAAGCTCCTGAGCGCATACCGGAACCTCTGCCTGCACCTCACAGGGCATATTTTCAACAAATTCATTGTAAAGCTTTACATGATTCGTGTTTATGTTTGCATTTTTATCTATAAGACCGTTTCTGTATTCAACCGCTTCCGTATCCGCTGACCATATCGACATATCCTTGATACCGATGAGCTGATTTTCTCCAAGCTTGATTTCTATATCTTTCTTGACGCTGTCCTTGTATTCATCTGTTGCATTGAAATTGGTTGTCATTTCAATCCAGCGTACAGCCGCGTCAATCTGATCCTCGGTTGAGTTGGGAGCAATACAGCAAACGCCGCCGCCCATAAGCGTTACATGACGCTTCGGTCCTGCCGGTATTGCCATAATTCCCGACTGCTCCGGCTGCATATCATACTGAACAACCTTTCTGGGATAATCTCCCGCAGTTATAATCATACCCGCATTTCCCGTTGCAAAGGTTTTATAGTATTCCTTGTCGTCTACAAGAATATTCGAGGGAAGAACATCATACTTCCACTTTAAATCCTTAATATACTGAAGCGCCTCAGCCGCTTCGGGGCTGTTGAAGGCCGCCTGCCAATTGCCGTCTGCGTCCTGCTTTACGAACTCCGCTCCGAAAGACCATGCCAGAGAAGTGAATATCCAGCCGCCGTTATTGTTGGCTGTGGGGAATACAAATCCCGGTTTTCCCGTAGCCGCCTTTATCTTCTGAGCAAACTCCGCAACCTCATTCCAGTCCTTGGGCTGCTTCGGTGTTCCGTCCGGCTCCATAAGTCCTGCTGCTTCAAACATTTCCGTATTGTATCCCAAACCCAAAACATATGCCGTATACGGCAGCGCATATATCTTTCCGTCTCTGGATATTACCTCAAGTACCTTGTCCGACAGCTTACCCTCATAACCCCGTTTCTTTAACACATCAGTAAGATCGGCAGAGTACTCGGATGCAATAATTTGAGGAATCTCCGTAAAATTAGTGTCATAAACTGTGGGAAGCTGACCGCCCGCCGCCTTTGCATAAAAGGTCTTTAAGTCAAACTGCCATGAATCCCTTTCAATAACGGCGTCCGGATTGTTCTCCTCGTAGGTCACCTTTCGTGCCTCCATCTTGTCAAGACTCGGGCCCTCCTTCTGAGGCCAGACAACCGATACCCTTGTTCTGCCCTGTGCATCCTTATCCTTGCCGCCGGCACAGCCGCCGACAGCTCCCGCCGTCAGCGCAAGCACTGTTGCAAGCGCAATTACACGCAAAGCCTTAGACCGCTTTTCACATTTTCTTTTTTTCACTTTACTCTCTCCTTTTATAGATAATTTTGATTTTCCCTGACGGGAATTTTTCACTGAAACAAAACCCCGTTACGCCGGATTTTATTTTGCAACTTTTAACCCATTGCAGTTTTCACGCAAGGTTTCGCTCCAAGCAAAATCCCGCATTTTTTTGTGATCTCAGTCTATCATACCGTACTTAGCCCGCGCAATGCCTACTTTTCCCCTTTATTGCAAAATTCAACTCTTTTACCAACGCAAATTTATTCGATTATACAATTTTCACCATCAGCTTTTCCACACTTGACATCTGCGGTAAAATCTACTATAATAGTTATATCAACTTTTTACCCAAGTAGATTTTTACAACAACATATTTATAATATACGGAGAAACAATCATGAAGTTAAAGAACACATTTTTCACCACAAAAAACGGCACAACAATGCATAGATTTTTTTTAATGCTGTTTGTTCCGGTGCTTTTAATATTGCTTTTTGCATTCATAAGCAGCACGTATTACACAAATCAATATCGCTCGGTGCTCACATCGGCATATACAAATGAGCTGAACAAATTTTTGCGCTATTCGGAAGATGAAATATCAAATCTAAGCGCATATGCGTCCGTGCTTATGTCCAATCAGGATACAAAATATGTGTCCGAGTCCGAACAAAATGCAAATCAGTTAGACAGAGATATTACCAGAAGGGTTCAGACCACCCTTCAGACAATCAATTCAAGACTTCAGTATCTTGATAACATTGCCATTGTAAATCGTTCCTCCGGCTTTGTGGTAAGCACAAGCGGCGTATACGATATGGCGCATTATTTTAATGACATTTATAAATATGATAATTATGATCTTGATTTTTGGGTGAGTTACAATACCGGAAACGGAATGTCAAAGTATCTTGACTCATCACCCGCATGGTATACCACGGATAAGGCTTCGCACCCCGTTGTACCGGCAGTTTTTCCGGTAGGCTCAAAAAGAAACAGCCTTATTATTTTCAATATAAATGCCAAGAATATATTTGAAAATTTCCGTACATATAAATTCACCGACAACAGCTGTCTTTATATGATTGACAATCATACCGGAGAAGTTATAACCGTTGACCGCGATAATGCCGGCTCGATAAATATGTCTTTGATAAAAAAGCAGTATGAATCAAATTACTACTTTACCGGCGATACAAAAATTAACCGTAAAAAGCATTTTATTATATCATCTCAGCCCCGCTCAAATATATTCGGTTATACATATATTGCCGCTGTTCCCTATTCAGATATAGAAAGGTATATACACAAAACCATGATAAGCCTTATCGTAATTTGTGTGATTTTACTGCTGCTTATGCTGTTGTATGCGTATTTCGGCTCCGCAATACTTATAAAGCCATGGAAATCCATAGCCAAAAACCTACAACGCAGCAGTCCTCAATCCAAAAAGCACAACGATATTATTTCCTATGTAAATGATACAGTAAGCAGTCTGCTAAACGAAAATATCGACCTGACCCGCAATCTTGCAGTGTCACTGTCACACGCTCAGGAGAAATACCTTGTCGATATTCTAAATGACCCTACAACCTGCTTAGATGAGCAAATGAACAAAATGATATTTAAGCATGATTATTTCGTGTCGGTCGCCGTAAATATATCCCAAAAGAGCGCGTCCTCCGACAAGTATGTTGTGCTTGATGTACCGCTCTACACAGAGATATATCGGGCAATAGAGGCGGTATTTGCGTCATCGTTTTTGACGTTTTCTCTGCCCAATACAAAAAATACGCTGTATCTCATTTTAAATATCGAATCGGAGGATGGCAGTGAGCTTAACTTAACAATAGAGCATATAAAAAAGCTTTTCGCGGCAGATGAGGAATACATCGATGTGTTTGTGGGCATGGGCGATATTTATAAAGGTATAGACGGACTGCGTCAATCCCACAAGGAGGCTCTGTTTGATATATTCAATACCATGAATAAAAACAAGGTGCAGATGCTTGACAGCACAAGCTTTAAAAATTATTCCTCCAATATATATAACGAAAACATTTTAATAAACTATATGCTCACCGGTCACGGAGAGTCCGCGTCGGAGCTTATAAAGGATATATTTGCCTCCTGCGCAAAAAATCCTCCCCAAAGCCGCGCCAATATATATGCAGGTATTTTCAATGCGTTTTCAAAGGTTATAGAGATTAAAAAGTTTCGTATTCCGGATTTTAAGGCAAAAACCGAATCGGAGCTGTTAAATGATATAACCACCACCGACTCGGACAATTCGATTTTACACTATATTCTTGAACTGACCGAGAATATAACGACCTTTGACAATGCATCGGGACATAAGCTTTCCAATATTGCCGAGTATATACAGGAGCATTATACAGAGGATTTGTATCTCGATAATCTTGCCGAAACCTTTAATACAACGCCAAAGTATATGTCAAAGGCAATAAAGCAGCAGATTGGCACCTCGTTCAAGCAATATCTTACACAGCTTCGTATAGGCAAGGCAAAGGAGCTTTTGATATCCGATGATGTGAAGATAGCCGATGTAGGCGTTATGTCCGGCTTTACAAACCACTCGTCCTTTGTAAGAGCCTTTAAGCAAAAAACCGGTATTTCGCCCAGTGAATACCGCAGCCTGTATAAGGAAGGAAAAATAAAATCTTAAATATATTTAAAAGCCCGCAACCTTTAACTGCGGGCTTTATTTTTGAGGGGGAACGGGGGAACGCTTGTTCCCCCAAAATCCTAAGAATTTATGATTTCGGCAGACAACTACTGTAATACCGGAGCCACCGGAACCATGTTATTGGTCCATACAAAGGTCTTCCATGTTTGATTTGCTCCAACTTCAGGCACGTTTTCTTCTATTGTAAACTGAAGATCTGCCGGTACCGGAAGCTTTGTCATTACTGCGGTATCTAAGGCTTCTATACCTCTGTCATCACCGTATACAGCATTTATATAGTTGTATGTGGTGCTGTCCGCTTCGCCTGTTGCATTTGTACCGGTTATGTAAACCTTGTACTCTGCAGCATCCGCATCATTTCTCGATTCTGCCCTAACCCATGCGTCCGGTGATTGGCGGCTTGTTCCAATCTGTCTTCCGGCTATTTTCTTCATCAGCCTCATGCTGTCTATCTTTACACCGCGTTCTCCTGCCGGGCTGACGAACTTCAAGGTCTTTGAAACAGCGTCGGAAATCTGTGCAACAGAGCTTGTGCCGCTTATGGTATAGCTTGTTTTTAAGGTTGCATATGAACCGTCTGCCGGAGCCTGATTGATGTTTAGAGTGTATTTTGTCTTGTCACTTGAAAGAGTTCCTGTCGCAACAGCCGCTCCGTTTGAATCGGTAAGTGTTATCTTCTTAGCTATTGTTTCATCGGTTTCATCTACCGGTGATGTAAAGTTCACCTCAACAGCCTTTGTCGCAGTTGAAACCTCTGTAATATCATTGCTCAATACCGTACTTTCGTCATCTATGCCTATTACATTTACCGACACTACGGAAGGCTTTGTTACCGTTCCCAGCTCATAAACCTTTAAATTATCAATCGGAGTATCACCTTCCGCCGTTGATGTCATCGACTTGTCCACATTTAAGCCTATTCCGTAAATATTGTTATAGTCATTGCAAAGCTTGTTATAATTAATAACACTGCTTGTCGGAATCGTTGTCGATTCAAGTACTGTACCATTCGGCTTTGTCAAAGTTATGGTCATACCGTTAGTCGGATCAAATATTAACTTAATATGATTCCACCGACCCCATTCAAAATCCAAGGTTTGACCGTCGGCAGTCATCGGAGCGGTACCTTCTCCCCACGGACCTGAATGATAAATTACTTTGCCTGGAACACCCATATTGCCCATAGCTATTATTGGATCTTGATAAACTCCTTGTCCGTGCAGACATGTCGATGAATCGCCATTCTGCTTCTGCCCATAAAATTTTTCTTTGGGATACAATGCGAATTTCAGCGAATTTTTTACAGTTTCATTCGGCTTTACATCAAACTCAACGGCAAACTTTGTCTTTTTAAGGTTATTTATCGGATGAGTCAGACCCAATCTTATCTGTTCGGTATTCTTTACTGCCGCACCGGTTTTTTCTGTTCCGCCGCTGCCTTCGGCAGGCGCCAAAGAATTCGGGTTGTATAAATCCTGCATACGGTAGTAACCTGCCGGCACGTTATTACCAGATCGATTAGCTCCCCAATCATTAAAATCCTCGGATATATAGTCCGAATTTTCCGCATAGATTTTAACATTGTCAAATTCAACATCGCTTGTACCGTCCGAATACAGTCTGATACCGTTCAGACCGCACTTGTATGCGTCTGCTCCCGTAAGCGTTGTATCAGTGCTTTTTACCACATCATACCAACATACGTCCCATCTTCCATATTCATGCAACGGCTGTGATACATCAGCTTTTTTTCCGTTTACATCAAAGTAATATCTGTCGTTTGTCATATTTACGGTGATTGAAACATGATTCCAATCACTATTGCTTATGGCAGCATCCTCCATTTTTTGGGAAAGCATCTTTTCTCCTAGGCCGCTTGTGTAAATATCCCCATCAGCGCCGCTTATATTACCTATGGCAAGATGCTGCTCATAATCTGTGTCCTGCCAGTCGGCTTCGCGGATAAATCCAACACCCCAGCCTTTGCCTGATGCTTTCATATCAAACTCAACCTTAAGCTTTCCGGACTTGAAGGATTCGCCGAACTTGTTCATATAGCTTGAAACAACTCCTTTAGGCATTTTAAGCGTTGTACCCTTAGCCGCGTCCGTTCCGGCGGTCGGCTTGGTTGTAGTACTTGAGTTTACGGTTGCCTGCCACTGAGCCGGAACACCGCCCGCATAGCTGCCAAAGTCCTCGTTCATATAGTAATAAGGCGCGGTGTCAACATTGTCTATTGTCACGTCTTCTCCCGCAATAAAGTTTACGGAGTTTACCGCACCGCTATACTCAAGGGTATACATACCTGCTTTGGGAAGTGTATTCAAATCCACTTGTACGGTAGCTCCTCCCCACTTAGATGCATAAACAACTGCATTTGAAACCACATTTCCGTCCGAGTCTTTTACCGTAAAATCGGTTTCCGACACATCGGTTATTGCCCGCGACATATTAACCAGGACATTTCCTCCCGTTAAAGGCACCAATCCTCTGTTATATGTCTCTTTTACCATTCTGCACCCGTCCGCATAGCTTGGATCCGATCCGTGATATACGGCGAAGTTGTCGATATATACGTCTACGCCCGATTCATTGGTAAAATAGAAGGTTTTGTTTGCTTGGCTTCTTTTTCCGGTGTAAACCTCGGTGCCGTCAACGTATGATGTGATTGTATCATTGTCATAGTCAAAAACCATTTCAATCTTATGCAAACACCCATCGTTAAAGTTTCCGCCTGTCCACTCAGCCCCCAGTGACCAGTCGGGCCTTAGGGCTTTAAATGTACCGCCCTCAATATTAACATAAGGTATGTAATCCCACTTTACATCGGTGCCGTTTGTCGGCTCTGCCTGCCAATAATCATATGGGTTGTCATTGCCGTTATTCTCGTGTCCGCTTATAAAGAATTTACCTGTAGGGACTTCATTAAACTTTAAATCAAAGCTTACTCTGCGCTTACCGGTTTTATACACATTATCAAACTGATAACAAACCATCGCACCGTTTCCAAGCTTAAATAATCTTGACTCCGCATAGTTATCGTCAGTAACCGATCCTGTAGCCGTTGCTCTTTCCGGATGAAATCCACCGTCAAGGGCAAAGAAGCCATCGGGCAAATCATCAACTGCGCCCTTAACGGATGTCCAGCCGGAGAAGTCGTCAAAATGAGATACAAAAACCTCACCGGTGCCGGCTGCCGCATTTACGGGAACTGCCATTCCCGCACACATTACCGCACTGATTGCTAAGCTAATCAACTTTTTACTTTTTTTCACTTTTTATTCCTCCATTCAAATTCTTATATTTTGGTTGGTTTTATGAAATTTTCACTTCTTTGCACAGATGTCATTTCAGATTAAGGCTTTTTGTGACAATCGGCGAATTGTCGGGATAGAGCCAAATATATCCGGCTGCCATATCTGCGTCCCCCGCATTTATCGGCTGTTCCTCACCTAAATACATAATCATTTTATCCGCCGCCGGAACGATAACCGGAATACGGTTTAAGGCGGTCATTTCCAGATATGTTTTTTCGCTGCCGTCTTCACCTGTCACAGTGTGCTTTTTATAAGCCGCCTGTGCATAGGTGTATTTATGGTTATCGCTGTAATCTGTTTTGACAAGCTTTGCTTTGAAGTATGTTTCACCCCCTTCCCCTTTTTCTATATCCTCAGCCACAACGTCAAACAGCTCATCGCTTAGGGTCTTAAATTGTTCTTCATAATCAAGTCCCATTGTTGCAGACGCGCTGTCCGCTGCTGAAACATTCCCGCTGATTGACAGGCGATATTCCGTATCAGGCTCCAAAACCCGATTTAATTTCAGAGCAACGTTTTTTCCGTCAATCATGTAATCATAGCCGCATTCTTCATCTCCGTTTAACAGCTTGATATTATCCATAATATCAGCGTCCATAATCTCTGTCGAGAACGAAATCTTAACGGCGTCGGTGGCTGTTGATATACTATCTGCCGCACTCTGCTCCCTGCCTTTATAATTTATATATGAAACCTTTTCCACATCGGGACAAAGTACGTCATCCACATACCGGGGCGGTGTTCTGAAGGTTACGCTCGACCACATGGGGTTATTGTAATATGCTCCCGTTACATTATCCTTAAGGATAAGGTTATAGCGTCCCTGAGCAAGCTCCTCGTTTACGGTAATATCCACATACCTGTCAGAGTCCGAGGTTACCGTAAAATCCGTAACCTCCTCACCCGTTTGTGCATTTGTTATTATTACGTCCTCATTGGTTACAGCGCCGTTTAAAGGCTCTGAAAGCTTAAGACGAAGGCTTTTTGTGTCCTTGTCCAAAACATCATTTTCCAAAAAGCCATGCAGATACTCATTATCCTGAAAGCTGCTTACATAGACGTTATCGAGATAGAACTCGGAATTTTCATCCCTAAAATACAAGGCCTTAAAGCCGCCGCAGCCTTTAAAATACACATCGTTTTGGTTTATAAGCTGTCCGTCTATGTAGTATTTTGCAATCGCGGTATCATTGGAGCCGTAATCTCCGAAACACATATCGACGTGGTGCCATGTATTTGTTTTAAAGGTAAGACCGCTGTCTGCCGGAGCCTTCCAGTGATTGGTCCAGCACATATCATCGCCGTCCTTTGCGCCTTTATAAGAATAATATATCTTATTGTCTCTTTTAAACCAAGGGCCTATGGAATAGTTACTCTCCAAAACCCTGGAGCTGTCGGAGGGATAGTTGTGGCTGTCATAAAATCCCTGATACATATCCTTTATGGTTTTAAACTTAATATCAAAGCTTACATGAAGCGAGCCGGAATCTACCATATCCTTAAAAAGCAATACCGGTTCTCCCTGACCCGCAACGCGCATTACCTTTGCTCCGTCACTGTCCACATAGCTTCCGAATTTCTTTCTCTTTTCCGATACTATGTATGAGCCTGCGGACTGCATATAAGCAACCCTCCAATTGCTGTCGGGGCCTATGCCGCTTCCGAGGGCCGCTTCATAATCATTGAAGTCATAGTACCACACAAACGGATCAAATTCCTCCGCATGAGCACCGACTTGCACCATGGACAGAAGCAGCGAGCATATCATAGCAAAAATTACTGTCTTTTTCATTTTTCATCCTCCATTTTATTATTTAAGAAGTGTAAGCCAGGTAAACAGCGTAGTATCCTTTGCAGATCCGATACCGCTGGCATATTCTATCCAGCCGTTTCTCGCTCCGCCGTCACTTTCGTTAATCATATACGAAAAACCGAGCTTATCATTCTCTTTGGGCTGCTGATTGGGCAGCAAGAAGCCTTCCCATGGAATTTTCGCCTCATATATGGTCTGATTGCCTTTTCTTACAATGCATATATCGGCGTTTTCAAACTTTCCTGCAGTGTAATAGTTATCCTGGGACAGGGTTCTGTAAACCTCATCTCCCAAAGGCGTATGAGCCATGGACAATTCATGGAAGGTTGTCGAACGCTGTCCGGATATGGTATATGACTCTTCACCGTAGAACACACCGATTTGGATATTATCCGCTTGCCATGTGTCCCATCCGGAGTAGGGCTGATAGAATACATTATCCGTTACAACGGCGGCAAAATACAGATTATCCTCATCCCACATAATCGACGCTCTGCCGCTTAAGTCATCAGGTCCTGCCCAGCCGGTATTTTCCTTTAGCTGTTCAGCCTTATCCGCATACATCCATGTATTATACTTCCATACCTCAGGCTCGATATTTCCGTCTATAGTGGGCTTTGTTTGGGCGTACTTTGCAATTGTCATATCCGCTTTTTGGCTGTATGAATACTTTTCGCCGCTGTTTAAATTCAAGTCAAAGCTTACATCATACATTCCTTTTTTCACAAGCTTGGGCAGCTTTATATTGTATTCGGAGGTACAGCTTCTGGGAATATTGCCTATACTGATTTTTCCCAAGGCCTTAAACTCCTTCGGAGATGTGAACTCTATGGTACCCTTTGCCACATTAAGCATTGACGTATTGGTAAGCCTTAGGTTCATCATCCAGTTATCAACATTTTCGGGGCTGATAAGCGAAAGCCCCACATCTGCCGTTACGGATTTATCTATTGTGATAAATATCTGTGTGCTTTGAACGATTTTATCGCCGTCTTTTATGTTTATTGTAACCATACTCGTTGTTCCCAGTTCGCCGTTAGATATAAGCAAAACCTCGGATTTACCCTTTGCAAGCTTATCTCCCGAATACAGCTTTACCGTTTCCGACTCGACAACCTCAACGTCATATTCCTTATCCGTATTATTTATATAGGATATGCCGGTTACGTCATTATTCGCACTGTTGACATTGCTGTCCGATATTTCCAAAAATGCGCTGTTATCCTCCATAAGCTCGGCTTTGGTAAAGTTGCCTTTTACATACGTTACTCTCTCATCAACCCAGAAAGTGAACTTTCCGTCATGGCCGGTAACCGGAGTCATATTTCCGTAATCGTCATAAACCTCAACATTATCGGTACCCAAATCCACCGTTACAAGCTTTCTTGCTTTTCTCTCAGCGGTATTTAATGTCAAAATGTCCTGATTATACTTTTGGCTGCGGAAAAGATTTATATATAAGTTATCCTTATCGGTAAGCTTTTTTACAAAATCCGTATCTGCAAAGATATAGTTATGTCCGGTTACGGCAACATATCCTTCCATAGGCATACATAGCTTTGTTTCGCGAGCGTTGGTAACATGACGAAATGCCGATTCCACAAGTCCGAAGCTGTCCTCTCGGTCATAGTCTACGGAGCCTTTTCGCTCAAAGTTGTATAACGCGCATACCTCTGACAGTCCGATTGATTTATAATATATATCATATCTTGTCATCAGATTACCATGCGTTCTCTGATCGCCGTTAGTCATTGAGTCGGCTGTTGTAAATCCAATCTCATCACTTACAATCGGGAGTTCTTTTCCTGTTCTTTCCTTGATATAATCACGCCACTTAAACACCAGGGTTTCGGCTCCGCCCGTTTCGGTAAACGAGGTTGAGTAAGGGTGTGACGAATATGCGTCCAGGTTTGTATACGCACCGCCGTCAATGGTTTTATCATGGAAAAGCTTTTGCGTTTCACGTCCCAAGTCACAGGTAGCAAAGCCCATAACTTTTGCTGTCGGGTCATATTTATCTCTGGCATCGGCTACCGCATCCACATACTTACCATAGTTTTCAACTCCGCCGAGTCTTTCGTTTTTTTCTTCGCTGAAGGTATGGTTGGTTTCGTTATACAGCTCATACCAATCAATTATATCGGCGGCATGCTTCATTAAGGTTACAGCCTCGCTCTTCTGCTTTGCCAAGCTCTCAGGCGTATTCGCAACCATTTCATAAGTAAACCCCGTTACATTCGGTCCGTGCAATATCGGCATAGCCTTTAGATTTCGCTCTCTTAAAGCGTTAAGCCATGTTCCGAGATAAGTATTGTCTACAACATCCTCTCCCGATTTTGACTCCACAGCCCCTGCAAGTACCGCCCATCTTACACCGCCCACATTACTTTTATTTATCATATCCGCCATCGTTTCCATTTCCTCATTCGTATGGTCCTGGTCAGGGTGAGCGCATATGTATACGTCCTGATTTTTATAGCCGTTTTCATCGGTTTTCAAAATTGCAAACTGCGTAGGCTGCAAAAGCGAATGTACGTTATCCGCATCAGATTCAATCTTTACATAATAGTCATACAAATCGCATCTGTCACTGTCAACATTTATCGGAAGCTCGGTTGTTTCTCCCGCCTTTACCGTAATGGTGTTTACCGTTTCAAAGCACTTTACTTTCTCCCGGGATTCGCCCCAGCAGGTTACCTGTGCCGTAATATCCGTATCGCGGAGATTTGTAAAGGAGTTTACGATTTTTTTCTCTTTTTTGTACCACTCAAAGGAATTTCCCGACTCGTCTATATTTACGCTAAGACGCAGAGGATTTTTCTTTTCGTGCTTTACTATCCTTACAGCACCTATGGTGACGGGAGCCGTAGACCTCTCAACAACCGCCCCTCTTCCGCCCACTGTCGATGTGGTCAGCACTATATCCGCACCGGCGCATCTGCCGCCGAAATATGCGTCATCCAAGGTAATCTTTACGGTTTTCCATTTATCCTGTCTGTTCAAATACTCATAATGCGCGTGCTTTTGTTCCACGTTTAACGCGTCATACTTCACCAGGAAAAAGCCCGTCAATGCGTTATAATAATCAATCTCCAAGTCAAAGGAAGTACCATCCTCCACCTCATGGGCAAATTTATCGTCAATATCGATATAAATATTCGGTGAGGAGGACTTCATCTGCCATCCTTCCCTATCTGCCGCCGTTACGGAAATATAGGTTTCACTTGCACTGGAGCCTTGACTTATACTGCTGATATTTTGTTTTTTTGAACCATTTGAGCTAAGCTGTGCATATGCAATATCGCTGTTTTGTTCATTTTCCTCCGCGGCATATGCGCTAAATGCGCAGGAGGACGCAAGAACACAAACCGAAAGCAGCGCGCTCAAAATCTTATTTATTCTCATTTTTTCACCGCCTTACCATCATTCCTTTACCGTATATGCCGAGCACAGAGGTCTTAATGCTCCGTTACCGTCGAACATAAACAGCATTACCTTATCAAAATCCACATTCTCACCGTTGTCCCCGGCAAAAGTCATCGGATATATATTGTTTCCGCTGCTCATGCTTTCCAATCTGTCGGAGATGTTTGTAACATGAAGGCAGACATTGTTTTTATACAGGGCGCAATACATTTGATACGGAATTTGTTCTGCTACGGTTGAATATTCAACAATCGCGGACAGGTTTGACAAATCCACCATTTTCAAATCATTTGACTTTAGCTTAATCATTCCGTTTAATAAGGAAATATTTATTTTCTTAACCTGCGATGCCATAATATCAAACACCACGGGAATATCGCAGTCCTCGGATGTGACATATGCCTTATACGGACCGTTCTGCTTAGGAACACTGCATTCAAAGCTGAAGCTTCCGCCCTCATCGGTCAGCATTTGGTTTAGAGCAATGGCATTGGTAATGTTTCCTATGCTCAGTTCTTCACCGGACTTTACAACGACCAGCGACACCCTTTTACCGCTTTGCCCCGACGCAATTTTACCCTCAATTGTAATTATATCTCTTTCATTTGTATCTCCCTGCGTCGCATTTCTGTTTACAGGAGTTCCTACGCATATATAATAGGGCTGCTTTGTAAGCTGATATTTACCGTCTTGATATATATCGTTTTCGTCAATCTCATTGCCCCAGAAATCATACACATGCACTTCTTTTTGGCTGCCTATGCGTTCAAATGCAAGCTCGCATATTTGCGCCGGTTCGCCGCCCTTTGTATGGTACGGGATATATACCTCTCTTTCGGGGCAGGTGTATTTATAAATATAATCGCCCGCCGCCTCGTTAATATCATCTCCGTCCACCTTCTCGCATTTTGTGGCATCGGCAACAAGGCTGTTATAATTTGCAACGGCGATATATGCCGGTTTTGCGGCATAAGGCACCGCATCCGTATATGACTCGGTAATTCCAAAGGATGATTCTCTTATGCTGTTATCCACTTTTTCAAGAGGATCGTCGGAAAAATCATATATCCATGTTTTATCCGTCATAGTGCCGTTGTTATATGCGTCCGTAACGATTTTGGACCGAACAAGATTCAGCGCCTGGTCATAATAAGGATTTTTTGAAACATTGCTGTCGCCGGGCTTATCATCGGTTGAATATCCTCGCTCCGTATACCAACGCTCTTTGTTTGAAAAAGCGGTGTACTTATTCTTTGTGTAGGGAGCTTGTGTGTTTCCGCACATTAAATCATCAAAATGTTTAATGGTTGCCACTGCGCCGTCCAAATGCGGATACCAATTTTTTTCTGATTCCGTAGGATACCCCGGTTCGGGGTCACCGTCTGTTCCCCGTTCCTTATAGTCATGAATCGTAAAAGCGTCATAGTATTGCTTATTCATATTGCTTAAAGCACCGTCAATAAAATAGTCCGCCTCGTAACCGATTCTAAAGGTAGAAAACGCGCCCACCTTTATATTCGGATTTGTTTCTTTTACGGCATCATATGCGGCGGCGGTCGCCTTTGCATAGGCTTTGCCCGCTTTTACATAAAGCGGTCCGGCCTCCTGCTCGGCGAGTCCGCCCGGTACCACTGCCGCTGGTTCGTTCATAACCTCGACCATACTGACCGTATTTTTAACAAGAGGCTCACTCACAAAGCTTGCAACATAGTTTTTATATGCGTCCGCATATGTTTTTCCCGTCTGCGCATCATACACGCTGTCGTCCGGAATAGTTGGGTATGTGGCATTTTGGCTGTAGAGGCTGTTGTAGCCCGTTAAAATCGCAAGCATATCTATACCGTATTTTCTCGCGCTTTTAAGGGTAGAAACCTGGCTTTCACTAAGAGCATACTCTCCTTCTGACAATTCGTACTTACTCCAGTTAAAGTCATCTCTTGCAAGCCCCAAGCCGGCATTTTTCATAAGCTCAAACACAACATTGGGATCTGCGTATCTTGTTAAATGTACGCCTGCGCCGTAGGTCTTGCTTAGCTTCTCGCTTACGGTTGACTTGGCAAAGGGCATTTGATTTTGAGCGACAACGCCGCCTGCCGCGTCCGTCACTGTTGCCTTAAGAGTGTACAAACCGTATTTTTCACCGCTAAGATCAATGCACAGGGTATCGGTGAAGCTTTTTGTTTTGCTTACCGGCACATTTTCTCTTACCGTACTCTTTTTTAAAACCTCATCAACATTTTCCTTATAGGAATCATAGTTGTAGTTTTTAAAAATCACTTCATATTTTACTCTGTATTCCACTGCCTGTTTTGCTGTGTTTGTAATCTTTATCGCAAATTCCGCAGCATCGTTATCATAGAAAATGGCGGCTGTTTGATCTGTTTCTATTTTTATTTGTTCACCATAGCTCTCGGCAAACGCAACGGAAAACCCCATGCCGGTTACGAGATACACTATAAGGCAGATCATTGAAAGCGTTTTTTTCATCTCTTACCCTCCTTATTTATAGATAAATACAGAAGCGCAATCCTTTGTGCCGTATGAATACAAAATCATCTTTGTACAACTGTATCCGGCTGTTTTATAATCGAGTATGTCATCTATTGTTCCGTTTGACACATGATTATTTCCGCGCGCATTGCTGTCATATACCACAATCGGACGACCGTTTAGGTCAACGCATTCATATGACAAGTGCTTAGTTATTTTTCCGTCTTTATCCACATGTTCTATATCCTCCAAGGTACCCGGTATATATGAGAACTGAACGAATGTCCCCAACCTCTTATATACATAGCCCTTAGACATCTGTCTGCCGACATCTCTGTATGCATATGATCCTTCATAACCGGGAAGATTATAAATATAATCGTCCCACCAAGCGCCTGTATGGTAATCATACTTATCGTTATACAGTCTGTCACCGCAGTACTTGTCCGTTTCTCGGTCATACATAAAATCAATCTGCGTTATACTTCCGTCAGCAGCCTGACCTATTCCGATAATATCTCCCTGAGTAATACCATCCGGAATTTCCGTATGCTTGTCAATTATGTATGTCTTTTCCGCTCCCGCTTCATTAACACGCATAGCGTCTGCCGCTTCACCGTCTTTGTCAAGCGCCTTTATAAATTCTATAAACATCATAGCATTATAGTTTGTTGTTTTTGCGCTTCCCACATATACAACAGCGTCTGCATACGGAGTGGATCCGTTATAATTATATGCATACATTTCCTTGTCTTTATCTGCCAGAATATCTGTTTTCATTGTAGAGAAATAGCTTTCCACATCGGAGGTTTTCTCGCCACCTACCTCCATCTTGCCTTCATCGTCCAGCTCCGGCACAACAATAACCTTTGTATTTGTGCTGTTATAGATAATTGTAAGGTCCATTCTTTTCAATCCACCGTTATAGTTTACTTTTTTCCCCGATGCGGTACGGATTGACTGCAAGGTGTTATCCTCGTCCTCTTCATCGGTAAGTGTTGTTGTGTCTATAGCTGTAATATTCTTGTTTTCGTCTGATTTGTAGCGAATAAGCTGCGGTTTTACATTAGGTGAATTTGCCCTGTCATCGGTATTTACGGACACTATACCCGTTACTCCGGGCATGGCGCTTAGAGCTTTTAACGGCTCATTGTCATATTGTACTTCGTCAATTTTTACTTTATCCGCCAGTATATATGAGTCAAAAGCGCTTGTATCATGGTCGAATATCCGCATCTTGATTCTGTACTCATCTTCTTCATAGGCTGTGGCTCTTAAGAGGTATCCCACCCTGTACTCATCATTTACGGATGCGACATAATAAGTAATTTTGCCCTCGGAGTTCATATACATTGTATACGCTACACCTATTGTTAATTTAGCCTGAACCTGATTTAAGTAGCTTTCGTCTACTTTGTAATACTCGTCATCAAGCTTAACCATTGAATTTGTACCGTTTACTTCATTTAACACTCCCGATACGGATTCCGAACAAATAATAATTTCCAATTTTTCTTTATCCTTTGACTCGGCAATATCAGCAACATACGGGAAGCTTTTATGTATTTTGGTTTCAAGCCCGTCCGGTGTTTTAACAGTCATATTGCCGTAATCATTGGTACATATATTATGAGCGGTGTCGAGCGCATTATATATTGTATCGTCACTGTATCCGGTAACCGCCGCGGTTTTATATCTTTTGATAATTATCAAATCATATCCCGATTGTGAATCGGTATCCTTAAGACAAATCGTTCCGTGGCAGTTATCATCCTTCAGTGAATTTATAAGCGCCGAAACACTGCCGTCATCCGGTCTGCCGTTATAAACAATACCTGCCGAACGCATAATTGTTGCCGTTGTTGTCTTGGCAGAGTCGCTTGTTTTAAAATATTTTACGGTAAAGCTTGCAGGGTCGAATGAAACAATATTTTCCGATAATATTTCAATCTCACTGTCACTGCTTTTCTTTTCGAGATAAATCAATTCCGCATTATCGTCCGAATCATCAAGCTTGTAGAAAAACTCAATATTGTTTCCGAGGAAATTCTCTGCATTCAAATCCTGTCGGCAAGCATAAAGCAAGCCGTCTATATTCGCTTTATTTTCATCTGCCGAATAGCTCTTGCTTATACTCGCGCCGTTTGCCGAGTACATTTTCCCCTCTTGCAGGTATATATTATGATAACTTGATAAAAGAGTATCGTCCTTCGTTTTAAACTGATAACCCTTGGCTCCCGATTCACCGGACGCATACATTCCTGCCGTTGCTCCCTCAAGCAGAAGTCTTAATCCCTCTCCCATTGTCAATGAATTTGCATTTTTTGCAAGAGTTTTGATTTTAAGGGTCGATGCAACCGATCTGTATCCCGCCGGATAACCCCCGTTCACTTGTGCGACAATTTCATATCCTGCCGCACGCAAAATCATTGCCAATGCCTCATCGTATGTAACAGCCGCATCCGGATAAAATCTCATATCGGCAGGAACCGATAAAATTCCGCTTTGCGCCAGATAGTTTATACTGCCTGCATACAAATTATCCGTGGGCACATCAACATACATTATATCGTTTGCAGATGCATGAACGTTCATAAGCTTTGCGACATAGTCCGCAAATTCCGCTCTTGTCAGCACAGACGCAAAGTCCGCATCGTTCATCTCACCGCTGTCAATAACTCCCGCATTTTGAAATACCGCCACAATTTTATCATAATTATAGTTTTGTGCTTCTTCCTCCGCATAAATTGCCGTAAATGATGTTATAAGCATAATGCAGCAAAGCACCAATGAAATTATTTTTCTCATTTTTTTACCTCCGTATAATAATTATTTCGTGCAGTTTTGAATTGTCGTCCAGAGTATTTTTGCGCTTTCCGCTCTGGTTGCTTTTTGTTTGGGATTAAATCTTGCGTTTTCATCACCGTCAATTATCCCCGCGTCCGAAAGGATTTTTACCGCATCCTTTGCATACTCTGCAATATCCGCCTCGTCCGCAAATTGTGTTTGTGCCGTACTTTTAAACGTGTAATCACACGCCTGAGCCGCTCTTACAATCATCACTGCCAAATCTTCTCTTGAAACCCGGTCGCCAATACCGAAAATCGTGTCTGAATAACCGTTTATAATACCGCTGTGGTATGCACATTCAACAAATTCCGTATACCACTCATCTTCAGCCACGTCCAAAAACGGTAGCTTGCTGCCTATAACCGAAAGCTCGAATAATTTTACAAGCATCTTAACAATTTCTTCTCTTTTTACATTATCACCGGGCTCAAACCTCCCGCCGTCTCTTCCTGATACTATACCCTTTTTGAAAAGTCCCTCAACCGAGCCTTTTGCCCAACCGTATCCTTCCATATCACTAAAAATTTCTACCGAAGTTTGTGATGAGGCGGGTATATACTCCTGAGAATATGTCATGTTCCCGACTCCGGAGGAGCTGCTTGATGTTTTTCCGCTGTAGCTTCCCGTCCCGGTACTACCGCTGCCGCCGGTTTGATTATTATTTTTGCTTAAATAGCTCTGTACAAAGTTTTTAATGTCCGAATAGCTGTTTATATTACCGGCGCCCATCAGTGCCTTACACATATCCGAAGTTATATTTGTCTCATCAATTCCTATCTTCCCGGCATACATCTTCATGCATTTCATAAGATCTTCCGAGCTGTCATTAAGCTTAACAAGGCTGATCAATATATTTTTTTCAAGAGCATCGTTGTACTCCTCGATAGTTTTCGGATTATCACTTTTCATCATTTTCGTAAATTCCTGAGCGTATGTGTCTTTATAAAATTCAGAAACCTTTAAGTCGCTTATACCAAATCCGTCCGAATATTTTTCAAAACCCGCAAAAGAATCGCTTGAGAGAATGGATAAAATGCAGGCTTTTTCTATGATAACCGCCATTGTATCCTCGGTTATTAAATCCAAATTACTTTTTATGTAAAGATAAAGTATTTCAGCGGTCTTTTCCATATCCGCATCATAGCCCACATTAGAAAAAACGCCCAAATCAAAACGGTTATTTTCAAGAACTTCCCTAACTGCGTCAATGTCTTCTCCGTCCACAGCAGCTTTCAATGCGTCTATGCTGTTTTTCATTTTTTCCTCATTTATGAAATTAAGCGCGTCTTCTTTAACAGCATCAAAATTATCATTGCCCACTCTTACAATATAGCTTCCGCTGTCTGTAAGAAAAACTCCCAACTCATATTTTCCGTCATCATCAGCATTGGTTGTTCCCATAAACAACGTCTTTTCGCCGTTATCCGAAAAGCTGCTCCACACGCCTTCATTCGATAGATTCGTATGTCCGTCAATAATTTCCACCGTAACTACCGATCCCGCCGCTGCGCCTTCTCCGGTTATGTCAATATAACCTTCATTTGTTACATCCAATGCGCCCGCCTGAGCAGATAAACCAAGCAGCATTGAAACAATCAGACCAACCGACGTCATCTTCTTTTTCATAAATCAAATCACTCCTATATCAGCATAATGGCAACAAGAACAACACGCATTTTTATCAGCCGTACCCCATATTATCGGCATTAACTGTGCCGTCATTGTCACTGCCACCAGTCTAACATAGGCTCACACACCCCCGCAACAAGCAGATTTCGTCTTTGTTGCAAAACTCTACTCGCCATTTACACCCAATTTCAACTCATATTCATTTTTCACAGCGGGTTCTCGGCATGCCTGTTTTTCCGCGAAAAACCTTGTATTTTGGTATTCAATTCCTTATATTCGGGTGAATTTTTGCAATATAAATGCGGTTCTTCCCGCAGCAATCCAATGTCAAAATCGATCAAAAAGTTATACTAAAAAAGACCTCGTAAAACACAAAACAAACATTGAGATTTTACTAAAAATGCATATAAAAACCCCGGATTTTGTGCAATGCTCTTGCATAAAATCCGGGGCGTTCCGTAGCCGGCTTATCCGGCTGACCGTTCCTTTTTTTAATTATGTTTATTTAGCTTTTTATTGCCGCGTCATCTATATACAAATGTCTCGGCAGCCCCTCCACCATAAACGGCGGCAGTTCGCCTATGATTAACGGCGCGGCATAGACAGCAAAATCATTTGAAATGTATGTGCCGTCATCAATTATCCATTCCTTCGGAACAAGCTTCTCTTTGTTCGCTATCATATTCACATCATAACCGGCAGTCGATATAAGATAAGGATCATTTGATATTCTGTCAAATATAATCATCTTCCCGCTCTCACCCTTCATTGCCAGTTTGACCGCATCTGCGCCCGCCATATATGCCTCAGTTATATCTGTCCGCGACACAATATGCGAAGCACAGCGCTGCAGGGTTGAAAGCTCAATTCCTCTCGCCTTTACTCCCAACTCCGAGCCCACAAAATCAGCAAGCTTTAGGGCCGTACCTCCCAGTATGTTATGTCCGAACGAATCCCCATATCCCGGTTTATCATTTTCGCAGACATAAAGCCCGTCTTTCGTTCTTATGCCCTCCGATACAGCAATAACAACCGACTTTCGCTCCTTCTTTTTCCTTTCGATTTTACTTATAAATTCATTGTAATCAAAAGGTATTTCGGGAAGATAAATCAAATCCGGTCCTACACAATCCTCACCCTTCGATAATGCGGATGCGGCAGTAAGCCAGCCGGCATTTCGCCCCATAATCTCTACTATTGTTACGGAATCGAGATCATAGATTTTAGAATCCCTGATTATCTCCTTCATTACAGATGCAATATACTTTGCTGCACTGCCGTAGCCCGGAGTATGGTCCGTAATCGCAAGATCATTGTCGATGGTTTTTGGCACACCTATAAAGGTTATATCCCTGCCTGTTTCCTTACCGTAATATGACAGCTTCTTTATGGTATCCATTGAATCGTTCCCGCCGATATAGAAAAAATGCTTTATATCGAGTTCTGTAAGGATATTAAATAGCTGTTCATATATCTGTGTATTCTCATCAGGCTCAGGCAGCTTAAAGCGGCAGGAGCCGAGAAATGATGACGGTGTTCTTTTTAAAAGCTCCACCTCCAGTTCCGACCTTATATGCTCCGACAAATCCACATATTGCCTTTTAAGCAATCCCTCTATTCCATGCAACATACCGTATACCGTCCCCGCACCGTTGTCCTTTGACGCCTTAAACACGCCTACAAGACTGGAATTTATCACAGAGGTGGGACCTCCCGACTGTCCTACTATTACATTTCCTTTTAACATTTGCTACTCCTATAAATTTAATACAAATTCTCTTACGTTACTATAATAACACAAATCAAAAATAAAATCAATATATTAACGACTTATTTCGCAAATTTGTATAATTTATACTATTCTTAAAACCGGCTCCAACACCGCATACTTTAATTCCTCGCTTATGTCCATTGTCAGGATATCACATATGGTCTGCTCCTTGCTGCCTCCTCTGCACAGTCCGTATATTCTTGACTTCAGTGTATATTCACATTTCATGGGCATCAGACGTGCTTTAATCTCGTCCTGCACACAAGGCTGTGCCTGCCGTATTTCTTCGCCAAAGTCCACCAGTACCTCTTGGGATACGTCAGCCTCCCGGGAATTTGACACTTTTTGAAGCTCGCACAGCAAAACAACCATAAAATAATGTGATAACAACGCCATTTTCGGCGTTTTTTTGTCGTCAAATTTTGAATTTGGTATTGTAGTTTGTGGTGGTTTGTGATATAATGTAGAGGGGTGATGAAATATGCATTTGATGATCGATAAAAGTAAATATGGTCATAACACTCTTTATGTATATAAATCTTTTCGTAATGAAAACGGTAAATCAACAAGCAAATGTGTAGAAAGACTCGGCAGATATGATGATT
>JAQXZB010000014.1 GCA_029226975.1 Clostridiales bacterium | reverse complement strand
CGGCAGCTTTCTTATCAGCCTCTTTTGCTTCTTTTTCTTTGTCGGCTGTCATATCCGCAAGCTTTGAAATGCTTGTATAGTATGTTTTTGCACTTATCATTCCTTGGGCATAATATTCCTCGGTATATTCCCTCATTCTGTCAATTCCCAAAATATAGTCCTCAACAGACATATCGTTATACTTTTCCTCATGCTCAAGCCATGCCTTAGAATTATCCATGCGTGCGTCATACATATCCTCTCCCAGGGAGATGATATACTTTTGTGCGTCCTTGGCGGTGATTTTTCCATCGTTTACATACTGCATTTCACGATCCCGCACCCTGCCGAATGCGTCTATGGCGCTGTCGCCCCATGCTTCCCAGTCGTTCATGAAAACGCGGGTATTTATGTAATCCTCGGAAAGCTCGTTTATCTCATCTCGCTGTTTTACCGTAAGGGAATATATCTCCTCCTCAATATCCTGCGCGTCTTTTAAGTTATCCGTAAACTTCCCGGAAAACTCCTCCCACTTTTCCAGCTCCTTGCTTATGGTTACAGCGTGGGTCTTGGTATAATGCGTCCAATCATCCTTTGCCGATGTAAACGCATCGGAATTGTTTTTACCGGAAGCATAACGAGGGATACCCATATTGTTCATAATGCGCTTTGTTTGAGCAGCGGTGTAGACCTTCGCGCCCTTGGACAGCGGAATAATAACGTCCCTGCCTTGGGGAATAAAAGCCCGTCCGCGGTCTATAACCAATTCCCTCGGGTCGGATATGCCCCTTTGGTCATTTACCATTGCCAATCCGCCTCTGAAATTCTGTGTTCCTTCAGATAAACCGAATTTTCCAAAAGCTGCGCCTGCGCCCGGTGAATCACCTAATACAGTTTTTACTGTTATTGTTACAGTCTTGTCCTTAACTTCCGTAAGCTTTGCTTTTGCCGATTCCACACCGGAACTTGTATTATCAATCGCTTTAATGTTGGTATCGTGCGACTGCGGGATTAAATGTATTTCTCCGGTAACAAGATTTATTGTATAGCTTGCGCCATCCTCTGCCGTAATGACTGCGGTGTGATTTGTGTTGTCATAATTGCTTATAGCATATTCCACATCGTCTATGACCACCATTGCGGGAGTACCGTCAGCGTTGATTTCTACGGAAGCGGTTTTACCGTTTAATAATTCAACCTTTTTTACGGTATCATCTATAACAGAAATATCTCCCTCTGCATTGATTTTAATATGCTGATTTTCAGGCAGCAGTCCGAGACTGTGTGCAAGCTCGTTAGCCTGTTTGCTTACAGCTTCCAGCGCTCCCGCATCTGCAGCACTTTGTATGCTGTCAAATCCGTTTCTTATGAGTGTTTCTCCGACAGCTATTTCCTCTGATGATGCTCCGAGACTGTGTGCGGCACTTCTGTAGTCATTGACAGCTTTATTAAACGCTTCCGGGGATTTGCCCGCAAGTTCCGCAAAGCTTGATAAATCATTTTTTGCGGCTGAAACCTGCATTGCGCTATACGAGGCTGAAGCTCCGTACTCGCTGACAGCTTCAGACAACACTTTCATGCCTTCGGCTTCATTTCCGTCCACTATTTTATTTATTCCGTAATTTATTGCACTGTCCCTTGCAGCTTCATAATCCTTAGCTGATTGAATAAGCCCCTCATAATCCTTGGCAAGCTTGCCTATAGCATTACCGTTCTCATCATATTTTACGGCTTCATTTTCTTTTGCTGCCGCAAGCGTAAGAAGATCTATGGAGCTGCTGAGTTTCTCAGCTGTAACACCCGTTACAATCCCCGTCTTTTCCAAAGCTTTTGAAGCAACAGATAAATATTTATTAAACGCCTCGCCTTTATCAGCTCCGTTTGAAACGGCGGTATTATAATCAGCCTGTGCATTTTTTATCTCCGCTAATGCATCGTTATAAGCAATGGCTTTTTGACGTCCGTCCTCCAGAGCGGTCTTAGCTTTTTGTATACTATCCGGTGAACTGTTGTAGTTTCCTTTATTTTGAGCTAAATATTCCCTCGTTTTGGAATACTCCAACTCCGATTCCGTTCCTGAAAGCTCTTTTTGCTTTTTAATAGCCTCGTCAAGCTTATTTATGGTTTCGTCTAAATTGGAGTTATCGGTTTTAATATCGATATTGTATTCCTCTTTTAGGAGCTGTGCAATTTCCTGTATTCTTTGCTTTGCAGCCTCCACTTCCTCAGCACTTGAATCCTCGGAATTGATGATAAGCTTAAGCTCCCCGATTTCTTTTTGGAAATCAACAAGCTGTTTATATTCCGAATTATGCTTGTTCATCACCTCAGACTGCTCCCGGAGCGTATCCCCCCAATTTATCTGTGACTCATGGTATGCATCATAAGCTTTCTTGCCTATAATCACAGCAGCACTGACAGCTCCCACAGCAAGTGCGGCAGGTCCCGCAGCGGAAACAATTGAGCTCATTGCGGGTCCGATTTTTGAAAGCGTACTGCTTGATGAAATTGCTTTTTTTATTGTTCCCACACTTTCAATAATGCCGCCTACGCCCTTTATTGTTCCTGACGCCGCCTTGCTTATGCCTCCCAAAACAACTGCGGTTTTTGCACCGGATATAACAGTTTTCTTTGCCCCGTCATCAAGGCTTTCAAACTTCTGTGCCAATCCTCCTACCCACTGGGCACCGCTCTTTATTTCGGGAAGCAGGACTTCTCCCCACTTAATGCCTGCGTCCTGTATTGAATTCATGGCAAGCTTTAATTGATTTTGAGTGGTCTGATAGGCTGTATTCGCTTCTTCGGAAAGCGCAGTATTTTCCTTGTATGCGTCATTTGAAAGATTCATACACTTTGCAAGCAGGTCATAATTGTTTGCAAGCTTCATAACCGACTGCTTGTCAATGGTATTGTCGATACCCAACTCGGACAGCGCACCCGTTAAATCCTCTGTTGCCGAAAGTCCTTTAATCAAACCGTTAAATGCTCCCGAGGGGTCTGTGCTCCATTGCTCCTTAAACTCCTGTGCACTTGTGCCGGCATATTTTGCATAGGCCTCAAGAGCGTCTCCTCCGCTGTTTACTGCCGTTTCAATATCGAGCCATGTTCTGCCCAATGCCGAGCCTCCCGCCTGAGCTTCAACCCCCATTGACGAAAGTGCCGCACTGTATCCCAGAACTTGAGCCGTATTCATGCCTACCGTTTGACCGTAACTGCCCATTCTGACCGCCATGGCTGCAATCTCCGCTTCGGAGGTTGCCGTATTGTTGCCCAAAGCCACAACGGAGCTTGAAGCCCGGTCTATGTTGTCCATGCTGTCACCGGTGACGTTCATAAGACGTGCCATTGCCGCAGCGCCCTCTTCGCCGCTAAGATTTGTAGCAACGCCCAAAGCCGCCATTGTTTCGGTGAATTTCAAAATATTCCCTGTTTCTACACCCAGCTGTCCGCCCGTTGCCGCCAGACCTGCAAGCTCAGAAGCCGACATAGGTATTGTTTTGGAAAGCTGCCGTATTCCCGCATCAACCTCGGCAAGCTGCTGCGGAGTTCCGTCAACGGTCTTTTTAACGGCGGTAAAGGCAGTTTCATAATCCATCGCAGCCTTTGATACCCCCACAAGAGCCGCCGCACTTCCCGCCGCCGCATACTGCATGGGCTTTGTGACAGCGTCAATGCTCTCTCCGAATTCCTTTATGGATTTCCCGGTCTGCTGCCACTTTTGGGCATTTTCCATCTCCTTTGACAGAGCTTTCATGCCCTCCTTGCCCTTTTTTGTGCTTTGATTCATGTTGCCGACTTTTTGAGATACGGAATCTATCACTGCCGAAGCTTGGTCCTGCGCTTCGATTACAATTTTAAGCCTTGCCGCTTCATCTGCCATTTTGGCACCTCCTTCATTCTGTCAATACCCATACAAAAACCGCAGACTGTCGGGAATTTCCGCATCCTGTTCGTCCTCGGAAAAATTAAGCATTTTAAACAGCAGCAGAGGACTTTGCACCGCAAGCTGCGACGGCAAAATCCCCCGTGCCTTAAACATATCCGCATACAGCACTCTAATGCTGCCCCGACCGCCTCCTGAGGGCTTTACTCGTTTTTTGACGCTTCCACCAACGCTTCGGTATACATATCCCAAAGCTTATTGCAAAGCCTTGCCATGCCGGAAACTCCCAGTGCTTTTATTGTTTCTTCATTCGCTCCCGTACCGTCAAACATATATAAAACCGCATCGACACAGCATTTATATTTGCCGTTGATTTTCTCGTCGGCGTGTCTTTCATTTATAAGGCAAAATGCCTCGAAGTCAAAGGGCTTTGATGTATAGTCCTTTCCGTTTTGCTTAAAACTTAATGTATGCTGCATATGCTTTCCTCCTCATCATCACGCTTCCCATGAACCGCTTGAAATGTCCGAACTACCGCCTGAACTGTCATTTTCATCAGGCTCAGGCTCCACAGGAGGTGTCGGTACCGGATAGAATGACAAATCACTAAACCACTTTTCTTCAAATGCTTCTTTTGTCATATATGTTATAAACTGTTCCTCATCGACATATGCGTAATATTTCCCGTCCGACATACGCTGTGCAGCCGTATAGGTTGCCTTTGCAGTCTGTCTTTCGGGCGCACCCTCCGAGGGCTTTGTCTTTCCGCCCACGTTTGACGCAAAGGAATATACACCCTTGTAATAGCGAATATATCTGTATGTACCGTCAGACTTCAATATCCTCCACGCAACTCCGAAATATACGCTTTTGCTGTCGTTGCCTATCTCCAAAACTCCGTTTTTAAGCTCGGCTCCTCTTAACATCGCGTCAATCTCTGGAGTTATATCCGCATTGGTAATCTCATGACCTATTTTTTCAATATAGCTGCATACATCGTATGCGCCGTTATCTGCGTCAAACACATCAGAACCGCCCGAATCTGTCGGTGAAATTTCAACCGTTCCGGGTATTTCCACCGCCGCGTCATAGGTTGTTTCGTTCTGTGCGTCCTCCTTCATCTTAAATACCGTGTACTTGTCTACTCCTATTGTAGGTAATGGCTTTTTCATGTTACATTCCTCCTAAAATCCTTTTACATATCTCATTGTTTTATGATATACTCCCTCGCTTTTTGGTAAATCCATGGAAAATTCACGACACCAGCCATCGGTGCTCATAATCTCGTTTACCTTGATTGCAAGAGCACCGCCCTCCTCGGGGCTTTTTGTCCAAATATCAAGCTGTATGGTACCGTTATGCTCCGTTTCCATGTTGTCGTAGCCGAAACAAGGCCGCTCCGAAAGAGTATAAAAGCTCACAGCCGGCAGCTCGGTAAATTTATCGGGGCAGTAATATACCACACTGCAATCAAGCTGCGAAAGCGTTCTTTGTGCCATCTCGTTTATGTCAATCATTGCTTATCATCTCCAAAAATGCCATCATGCCGCTGTCCCATTCCTCAACATATACAATTCTGTAATAGGTGTTATTCACAACAGTGCAGTTGCCCTCTCTTATATGCGCGCAGTGAAGGCAAAACATTCTCTTTTGGCATTTTATATTAAATCCGTACTCCATTTCGGCAAGTGCTCCCGAGTAGGGCTGCAGGTCTGCTTTGACGGTGCAAAGGAACTCGGTTTCTTTTTTTGCTCCGTAACCGCCGCCGCAGCTTATTTTTACGACCTCGACTTCCGTTTTGTAAAAACGCTCAAAGGCTGATGACATCACTGGGAACACGCCCCCTTTTCCTTACAAACGGCAAAAGCCGCTGATAATAATTTTCCAAAAAATCGTTGCCGGGAGTTTTGCTTTCATATGATACCGACCTTTGCCCCTCGCTTATTGATTTCACGTCAGAAGGTGCGCTCTCCTGCCCGTATCCCTTTGCTCTGTACATATCCGCCGCCATAACGGGGACAAGGCTCTTAAGCTGAATGGGAAGCGTATCAATATTGCAATATGTCAGTATCATATTCGTACAGTCCTCAAGCAAAAAGGACAACAAGCCGTCATGCTCATTGCCCTCTATGCCCAAAAGCTCTTTTAGCGTTATAAGCGTGTCATACATCATACGCCGCTCACTATATCGGTGCTGCCCGCTCTTCTTGCCTTGCCCTGTCCGTTTACAATAGCAACGGTTATCTTATTGCCCGATGTGGCAGTAATGGAAGATCCGTTTGAAATGGGAGTCCATGCCGATAAATCCTGGTCATATGTTACCGACGGAGCCGTAGATGCGGCAGTCTTGTATACAAGGCTGTAACCGCCTATGGGTGCAGGTGATACAGTAATAACACTCTTGCCGCTTTCGCCCGCCTCTGATACCACATTAAGAGAACCAAGAGAGGGAACACCGTTTTTAAATGCCGCAAAGGCATCGTCCTTAACAACCAAAAATCCAAGGCGCATTGTTGCCTTAACCGCCGCCATGTCCTGCTCGGCAAGCGACAGGGGCTTTCCGTCGGTATCGAGAGTCCCCTGCAAGGTTGCCTCTTTTAATATTTCATATGTAATTCCCGAACGGATACCGACAATGCTGTATTTCCATTCACCTGTGATAATGTCCGCCGAGGAATTATCCCATGCACCGTTTCTCACAAACTCAATCGCCTTACCGTAGAGCTCCTCCCCGGAAGTACCGTTTACATATGCCGGCGCACCGTTTGCGTCACGCAGCTTTCTTAACATATTCTTAACCCCGATACGTCCCACGAAGCCCGATGGGTCATAGCCGTTTTCTTCAATAAGTGCCATTGTATCCGACATTGCAATATCAATGTTGGCATTGTCTGTTATAATCATGCCGCTGTCGCTTATCGATTTCATGATATTTGTTGCAAAGGGCGAATCCGTACCAAACAGGCACGCACTGTCTATACTCCTGTAAAATGCCTCCGCAATCTCCGGCTTTAATTCGTTAAATACGTCTATTGTGCTGTCATCAAGCTTCTCCTTTGTAATGGGAATAATAACGGCAAGCTTCTTTGCTTCTATAACCGGGTGAATCCACTGAGCACCGCTGGTTAAAATCCGCTCACCCTCGCCAACCCAGTAAGCGCCGGGTCCTTGAGCAAGCACATTGAATTTCTTCGTGTCCGATGTCATTTCTTCCACCTTTGACATACGAAGAATACTTGACCCTCTTGTTACCATTTTGATTATGTCATTGGCCTGCGCCTTGGGCACAAAGCCCGCAAGTTCATTCTTTAAGTATCCCATCTAAATACCTCCTCATATTCTTTGATTTTTTCTTATAATGTCAAAAAAACCGCTCTCTGTTTCCGATGCGGCCGCTGCACCGATGTTCGGGGTCTTTCCTCCCAAACGTTTTTCCACTGCGGCATTTAAAGCCTTTGCCCATTCCTCCTCGAAGATCTCAAAGGCCTTTTTAGAGCTTTGGGCGTCCTCGCGGGCAATCATCGGAGCAAAAGCCGTAGGCAGACCTTTATCTGCCAGTTGGCTTTTTAGCTCGGAGATTAGGCTTTTTCTTTCAAATTCAGCCTTTTCCCGTTCAAACTTTTCCCTCTCGATTCTGTCCTCCTCGGCCTTTCTTTCATCGGCAGTCATTTTGGCAAGCTTCTCGCCCTGGGACTTTGCCTTTTCAAGCTTATCCTTAAGTCCCGACTTCCATTCTTCCTTTGCAGCCAAAACCGCAGCGTCAATATCCTTTTGGGTAAAGGTCTTTTCCGCTTCATGCGGCTCTGTGTGCGCACCCTGCTCTTGTGCGTCTGTACTTTGAGCATTCTGCTCAGAAGCAGAGTTGTTTTGTGATGTGTCCATACCACATTCCTCCTTTCACTAAAATAAGACAGTTTAATGTCATGTCCGGGACGTTTTTTCATTAACAAGGTTTTCTTTTTTTCTTTCCCATCTTTCTACCCTCCCTTCCGAACTCCAATCAATTGGATTTTTAGCATTAAAAAAGCACTGTGTAAATTTCACACAATGCCTGTTGACTTTATTTTGCTTCTATAATCTCCCAACGACCGCCGGGGCTTGAACCGTCAAGCGGAGCGGGATTTACTTTTGAATATAGATAATCTTCTTCGCTGTCGTCAATAACTCTGTAAAAATCCCCTTCGTCTGTTGCTTCATAGATTTTTCCGTT
>JAQXZB010000013.1 GCA_029226975.1 Clostridiales bacterium | reverse complement strand
AGTAAGGCTTTCAAGGCTTCCTCATATTCGGAAATATCTGTTGCTAAGGGATATGCACAAAAATGCAGTCTTCCATCCAACTTATCAACAAAAATATGGTCTGTACACAGCATTAGATTAAGCTCTGATAAAAGAAATCTGTCAAGAAGCATGACTGCATTATTAACCTGCAAAAGCATTGATATAATCATTTCTTTGTTAAATGCTCTGCTATGAATATATTCTTTCAAAGTCTCACAGCCTGTTATGTTGTAACTTAAAACTCTTGCTCCTTTTGACACAGATACCACCGGTCTTATTAAACGATCATCCGGAATTGAACAAAGCATATTTAATTCTAATTCATCTGTATCTGCTGTTAGCTCTGCTGCAAGATATTTGCCGCTGCTCTCGGTTTTCATCCAGATTTTATGGTTCATTATCCGCTATCTCCTCTAAAACAGTAAGCTTTCGCATAAATGTATGAGGGGAGAATCCTTTATCCTCATATGTCCTGACTCCTTCTTCACCACTTATACTTACAACACTTCCTTCTTTATACTTTTCAAGAGAAAGCTGGTATTTTCTTCCTGAAAACAGCCCATCCATTCTTTTGGTTCCGTATCTTTCCGCAGTATCAGTATCAGAATCATCCAGCATATGTCCATATATTTCTGCTGCCTCATTCGCGGCTAAATCAGCAGTCACAATATCATGAAGCTTATATGAAAAAAGTATCATGCCTACCAATGCAATTATTACTGTCGGCATGACAACCGCAGCCTCTATTGAAAAGCCGGCATCAAGCCTTCTTGTTTTTCTGTCTATAGATTGTATTGCTCCTTTTCCCTTCATTATCAACTTCCATTCCGATTAGCTTCCTCAGTTTGCTTGTTGTCCTCTTTGTTTTTATAGCTTTTAAAATTTTCCCGGGTTTTATTATCCGTAATATATATGCCTCTAAATATAATTAAACACTTGCACCACGATAAACATAGGAAGCATAAACGCTATAAAAGGAAGCGGTTTTTTACTCTTTTTATGTTCTATAAAATCCAAAGTTATCATAAAAAGCGACACCAAGGCACATAAAAACCAAGCAGCCGCAAATACCAAATAAAGCATTTTTGCTTCTGTGTAAAAACCGCAGATCAATACAAACAGTCCGTCTCCGATCCCTATAGCACCACCTGTTATGATTGAAATCATCACAACCAGCATTCCCGGCATTAACGCCTTAAAAAGCTCCGATACAGCCTGCACTGCACCGGTGTTAAGGGCTATATTCTGCACAATATAAAGCAGTAAGCCTATGGCTCCGCCTGCTATAAATATTCTAAGACTTATGCTTCTGTGCTTTATATCTTCGACCGCACATACTGCTGCAAATAAAAAAAATATACCTTGCTTTAAATACGTAATATATAATACTGGCTGCATAATAAAATTCATGGTTCATCCAACTTAATTACTGCTTTTTGTGCTTTCCGCAATATGAACACGGTCTCATTCCGTGAATTTCGCTTAGCTTTACGCTTTTTGAATATGCAGTTATCGCCTTGCAATGCTCTGAACTATGGTAAGCAGTTCCGTTTTCGAAGTAATAAACCGCTCCCGACGCCCCAGGCTTACACGATGTACAGGCATGATATTTTCCTCCGTTTGAATTTCTGAGATTTTTGATTTTTGAAGCATATGTAACAGATAGTTTGTTGCTTAGATAATGACAATTTGGGTCTTCATGATAAACTTCACTGCTTGTCTTTCCCAAATAAACTATCCTGTCAGGATCATCTTCATCCTCATCATATTCATCAGAATATTTACTGCGTCCGCGTCCTCCCTTGGAGCCAACCCATGCCCTTCTGTTAACCACAATACTCTTTTTGAGCGGCAGTATCTCAAAAGCTGATACGGGCGATTTGACATTATATGAAAGATTCATATATATCATGTAAGGATCTTTTCCGCTGTCATTGGATAAAATACTGGTATCCTCTGTGAATAGCGGATATTCAAACCTATCATGATCTACTGAGGCTAATATATATGCCATCCCGGCACCTTCTTCAATGCCGCCTATCATATTCATCAGTACATCTTTTTTATCCTTGGCAATATATTTTTTCCCGGTTTCCTTAAGATATTCTGCTTTTGACATTTCTTTTGCCGTTATTTCCATAACATTCTGC
>JAQXZB010000012.1 GCA_029226975.1 Clostridiales bacterium | reverse complement strand
GGATTTTAAATCAAAAACAAAAATATAATCTCTTAATATTACCAAAGGCATTCCATCGAGGAATGCCTTTGGTATGCACTTTTTGCGAAAATAAACTCTACCGTACCCTCGTACGCCTACGAGTTCATTTTCGCAAAATCTAACTCAATTTCTCGCAGTCTGCCAGCGTGTAGCCAGGTTTGTCTACACGCTGAGAGGCTGTTGAACAGCCTCTTTCTTTTGGATTTAGTTTAATTCATATTGATTTTTGAAGTCCGCGTTTACTTTGTCAATGATTGCTTCCGCTGACTCAAAGGAGTCTGCAAAGGTACCCATATATAGCTTTACCTTAGGCTCGGTGCCTGAGGGTCTTACTATGAAATAGGTCTTGTCATCGGCAAGATTGTATTTTAATACATTCGACTTGGGCAGTCCTGTCAGTGGCGATACGCCGCCCTTTGTATCCTTTATGGTCTGCGACTGATAGTCGGTGTAGAGCGAAATATCCAGACCTGCCATCTTTGTGGGGGGATTTTCTCTCAAATCCTTTAAAAGCGCCGCCATCTTTTCCATGCCGTCCTTGCCGGGCATTGTAAAGGAAACGGTTCTTTCAGCATAGTAGCCGTACTTCTTGTAAATATCCTGAAGCGCTTCATAAAGGGACTTGCCGAGCTTTCTGTAATAAGCCGCCATCTCGACTATAAGCATTGTCGCAACAACGCCGTCCTTATCCCTTGCATGATTGCCCACAAGATAACCGTAGCTCTCCTCAAAGCCGATAAGATATGTATGGCTGCCGGTTTCGGCAAACTCGGTCATCTTCTCGCCTATGTACTTAAAGCCGGTAAGCACGTTCATAATCTCCATGCCGTAGCTTTGAGCAATAGCCGCCGCAAGCTCCGTTGTAACGATTGTCTTTATAACAACGCCGTTTTCGGGCAAGGTTCCCTTTTCCTGCTTGGAGCGCAGAATGTAATCAACCAAAAGCGCGCCCGTCTGGTTTCCGGTAAGAGGTCTGTAAATACCCTCGGCATCGCGGACAATTATGCCCACTCTGTCACAGTCGGGGTCTGTGCCGACAATGAAGTCAACATCGTTTTTCTTTGCCATGTCTATGGCAATTTCAAAGCCCTCCTTGTCCTCGGGGTTCGGGGACTTAACGGTGGGGAAGTTTCCGTCCTCGGTGTCCTGCTCCTTTACTACCATCAGGTTTTTAACGCCTATTCGCCTTAAAACCGCCTTAATGGGACGGGAGCCTGTGCCGTGGAAGGGTGTGTAAATAACCTTAAAATCATCGGCAACCTCCGGGATAACCTCCGGATTTTGCTGCTGTGTCATAACGGTTTCTATGAACTTGTTGTCAAGGTCGGGACCCAAAACCGTCAGCAGATCATTCTCAGCCGCCGCGTCAAGGGTGATGAATTTAACATCCTTAAATACGTCATAGCTGTTTATTGCCTCAACAACAACATCCGCCGCTGCCGGGGGAAGCTGTCCGCCGTCGGGACCGTATACCTTGTAGCCATTGTACTGCTTGGGGTTGTGGCTGGCGGTAATCATAACGCCCGCGGCACAGCCCAGCTCTCTTATTCCGAAGGAAACCTCCGGAACGGAGTGAACAATCGGGAAAATGTAAACATGGATACCCGCCGCAGCGAGTACCTTTGCGGTTTCAACAGCGAAAATCTTTGAATAATTTCTTGTATCATAGCCGATAAGCACGCCTGCCTTCATAGCGTCCTCACCTGCCGAGGTCACATATTTTGCAACGCCCTGGCTTGCGCGGCGTACATTGTATATGTTAATACGGTTTGTGCCGATACCGATAATGCCTCTCATTCCGGCGGTGCCGAACTCAAGCTCACGGTAAAAGCGTTCTTCAATTTCCTTCTCATCGTTTGCGATTGACTTAAGCTCTGCCTTGTCCTCAGCGGAAAGCACATCGCTTGCGAGCCAAAGCTCGTAGGTTTCTTTATAGCCCATCAAAGACATCTCCTTTATTTTTTTAGTATATATAATATCATATA
>JAQXZB010000011.1 GCA_029226975.1 Clostridiales bacterium | reverse complement strand
CCTTTCTAAACTTGGTAATCGCAATGACTCGGCAGGAGAAAACGAAACTGATGATAAAAATGCCGGTAATCTATTCAAAATGCAATTTTGGAAGATGCCTTTATATAATGATTGTTGGTATGATAACATTCAAATGCAATTAACAACCGCCGAAGGAGCATTTTTGAAAGAGCAGATAATTCTGAATTGCCCTGACACTATATGAGTGTAGGAAATCTTTGTACTCCTCAGATGCAGCATCGGTGTGCCATCCGAACAATTTACGGTTTTTACCGTTTTCGCGTACGATAATTTTCGGCGCATGTTCGGCACCCCACTGGGTAAATAAATGGCTGTGCTCAAAATACTCTATCCCATTCTTAAGGCACAGGTCAATAAATCTTTTCATCAGAGAAAAATCAAAGGTATATTTCCCTACGTTTCTTTCAGCGTATACGAGTTGTGCGGTTGCGCGTTCTTCGCCTATGGGAGTATTAAGCGGAGGTGTAAAAGCAGGGAGAAGCAACATATTTTGACCGTTTTTGGCTGCCATACGTATGTATTTTTCGGCTGTTTTGAAAAAAGATTCGGAAAATGGTTTTGTTTTGGAAAAGTGCGCTATACAGTCATAGTGCATCCAGTTTGTCGTAATGATTGTTTGCTTGGGCAGATGAGCCGGCAGAACATCAAGCAGTATGGATTTTTCCGCAACAAGCTGTGTATTTTCGCGCTCAAAAAGCTTAATTTTGATTGTATGCTTACCGGGAGGTATTTCCTCCAACTCTTCATTTACGTTAATTAAAAGGCTTTTCCAAAATCGGGTGGGTGCAGTAAAGTAATTATTTTTGCGCTGTTTGAGACAATCGGGATACAGTCCGGGGTCTTTTCTTAAAAACCAGTCATCACTTATACCGATACCGATACGCATTGCGGGAACATTTTCAATAGTGTAGACAGCGATCTTATCGGAAAGATCAGATTCTATTTCGGCACTGAGTTCCACACAGTCCTTCAACTCCTCATCGAGAGATGAGTCAACCCTAATTGCCAACTGGAATGCAAATGCTTCATTGCACAGTATTTGTGTATACTGAAGACTATCCTCCTTGATATCCGAATCGTAAAAAACGGTATTTAAAGAATTGAGTAAATAAGTTTTATAAATCATGTAAAAGTCCTCCTTTTATTATTTACTGAGATCATTATAGCATAAATTATATAAAAAAACATATACAAAACTGCTTGTTTATAGCATAAAACTGCTGAATTTATCTGTAAAAACCTGGCCAAACCTGCCGGAACTGATTTTTGCATACCTATCAATTGATATGTTTTCGGCGTAATATTCGTGCATTATACTGCAAATGTCAAATCTCGTTTTAAGGTTTAGCACTCCGCACATATAAATTTATTGTCATTGGCGATTATAATCACACCTCTTAGATTTTGTCCGCACCAAGCAGTTGTATTTTTTCTGTTGCAAAGTTTTCTACATACTCCGCTGCTTTCGACATAACAACATCAAGCGGAGCTGAGTACGGGTCGAGTTTTTTATAACCCTCGATAAATGAACAACATACATCGGTACCAAAATTGATTTTTCTTATTCCGGCATCAATTGCGGCTTTAATCTGATTGTCCGGCACACCGGAACCTCCATGCAATACAAGATGAGCCTTTGTGTTATTGTGAATTTCTTTGATTCTTCCTATCGCAAGCTCGGGTGCTTTTGCATACTTTCCGTGAGCTGTGCCAACCATAATCGCAAGTGCATCTATGCCTGTTTCGTTCACGTATTTTACAGCATCCACAGCCTCTGTATAATCCGCCCATTTCTCATCCTTGGTTGAACCAATATGCCCCAGCTCACCTTCAAACCCAACACCTGCTTCCTTTGCAAGCAAAACAGCATCCTTCGTAGCTTTTATATTTTTCTCAAACGGAAGAGTTGATACATCAAGCATTACTCCCGTTGTTCCCAAACGGATAGCTCGCATTATTTCCTCAACTCCAACTCCATGATCTAAATGAAAAGCAACCGGAGTTTTTAAATTATTCATCATTTCTTTTATTACAGGTGCCATAAACCTTCCTGTATCAGTGTCAAAAAGACGACTGTACATTTGAATAATTATCGGTGCATTTGTTTTTTTAGCTGCATTTACAACTCCCATTAGAGTTTCTAAGTTATAAACATTAAAAGCCGGTATAGCAAAATTACCCTTTTCAGCTATATCAAGAATTTCTTTTAATCCATATCTCATATATTGATACACTCCTTATATTAAACCGTGCAAATACTTTTCTACACGCTTATTAATTTTTTCCTTATCTATTTTTCCTGTTTCAAGAAATACTTCAAGCGTTTCTTTATCGGAAATACCGGCTCTTCCGCCCATCTGTGTGCACTTAATCGTGGAAACTCCTGTTGCAAAACGTGCTGCCTCGGGGACGGAAAATCCGTTTATATAAGCAACATCAAACGCACCATGAAATACATCTCCAGCACCGGTGGTATCCTTAATTTCGGCTTTCATGGCAGGCTGTTTAAATGTTTTGTCACCATATATTCCCATTGAGCCGTATTCGCCGAAAGTAAATATTACAATTTCAGGTCCTTTAGACTGAATATACTTCATAACCCTATATTTTTCATCATCAGTCATTAATTCTGCTAATTTTAATCCAAGCTCCTCACATACGCCGTTAAAATAGTATTCCGAACCGATAAATATGTCAAAGATATCGTAGTTTTCATAAACATATGGTTTATAATACGCAGCGTCAACGCTGACTTTTCCATCATTTTTATGTATAATATCCGCTGCTTTTCTGACCGCATCGTTTACAAAACCTACATGAATCATCTTTGCTGACTTAATATAATCCTCGTCAATATCATCTGTTTCAACTTCCCGAAGCTCTCCGCCGCGACTGATAATATGCTTTGATTTTGTTGCACGTTCGGTTATGCAAATACAGAAATTACTTCTTTTTTCGTCTGCGACAATCAAGTGTTCGGTATCCACGTTGTTGTACTTTAAATCCTCAACAATCATTTTTCCGAAAATGTCATCTCCGATAACTCCTAACATTGATACATTTGCGCCCAAATTGCCTGCGGCACATAAAGCTGTTGCAACCCAGCCGCCGCCTTGAAAGCTGCAATCGTACATTTTGCTGCTGACTTCCTCATAAGGAATTTTTTCAAGCTCAACAACCATATCCTGACCGGGATTTCCTATTCCTATAATATCATATTTTTTCATATAAAATCCTTTCACAAAACCTTTCACCAATGCGTTTGGGAAAAGAGAATCAAGCAGATTGCCGTTATGAGGGGCGCAGACGTACGAGTGTACTTCAAGTCCCGAATGACGGTAAGAAGCGACGATTATCTTTTTCCAAACTTCACCTTAGGGAATCATCGACACGAACTTTATGTCATAGTATTCTTCCAACGACCATTTGGATTTATCGCAGCCTATTCCGGATTGCTTTGCACCACTGTGAGGTGAAAATTCCGTACCGCCGCCGCCGTTTACAAAGAATTCACCGGCGGTAACATTTTCAAAAAACTTACTCATTTCTTTTGAATTGTGACCGAAGAAATATGCGGACAGTCCGAAAATAGTGTTATTTGCTTTCTCTATTGCTTCATCAAGTGTTTCAAAAGGCTGTATCGGAATAATTGGTCCGAAAATCTCTTCTTTTGATACTCTCATTTCATCATTTACATCTTTTAACAGTGCCGGAGTTATATATGCACCCTTTTCAAATTCCTTCGGTATTTCTCCGCCCATAACCAAAGCTGCACCGTTATCCGTTGCGTCCTTTATCAAATCAAGCATTCTGTCCCTTGCTTTATTGTCTATAACAGGGCCCATTATATAACCTTCATCCTTCCACCTGCCAAGCTTAACCTTTCCAAGCTCTTTTGCGATTCTTTTGCTAAGCTCTTCATAAATCGAAGAATGAATATATATTCTGTTATAGTTTACACAGGTTTGACCTGCAAAGCCTACCTTTTTTGCCACTATATTTGCCGCAACCTCATCCAAATCAGCATCGGGCATAACTACTACCGGGGCATTTCCGCCAAGCTCCAAAGAATACTTTTTAAGGGAGGTTGAGCTTTGCTCCAAAAGCTTAAGACCTGTTTCATACGAGCCTATAAGGCTTATAAGTCTTGGTATTTTGCTTTCGTTCAGTGTTTTTGCCACTTCATTTGCAGGACCTGAAATAATATTTAACACGCCTTTGGGGAAACCTA
>JAQXZB010000010.1 GCA_029226975.1 Clostridiales bacterium | reverse complement strand
TCTGCTGTTTTTGGTTCAAGATATATGTCATTGTCAACTACGTCAACTGCCAGATATTTCAGTGTAAGTTTGTCTGCTGCAATTGATGATTCCAACTTACCATCAAGCACCTCAACTGTTATATCATCAACATACATATTTTCACCGCAGCTAATAAATAGGTTATATGTGCCGCCTACTTCAGGAGTATATACAACAGATTTTTCCTGCCATGAATAGTAATATAAGTTTTTATCTGCCAGACGGTCATAAATATTATCATCACCTATTTTAAAACTAAAATCTGTATTACCGAGATGATCCGGCAAATCAGCTAAACCTGAAAATGCAATCCTGTAATATTTGCCTTGCTCCAGCGTAACGGGAACTGTGATTTTTTTTGCCTTTATTACCTTTGAGTTTCTGTTGCAATACGGCGTTTGCTGCTTATGAGCCTGCTTATCGCTTTCGATATTTCTTCCGTCAATTATTTTAGCCTCCGCATTATCAAAAATATACTTCTCATTTGTTATGCTGCCGTTTTGCACAAGATTGATATACATACCGGGGCTTTTTGTCCATTTAAGCACCGGATAGCCGTCATCTCCTGATACAAACTTTTTGCTCCCCAGTGAATCAACGCTGTTTTTTAATGTATCCTCGTCTACAACTGTACCGGACGAATTCGCTTCCTCCCTCTTGATACTATCCATACAATACGAATTATTTACAGTACCTGTTTTATTATTAACAATAGCTGTAAGAGTAGTATCCGAATAACAATTTTCTATTATTACCCCATTGCAGTCAATTAATCCGATCAGTCCTGCTCGCCAATTTACCGAGCCGCTTGCTGCACTGAATCCTCTGGAATAACAGTCTCTGATTTCAACCGCTGTAGCCTCTGTGCTTATGCGGCCTACCATTCCTCCGGCAAATCCTATTTCACCGTCATTCCATTGCGTAGTCTTAATTGTAGTTACATTCTTTACATAACAGCCTGTTATTCCTGCACGATCTGTAACAACACCCGCAATACCGCCGAAGCTGTCACCGTATCTACCTGCTGCAAGTTCCCCGGTTACATCTTCAACACCAAGATTCAGAATATGTGCACTTTGTCCCACATAACCAAACAGACCATTGTATTTGGAGCTGGAGGACTTAATAATAATTTTAAAATTCTTGATTACATGCCCGCAGCCATCAAACACACCCGCGAACTTGTTGTCCTCCGTTCCGATAATATCAGTCCAGACAGCACCTTCCAAATCAATGTCATTTGCAAGCTTAAAATACTGTCCCTCAGTGCTTCCCAGCTTAGAAATTGCCGCAAGCTCTTCCTTTGTTGAAATAATCGTGGGGTTCTTTACGTTGCTCTCAGTAGGTTCCCATGCCAACAAAGGATATCCGCCGTTTACCGAGCTGCTGGGATTTCCTTTAAAGCCGGTTCCCAGTGCAGTCGCTTTTAATTTCAACTCGCTTGCCGCAACCGCTGTTCCAAGCCATTTTTCCGTGCCGTAGATATTCCAACTTTTATAAAGCCCTTCGGAGTTTGCATAACAGTTTGTCACAGTTGTGGAAGTTGTACTGAGCTTAGGTGCTAACTGATTTGTATCGGTATAGCAGCTTGTAAGCGTAATTGTTTCGGTTTTATTGTCGCCCCACGCAAACATCTCACCACGAAGCATACAGTTGTTTATTGCACTCTTTGTTCCTGTTACATAACAATTTGTAATATTAAGTGTTGCTCCGTCATTTACTGCGCCAACGAATCCGGCAACCTGCTCACCGCCACCGGTCACTATGTCATAAGAAGTATCTCTGATATAGCAATCGGTTATTGTTACATTTCCGGAAACGCATCCGGCAACAACTGCCGCCATATTACCTGGCTTGTTTTTAACGGTTGTATTTTCCATTCCGAGATTTTTTATTACAGCACCGTCGCCTAATCCGCCGAATAAACCAACCGGACCATAGTCACTGTCGCCAACCGTTAAATTTTTAATTACATGTCCGTTTCCGTCGAATGTTCCGCAAAACGGATTTGCCTTTGTTCCAAAAGGAACGGCAATCGTTTTCCACTCATACGAAAACCCGCTAAAATCAATATCCGCTGTCAGTTTGTATGTTGTACCTTTAGGCACACTGTTGTTGTAAGCTTTTTTTGCTTCATCCTGCAGTTGTGCCGCTGTTCCGATTTCGATTACATTTTCTGCAGTTGCTTCTTCTGCAAAAGTATACGCCGGAAACATCGTCACAGCCATACAAATTATGGTAACTATGGTTACAAATACTTTTGTCCTTTTCATTTTCATGTTTTAATTCTCCTCTCTCACAAATCCACAATTGAGCTCTAATTGTCAGAATAAAAACTCCTTTATTCTATAAATATTATAACACAACGATATTTGAAAGTAAAGTTTAAAAAACATATGCTTTTTAGAGGATGGTAATTTTGATTATACAAGAACTGATTTGATATTGATGAGCAAAAACAGTCGCACCGACGGCTTGCTGTCAGTATGTTTTCAAAGCGCTGAAATTCTTGTTATTCCATCATTTTTGCTCTACTACACATAAATCCTTGCGCATTATTTTTCATGGCACAGCAGAACCGTATATTCACCGTTGCCGTACTTCTCAATAAATTCGCAGCTTTTTTCCGAGCAGTACGAACTTCCGGTCGGAATTTGTTTATAATATTATTACAGCATAATTCAATACAAATTGCTTTTTTCAAGATATTTATACATAGACATATATACGCCCGCACTCCAACCCAACATAGCAGGCTGTTTATACTCATTATTCACATCCAAACTGCCGGTTACTACATTGTACTTTTCCCACAGCTTGCCTGTTTCATCAAATACTTTATCAACAAGTGCTATATATTTTTGAGCGATTCTGTTTGCCTCTGCCTCAAATCCATAATTATCCAATCCCTTTACGACAATATATTGCAAACAAGCCCAGCCATTTGGATAATCCCATTGATAAATACCCTCTGCATTATTTTTTTCACATGTTAATATTCCATAATCTTCCTCAAGCCGACTGAGATTTTCAACCATTGCTTTAGCACCCTCATTGGTAGCAAGCTCTGCATACAACGGAAAAAAAGAAGCCGCCGATAAAATTTCACTTAAGGAATCTCTTTCAATCATATAATCCAAAAGTATTCCGCCGCCGTTATTCATTCTGCTTAACATTAAGGTCTTTCTTGTTTGAGCGCGTTGCTCCCATAAGTCGGACTCGTCAATATTAAGCTCATTTGCAAAATACGACATATTCTTTTCTAACATAAATAATAATGAATTTAAATCAACGGGCGCATATTTATCGCATTCAAGCCCAAACCTCGGATTCATATCCCATCCACTTTCACACAAAGCACGGCAATGCTTTCCCAAAGAAATATTATCAAGTTTTACTTCTATCTTAACCCTGCTTTTAAAGTAATCGGCCATCTCTGTACAAGTTTTTTCCGTTTCAGCATTACCGCCATAGTGATTTAATCCGATATCAAAGGATCTCCTTGTCTGCCAAAACTCATATTCCGTTTTCAAAACGCCGTAAGCGCTTAACAACCATACCGGATCCTTATAATATTCATATATATCTCTAACCATTTCACTCAAAAACGGTGGCTGCGATTGATTTAGGAAGCATTTTCTGTTACCATTCGGCATAAATCCATATCTATTAACAAGATACAGCATATTATCAACGTTATTTTTTGCTAATTGAGGTCTGCCGCCTATCAATAAGCCCAAATTTGTAAAATATGTATCCCAATAATACATTTCTTCAAAATGGCCAATAGCCGGTATGGTATACGAATACGGCATTCCTATCAAAGTACCCTCGTCTTTCATATTGTTTCGCACGCACCCGTCCCAATTCTGATTTATAAAATCTATTACTTGCTGCGACATTTCCATCCTCCTAATCAGTATAAAATATAGCCTTATATATCTAAAAAAATTATTCGATTATTTTAAATGAAAGAACTATTTTTTAGCCATTATAATTATTATTCCTAAGTACCGATTTTTTGATATCATTATAGCATAATTCGACAATTATGTAAAGTTTAAAAAACGTATGCTGGACTTTTTCGACAGTCGGGAATTTGACACTTTTTGAAGCTCGCACAGCAAAACAACCATAAAATAATGTGATAACAACGCCATTTTCGGCGTTTTTTTGTTGTCAAATTTTGAATTTAGTATTGTAGTTTGTGGTGGTTTGTGGTGGTTTGTGATATAATATAGAGGGGTGATGAAAAGTTGCGTGAAAAATATCGTCAGAGCGATTACAAACGCTTTATCTGCCGTAAAACTGTTACAGATGACGGAGAAGTTGCTGAAAAGAAGATCTACAGTCTTAATGAAGAAAAAATATTAAATGAGGAAAAATACGATGGTTTTTATGCAGCTACAAAGAAAAAACACATACTACAAAATCATGACATAGCAAAAGCCCGGCAAATGCGATCATACAGCCATTTGTAGGGCTTTTTTGATTTTTAAACTGTCAAATTCGGGATTATAATACCACAAAAACATCTATTTGTCAAGAGTTAAATGTTTTTTTATTGCATTTTTGCCTATATAACAAAATATCTCGCTATATCTGAAAAAAACTCAAATAACCGGTCATGCATCATACCCAAGATGCCTTCTGCGAGAAACGATACCATAGACATAATCACCCAATATATTACGCCAACATTTACCCATCTTTTCTGAGCCTCTGTATACTTCGCTTTTCTCTTTCCATTTCACACACTTCTTCGGGATTTAATTTTTAAAAATAAATATATAATAAAAATTATTTATTTTAATGATTATTTTTTATTATTTATTTTTTTTATTATTATTTTCTCAATAATTTATATTATATAATCTCAAAAAGGCTTCTATGGTGTTTTGGGGGACAGATAAATTATTGTATGTATCACTCATATCCGGCCTCCCATCTACAGGCAGCTCTTTTAACATTCATCTCCATAGCTATCAGCAAAGAGCGACCTTAACGCTTCCAAACCGAGTTTTATAAGATAAAAATACTTTATCCGGTATGAATCAGAGTATTTTTATCCGAAGGAGCGTCTTGCATATCGTATTCTGTTTCTTGATATATTTCTTGTTCTTTAAGTCCTTCTGTATTCTTATTTGTTCGGTTACTGTTCGGCTTATTTCTCACTACCTGTTTTCTTCTTTACATAGCCCTTTTTAATCAGCATATCCATTTGGTTATGCATAGATGTTTCTGCTGACGGATAATCGGTCATAAGCTACGGTGTCTTTTGTGTACTTTTCCACATATGTCTTTCCATTTTTATATCACCTTAAATGTCCTTTTTTTAATATGTTTCTGAAAACGGCCTTTTTATACTCGTATTCAAATCCTTGTATAATTTTTTTGTTTTTCAACCCCCGACAAACCGCATAGATATGCCAAATTTCGCACATTCGCTTTAGTGTTTTTTTGCCTTCGGGGCCTCAATGGAAAAAACCCTATAGTTTTTTTTGCCTTTTTGTCCTATTTTTTAACGGATTTTTTTGACTCATTTTTTTATGCCTTTTAATGTACTTTTATCCATGTCGGCATTGACTGCCACATAGCATCCGCTCGGCACATCACCAGATATATATGACTCTATTTTTATAAAAGTTTCACATCCGCAATCTGTTGTTGCTAACGCATCTGCAACAGCATTTTGAATCTTGTGAATCAAATAATTGTCATTATCTGGTATCAGTGTCAACGTAATTTTCGACGAATGAACCACTGCATATGTAATTGTCTTTTATCTCATACCCATCGTTCTGAGAGTCTTATACGCTTCATACGATACCTCATAAGCTTGTCTATCTTTTTTTCTGCTGATTAGATGAGCCTTTGGATTTCGCTTAATGTATTGACAATAAATTGTTCCTCCAATCGTCCAAGTTCCATGCCGTCCTCCTCTTTAAACTCTTTTTTATAGAACGCTGTCACCTAATCCTCGTGAACCAAACCGAACTCATTAACAAAATCCAGTATATTGTCAACCAGCAGATAATGTCTCATTTTTTCATATTCCTTTCCTATCGCTTGTGAATTTTACGCGTATTATTTATATTTTTAATACTCCTAAATCGCACATTTAATACTCCCAAAATTTTTCTTTGCGCGTATTAAATGGCTGTTATGCGCGTATTATTTACCCTTTTAATACTCCTTGTATATTAGGAGTTAGGAATATTATTTGTATTAAAAAAGCGACCAATCATTGCTGACTAATCGCCTTTATTAACAATCCATTCACCGTCTTTATCAGCGGCTTCCTTTCAAGGATATGTTTTTCTTCCAAAGCTCACTTGCATGCTCACTAAGATTTATGGGATTTCTGTATTTGATATTTCCAATAATATCTAAGGCAAGCTCAATAATATGATCATCATCAATACTGCGCGAAATTTTTATGTATTGCCACATTTTTATCTCCCTTTAATTGTATTTTGCTCATATATCATTCTTTCCCTCTTTTATCAAATCCGTATTTCTGCATCAAATCATCAATTTCGCACCGCTTATCGAGGTACCAGACGGCAAATGCGGTAACGTTGAGCAAGCCTTCCTTGACCTGCCTTTTCTTCTTATTTGCAGCACGCTTAAATTCATCATAGGCTTTCGTTATTTCAGTAAGAGATGCCTCATCAAGATTATGCTTCTTTGCTTTTTGTATTCTGTTGTACCAATACATCTTTTCATTGCGGTATGCGCGCTCATAATCCACATCACGAGTTGCGTCATCATATTTCTGCTTGTTGATTTTTTGCTGTTTCTTCCTGCACTTGTCCGAACAGATTACCGTCTTGTTCACATCGGGAGCAAGGAACAGCCTGCCGCATACCTTGCAGTAGCCAAAATATTTTTTATTTTCATATATTATTTTCAGATAATACAGTATAAGCGGAAGAATTGTGTTATTTGACAGCGCGTATTCCTTTGTTTTTGCCGTATCAGCAATAAAGAGTGTCTGCAGCGGATATTTAAAATATTCATACGGCATATCACAGAGAGGATTAAGCGGACTTATTCTTTGCCATTTTAAAACAGCATCCATTAAATTATACCTAAAGGGCAATGTAATTTCCTCTATCCGATCTACAAAACCGTTAGCATCCTTTTTGGGACACTCCATTTCCCGCATATATTCCTGCCATAAATTTATAGCAGTAAACTTTATCAAAGGGTTTTCTTCAGCATACAGATTTTCAATTATATTCGCACAGTCTCTTTTATATAAATTACTGCATAAAATTGCTTTAACCGTTGAAAAAAATTCCGCGTCAGGCGATATATCAAGAAAGAAAGAGGCTATGGGTCTGGTTTGGTCGAAAATAATTTCAAATTTTTGACCTGTGCGGATATAATGGTTTACATCTTCAAATTCTCCGATTATAATATGCTCTTTTTTCTTCTTGAAATCTACGTTTACAGCCATGACGGCATTATCCATATGCGGTATATTCGGCATATCAATGTGTTTTTTCAAGTAAAATCCCCCTTTTTATGTGAATTGTATTTTTTATTTTTTCTGTTAGTTATATTATACCTCAAAGTTCTTTACAAATCAAGCTTTTTGTGATTTAATTGAATTATCAACTCACAAATACAATCCCAAAGGAGAATGAGCAGTGTCAGATAATAACCATTTGGCAACAATTTATAAGTGGCTGAAAGAAGATATAAACTCCAACATCTAAATACTACGTACACAAAAGCTACAATGTACCTGTGCTTTAAATGTCTTATAAACGGCAGCAATAACGAATACTTAAAACGAGGAGGTGGGGCGATGGTTAAATCAAAGACCTTTATCAAAACCGGAGACGAATTAAAAAAATACGATAACCTTAACTTTAAAGTAAAAATCGGCACTACAACATATATGGTATATGCTCACTTCAATGATAAGGCTCAAGACGATATTTATAGCAAGCTAAAAAGCCTTATTACACGATAATATAAACATTGACTTTGACAGTTGGATATGATACAATATTATTGTAGTATTTATCATATCCGGCTGTCGGAAAGGAGATAATTTATGAAAAGGCAGTCAAATGATTATAAAATAACAGCCCTATACTGCCGATTATCGCAAGATGACGGACGAGAGGGCGAAAGCAACAGTATAACAAATCAAAAAACAATTCTTGAAAAATATGCAAAAGACCATCACTTAATCCCGTATAAGTTTTATGTCGATGACGGGGTAAGTGGAACAACCTTTGAGCGTAACGGATTTAAGGAAATGCTTGCAGAGATTAAAAATGGGAATGTGTCGGCAATTGTTGTTAAGGATTTATCACGCTTCGGCAGAAATCATATTATGGTTGGTTATTACACCGAAATGTATCTGCCGTCAGTGAATGTGAGATTTATCGCAATCAATGACAATGTTGATACAGATGACAGCGAAAGCAATGAGTTTGCTCCGTTCACTAATATTTTTAATGAATGGTATGCCAAAAATGCAAGCAAGAAGATTCAGGCTGTGTTCAAAGCAAAAGGCGAATCGGGACAGCGTTTAGGCTCGGTTATCCCTTACGGCTACAAAGCGAATCCCGACAATCCCAAAGAGATTATCATTGACGAGGAAGCCGCAAAGGTTGTGAAATATATCTTTGAATTATGTATGTGCGGAAAAGGTCCGGGCAAAATAGCAAAACAACTAACCGCAGAGGGCATTTCAACACCGATGGTATATTTCAGAGAACACGGAATGCCTTGCAGGGTAAGTGGCGATATGAGCAATGTGTGGTGTAACCAAAGTATCTCAAGAATACTTGAAAATATGACCTACATAGGACACACCGTAAACTTTCGGACTGCCACGAAAAACTACAAAACTCACAAGAAAGTACAACAACCCAAAGAAAATTGGCTGATATTCAAGAACACCCATCCACCCATTATTGAAATCTCGGTATGGGAAAAGGTACAGGAATTACGCAAGAATAAACGCCGTTACACAAAGTCGGGAAAGAAAAGTATTTTTGCCGGGCTCTTGGAATGCGCAGACTGCGGTGCAAAGCTGTATTACTGTACTTCTAAATCCCATAAAGAGGATCATGACTATTTCCTCTGTTCCAATTACAAGGGAAACACGGGTAGCTGCACGGTACACTATATCAGAGAAAGTGTTTTATATGATATTGTTCTCACGCAAATTCAGACAATGCTTGCATATCTGCAATCCTTTGAGAGCGACTTTGTAAAAAGCCTTGTAGATAAATCTGCCAAAGACAAGAAAACGGAAATCGCTTCACGCAGAAAAAAGCTTGAAGCTAACAAAAAGCGTATTTCAGAGCTTGACGGAATATTCAAAAGGATTTACGAGGACAACATTAGCGGAAAGTTAAGTGATGAACGGTTTGCAAAGCTGTCTGCCGATTATGAGCAAGAACAAAAACAGCTCATATCAGATACCGAAGTACTCGAAATGGAATTAAATCAAAAAACCGCACAGGTTGATAATGTGGAGTATTTTCTGAGCATTGTCCGTCAGTATACCGAAATCAAAGAATTATCGGCAAGAGTGGTAAATGATTTAATTGACAAAATCAAAGTCCATGCAGTAGATACGTCAAGCGGTCAGAGAGTACAGCAGATTGACATTTACTATACCGCGGTAGGAATTATAGATATATCGCAGCATACACAGGAATTGGCAATCTAAATATTTTTATTTGATAAACAATGCGGCGATACAACGCTCAATACCCCATTGTATCGCCATTTCTTATAACTTCCTTATAATCATTTAACTCCGGTTGGCGCACTTTTTTAATTTACTAAATTTTTTAAGGAAGTTTTTTCTATGAAGAAAAAAATTTTAGGTTTAATGTTTACGCTCTGCGCCTTGATATGCCTGTTTTCGGCAACGAATATCACCGCCGGAGCACAAGAAAGCGGCACCTGTGGTGCGAACATCACCTGGGTACTGGATGACAACGGCACCCTCACCATAAGCGGTACGGGATATATGAGTCATTTTTTTGATTCCCCATGGTCCGCATCGAACGTTAAAAGCGTCATTATCGAAAACGGTGTTACTTCTATTGGCAGAAGCGCATTCGATAATTGTTCAAGCTTGACCGACGTATATTACAACGGTAATAAAGAGCAATGGCAAAGCATTTCTATTGGCTCATCAAATAGTTCTCTTACCCGCGCAACCATACATTTTCTGCCCAACACAGCTACAACACAAAACGGCAATACCTTTACCGTCACACCACGCAATCTTCCCGATAATTGCCTTATCATGCTTGTATGCTACAACAATGACATATGCACATATGTGGGAACATATAATTATGACGGCAGCAGCTCCGTTCCGTTTTCTGTAGATGCGGAATATGACAAAGTAAAGGTTTTTGTATGGAATGACATGAGCAATCCCAGACCCGTAACAAGTGCCGAAAATGTTCTTTAACCGATAATATCGCCGTATGCGGCCGACTGCTTCGGGAGCGGAGAGCCATGATTACTCTGATTTATTCAAAGAATATCGTCAAAAACTTGTATTTTGAAAAAAAGTATGATATAATATGCAAATAACGGCATTGGAGGCGGTATTCATGGACGAAAAAGAAAAAAAGACTCCCCACAAGGAAGAGAACGATAAGCTTTCCGAGTTCTGGCCCGAGGAAGCGGTTCAGGAAATTCTCGATTATATCGAGGAACAGGGAGTATATATACGGGAATAGAAGGGGCTTTGGCCCCTTCTATATTGCGAAAAATTTTGTTGCTATGGTGAAATAAATCATAATCGAGCCTGCGTCCACTATGGTTGTGATCAGCGGCGACGCCATTACTGCCGGGTCGAGCTTTAAACGCTTTGCCAGCATGGGCAGTGTACAGCCTATTACCTGCGACATTATTACAATCAACACAATTGCCAGGGAAATCACTGCCGCAAGGCGTGTATCCTTGTACATCAGCACAATTCTGGCTCCGTTTACCACCGCAAGAGCAATGCTCAGCATTAAAGAAACTCTAAGCTCCGTCCACAAAACCTTGAAAAAGTCCGACAGCTTTATATCGTCAACCGCCATTCCCCGTATAATCATGGTGGAGCTTTGCGCGCCGCAGTTTCCGCCCGTTCCCATCAGCATCGGGATAAACGATACCAAAATCGGTACTGCGGAAAACGCCGCTTCGTATTTTGCCAAAATCGAGCCGGTTATTGCCGCGGAAAGCATTAGTATCAAAAGCCATACAATTCTGTTTTTGGCATGAATTATATCCGGCGTTTTAAAATATCCGTCCTCCGTCGGCGCAATAGCCGCCATTCGCTCTAAGTCCTCGGTGGTTTCCTCCTGCATAACGTCTATAGCGTCGTCAAAGGTGATAATTCCCACAAGGCGCATTTCATCGTCCACGACTGCCATGGTGGCGAAGTCGTATTTGCTCATCTTTTTCGCCACGTCCTCCTTGTCGTCATGGGTGTGCACCCAGACGGGAATGGTGTCCATTATATCGCTGATTTTTTCGTCCAAATCCGCAATAAGCAGATTTTTTACCGAAACATATCCAAGCAGCTTTCTGTTATCGTCCGTAACATAACAGGTGTAGATGGTTTCCTTATCGGAAATTGTACGCTTTATGCGCTTTATCGCCTCTTTTACCGTCATTTTAAGCCGCAGGCTTATATACTCGATTGTCATAAGGCTTCCCGCGCTGTCCTCGGGATATTTTAAAATCTCGTTTATCTGGCGGCGTTTTTCCGGGGTGCTGTTGGCAAGAATACGCTTTACCACGTTAGCGGGCATTTCATCAACAATATCCGCCACATCGTCCAGGTAAAGCTCGTCTAAGACTTCCTTAAGCTCGCTGTCGCTGAAGCCCTTTATCAAAAGCTCCTGCAAATCCGCGTCCATCAGCGCAAAGGTATCCGCCGCCAAATCCTTCGGCATAAGCCTGAAAAGTACGGGGAGATTTTCCTCCGGAAGCTCATCAAACAATGCGGCTATATCTGCCTCGTTGGTGGCAGCGAGAATATCTCTTAAGGTCTTGTATTTTTTCGCCTTTAACAGCGCGGCGATTGTGTTTTCAAGAGTGATTGCCATATTGCTCCCCTCCCCACTTTTTATGTTATACCATTACTGCTCCGCTTTGTATATCCTTTAAGGTTGTAAGCACTGTAAGCTCATCCTTGTACTCGGCGGATAAAATCATTCCGTTTGATTCCAGCCCCATAATCTTTCTGGGCTTTAAATTCGCCACAAACAGCACGTTTTTGCCGAGGAGCTCCTCGGGGTCATGGAACTGGGATATTCCCGACAAAATCTGGCGCTGTTCGCCGCCCACGTCAAGAATAAATCTCAAAAGCTTCTTGGATTTTTTAACCCTCTCACATTCTATAACCTTGCCCACTCTTATATCAAGCTTCTCAAACTCCTCAAACTCGATATAATCCTTATACGGCTCTATTTCGGGCTTCTCTTCTGCGGCAAGCTCCGCTTCAAGCTCTGCCATCTTTGCTTCGGCATCAATTCTGGCAAACAGGGGCACAGCCTCGCCTACCTTTGTTCCCGCCCGGAGCGTTCCGAAGGTCTTTGTGCTCTCATAACTAAGCTCCGACGCACCTATCTGCTCTGCGATTTTTTTGGAGGTTTCGGGCATGAATGAGGACAAAAGCGCGGCTATAATTCTTATTGCTTCCGCAAGGTTGTATAAAACCGTACCCAGTCTTGGCTTGGTTTCCTCGTTCTTTGCCAAAATCCATGGTGTTGTTTCGTCTATATACTTGTTCGCACGGTTTACAACCGCCCAAATCTCGTCTATACTGTCAGCAACATGGAGAGTTTTCATTTTCTCCTCAATTTTTGCCACCGCACCCGAAGCAATGCCCTTTAAATCCTCGTCAAAATCACCGGGGGCGCAGGGGTCGGGGATTATTCCGTCAAAATACTTGTTAATCATCGAAACAGTTCTGTTTACCAGATTTCCCAATGTATTTGCCAGGTCGGAATTAAAGCGGCTTATAAACACCTCATAGGTAATGTTTCCGTCCTGCTGGAAGGGCATTTCATGCAGTGAATAATACCTTACCGCGTCAACGCCGAAATGTCTTACCAAATCCTCGGCATAAATAACATTGCCTCTTGATTTGCTCATCTTCTCCTCGCCGAACAGCATCCACGGGTGTCCGAACACCTGCTTGGGCAGTGGCTCGCCCAGAGCCATGAGCATAATCGGCCAGTAAATGGTATGGAAACGCAGAATATCCTTTCCGATTATATGCACATCTGCCGGCCAGTATTTTTTGTAAAGCTCGCCCTTTTCCTCGGGGGTATAGCCCAAAGCTGTGATATAGTTTGAAAGTGCGTCAATCCACACATAAACAACGTGCTTGGGGTCGAAGCTTACGGGTATTCCCCATGAGAAGCTTGTTCTTGAAACGCATAAATCCTGGAGTCCCGGCTTTAGGAAATTGTTCACCATTTCCTTTTTCCTGGATTCTGGCTGAATAAACTCCGGGTGCTCCTCAATATACTGCATGAGCCTGTCTTGGTACTTGCTCATTTTAAAGAAGTACGCTTCCTCCTTGGTCTTTTTGACCTCTCTGCCGCAGTCGGGGCATTTGCCGTCCTTAAGCTGTGTTTCGGTCCAGAAAGACTCGCAGGGCGTACAATACCAGCCCTCGTATTCGCTCTTGTATATATCGCCTTGGTCATAGAGCTTTTTAAAAATCTGCTGTACCGCTTTTTCGTGGTAATCATCCGTAGTTCTTATGAACTTGTCATAGCTTATGTTAAGCATATCGGCAATGCTTCTTATTTCCTCAACAACTGCGTCAACGTGTTCCTTGGGTGTTATGCCCGCCGCCTCGGCAATCTCCTGGATTTTTTGTCCGTGTTCATCCGTTCCTGTGAGGAAGAATACATCCTTTCCCAAAAAACGGTTAAATCTTGCGATGGCGTCCGTTAAAATTATCTCATAGGTATTGCCTATATGAGGCTTTCTTGAGGTGTACGCAATCGCTGTTGTGATATAAAATTTATCACTCATTCCAATCACTCCTTATCAGTTTAATAAAAAAGTTTTTAAGCAGCAGGCACTGCTCCTTTGTAAATATAATAAATATTTTAAGTCCGCGTAAAATCCCGTCGAACATTCCCGCCTTGTAAAGGCTTATGCCGAACATCAGAAGTACGGGGCCTAAAATAAGACCTCCTATGCTGAATATCTTATAGCCGATGTACATGGACATCAGCGTCAGTATCGGATTTGTTCCTATTCCGCTGCTCACAAGCTTCGGCTCCGCGAAACGGCGCATTACCATAACGCTTATATAAACAATAATCAGCCACACGCCCATACGCGGTCTGCCGCTTGCAAAGGCAACCACAGCCCAGGGCCACAGCACCAGTCCGCTGCCGAAAAAGGGCAGCGCGTCAATAAATGCAATAAGCAGCGCAATGAGCATTGCATATTCCACTCCGACAATACTAAGCTCTAAAAAGAGCATGAAAAACGCTATAAGCATCAGTATTCCCTGCGCCTTTAAATATCCGCCCAAATACTTCATAAGCTCCTGCTTTAAAATATCGAGCCGTCTGTAAAACCGCTCCGGCACAATACGCTTTGCCGCGTTCGAGATAAGCGAGCTGTCCTGTATCATAAAGTATGTGGATAAAATAAACACTATTACCGCCACAAACACCTTCGGCAGAGCCTTTGCAAACCTTGAAGCATAGTCAACCATGGGAGTTGATTTGCGGTTTATAAACGAGGTTGCCGCATCGGAAATCTGTTCTCCGATATTTGACAGCGAGTCCTGCATATTGGCAGGCAGATTGTTATAGACCGCCGCCCATTTCTGAGCCAATATGCCCGCGGTTTCCTTGGCATTTGCGTATATTGCCGGGAACTGGTCATAAAGCGAGCGCAACTCGTCAACTATCTTCCAAACCGCCATGGTAATCGCGCCGCCCAAAATTCCGACTATGAATATGATTACCAATACCGCCGAAAGCCCTCGCGGAATTTTAAGCTTGCGCTGAAGCCAGTCCGCCAGCGGGTCAACCAGCTTGGCAAACAGATACGCTATTATAAACGGCATGAATAGCTGTGCAATATACCCCGCAACCGCAAGAATTTTGGGCAAAAACAGCCACACACACGCCACAAGCGCGGCAATGCCCAGTATAAGCAGTATAATACGCAGCCAGTTTTGTTTGAGCTTCATAAAAATCAGTCCTTACATTATTCCTTGTCCAGGAAGTGATCCATAAGCTTATAGCCTTTCTCAACATATATGCCGGTCTTTTCGGCATCCTTTTCGGTGTATCTTAAGCCCGCGTTTTTATCACACTCGTTTGTGCTGTCGTATATTACATAGGGAACCGGGTCGCTTACATGAGTTTTTAAGGATATGGGCGTTGGGTGGTCGGGCATTATGAGCATTTTATAGTCAATGCCGCGCTTCTCCAGCTCGTCCTTTAAGAACTTAACAACCCTTTGGTCAATGGTTTCAACCGCAAACTTCTTCTTGTCGGGAAGTCCCTGATGTCCCATTTCGTCGGGAGCCTCCATGTGTATGTAAACAAAATCACTGCCGCCCAAAACCGCATCCAATGCCGCCTGTGCCTTGCCGTCCCAGTTTGTTTCGCAGTTGCCGGTCGCACCCTCGACATCTATCGAGTCCATGCCCGCGCATTTTGCAATACCCTTTATAAGGTCAACCGCGCTTATAACCGAAGCCTTCATTTGATACTTCTCATAAAAGCTTCCGATATGTGGCTTTGTTCCCTCGCCCCAGGGCCAGATTGAGGTTGCCATATTTTTGCCCGCCGCGGCACGCGCCTTGTTTACGGGATGCTCTCTTAGAATTTTCTCGCTCTTTTTCATCATTTCCAAAAACTTATCCGCACCGTCACCCTTGGGCAGATAATCGGCTATTTTTCTGTCCGAAATATCATGGGGCGGAGTAAGTGTTACGTTTGTCGAGCCCTTTGCCCATATGATAAGATGTCTGTAGCTTATGCCGGAATAATATTTTATATCCTCCGTATCAAGCTCCTTTGCAAGAGCTTCTATAAGCTCTGCCGCCTCCTCGGTGCTTATTTCTCCGGCGCTGTAGTCAACCATGGTCTTATCCTCATAGTTTTCCTCATCGCTTAAGGTAACAAGATTGCAGCGAAAGGATACATCGTCCTCCTTCATGACAACGCCTATTGACGCTGCCTCCAGGGGTGAACGCCCCGAATAACATTCCTTTGTGTCATAGCCCATAACGGACAGATTGGCAACGTCACTGCCGGGCTTCATGCCCTCCTGAACGGTCTTTACCATGCCCATTTCACCGTGCTGTGCCATATAGTCTATGGTAGGCTTATTTGCCGCTTCAAGGATTGTTTTTCCTCCGAAGTGCTCTACGGGATAATCCGCCATGCCGTCACCCAAAACAACAATGTATTTCATTTTAATATATCTCCTTTATAAACTTTATTTTATACCTATTATAATTGCAAATGCGCCCTTGCCCACATGAGTGCCGACTATGGGTCCGAACTCGCTGTACATTTTCACGCAGTCCTCGCCGTATTCATCACGAAGCTTTTCGCATGCCTCATCGCCCCGTTCCTTATCCGACTGCACCACCAGAAAACGCGGGTTTTCGCGGTCAAAATCGGGGTCGTCCTCGATTTTTTCGATAAGCTTATCCACAAGTCTTTTTTTGCCTCTGAGCTTATCCATGCTTTCCACAAGCCCGTTTTCTATGGTCAATATAGGCTTTATGTCAAGCAGCGTTCCCACAACCGCCGAAGCCTTGTTTATTCTGCCGCCCTTTTCAAGGTATTTTAGGGTATCCACCAAAAGATAGCATTTCCATTTGTTTATATATTCGCCGCATTTTTCGATAATCTCATCAACATCCACATCTTCCTTTGCCAATAACGCGGCATATACCGCAGTCATTGCGATATAGAGGGAGTATTTTTGAGAATCGACTATTCTAATATCCGCTTGCGGGTATTCCTCTAATATCTCCTCCCTCACAAGACAGGCTGTCTGATACTGACCGCTGCCCTTTGAGGAAATTGTAAAGTAAATCACGCTTTTGTGCGCCTTTGCCTCCTGTATGAGATAATCGTACATATCCTGATAAGGTGTCTGTGCGGTGGTGGGGATTTTTTCGCTTCTCTCCAAAAGCTCATAAAATTTCTCGTTTGAAAGCTCACTGCCGCTTACATAGCTTACCTCCCCGAAAATGCTTAAAAAGGACAAAAGTCCGATATTGTATTTTTCTCTTATATCCTCGGGAATGTCCGAGCTTGTATCAACAATTATTTTTACATCCGTCATATAGGCTCTCCTCTCGCTACCAATGGAATTTTGTAAGCTGTCCCAAATTTTTTAAATTGTCAAAGCCCTGCTGTCTTAAGGCTTCATATACTATTACGGCAACCGAATTTGACAGATTAAGGCTTCTTGCCTCGGCTATCATGGGTATTCTTATGCACCGCTCCTCATGCTCATACAAAAGCTCCTCGGGAAGTCCCGCGTCCTCTCTGCCGAACAGTATGTAATCGTTGTCCTCAAAGCCCACCTCGGTATAGGTATGGGGTGCCTTTGTGGTGGCGTAGAAATATCTTGCGCCCTTTGTTTTTTCAAAGAAATCGTCGAGATTATCGTAATATTTGACATTTAATAAATGCCAATAATCCAAGCCTGCGCGCTTTAGGTTTTTATCCGTAATCTGAAATGCCGTAGGGCGGACAATATGCAGTCCGCAGCCGGTCGCCGCGCAGGTGCGGGCAATATTGCCGGTGTTTTGAGGTATTCTCGGCTCTACCAAAACTATATTAAACATATTTGTTCATCCTTACTTTAACAGCTTAAGCATCAGCCTGTTTGCCCATGGGCGGTGAATTTTTACCGCCTTTTTGGGGCAAAGCTCCTGACAGCAGAAGCATTTTATACATTTATGGGGGTCAATTACGGGCTTGCCGGAGGTCATATCCATCGCCTTTGGCGGACAGCAGCCGGCGCATTTTCCGCAGCCTATACATTCCCCGTAATTTATGACCGGTTTTGCGGCAAGTATTCCCTTTACGCGCTTTTCCAAGGACGGCGGAAGCGAAAGCAGCTTTAACAGATTAAAATGGCTTTCGGGCTTTATAAAATCCTTTATAATAAGCGAGTCAATATCCTCACCTAAGATATTAAGCTCCGAGGGATCGGAGCATACCAGTCCCCGCCTTATTGCTTCCTTTACCGTATCGACCTCATCGGGCGTATAGTCTATGATTTTACACGCCGCCATGTCAAGAGCATGGGGATTTGCCGCCGCCATCACAAGACCTATGTGTCGGTTTTGACCGGCGGTTGGTCCGTCGCCCTCCATGCCCACAACTGCGTCCATAATCGATAAATCCGGGCGCACACACTCGCATAAATCCACAAGCATGGAGCAAAACGCCGCCCTGTCGTCAAGGCGAAAATGCAGCTCCGCCTTATGGGTGCCGGGGATTGTGCCGAACATATTCTTAACCGCCCCGGTATAGCTTGTCATGGCGTGAGTTTTAAGCTTGGGCAATGATATTACCACATCCGCGTCAAGTATCGGAGAAATAATCGGCATACTTTTAAGTATTTTTCCATCGGGGTAAGACACCTCCCGAAATTCCGTGCCGTAATTTAGCATGGCATTTGTGCCCTCTACCGCCTCCTGAGCGCCGCAGCCGCCGTACACAAGCCGAAGTGCCGCCGCACTGTAGGGTCCGCCGGGGCTTTCCGCAACGGTCACCTTTCCGCCCGCGGCTTCAGCCTCCTCGATTACCGCCTTAAGCAGCAAAGGATGCGTTGTAGCCGCATCGCCGGGGTTTTTCCTTGACACGAAATTCGGCTTTATCGTTACCTTATCTCCCTTTTTTACAAAGCGGCTCATTGTTCCCAGCGGCTCCAATGCCGCCCTGACGCCCTCTTTTACATGGGTATAATCCCCGCATTTTACAACAGATACCGTATTATCCATAATTACTCCACTTTTTATTATATATCATTTTCGCTGTTTTTTCAAGTGCATATACGATAATATTAGAAAAAAATGGGCTGCTTTAACAGCCCACCTATTCCATTACTCCTCGTCAAGAGCCTTGTTGATTTTCTCAACAAGCTCATCTGCGTCAACACCGTGAACCATACACGCCTCCTCCAGGGATTCGCCCTGAGATGCGGGACAGCCCAGACAATGCATACCGATACCCATTAAAAGGGGAGCAACCTTGTCAATATTGATCTTTAGAGCCTCGCCTATGAGAGTTTCCTTTGTTACCTGTGCCATTATTCTTCCTCCTTTCCGCTAAAACAATCTTCAAATTCCTTGAAATCTATCGTTTCCTTTTCAAGCAGCTTCTGTGCCACTCTTGAAAGCTCGCCGAGATGCTCTGATAAAAGCTCCTGGGTACGCTTGTACTGAGCCTCAAGAATGTTTTTAACCTCCTCGTCTATGTCCGCGGCAACCTTTTCGGAATAATCCTTTGCATGACCGAAATCTCTGCCGATAAAGACCTCCTCCTCGTTTGCATAGGAAACGGGGCCAATCTTTTCGCTCATTCCGAATTTCTTTACCATCTGCCGCGCCAGAGCCGTTGCGCGCTCAATATCGTTTGACGCGCCGGAGCTTATATCGTCCATGGTCAGCTGCTCGGCAACTCTTCCGGCAAGCATAACCACCATCTTATTATACATTTCCTTTTTGGAAACATACATTCTGTCCTCATCGGGCAGATACATGGTAAAGCCGCCGGCTCTGCCTCTGGGGACTATGGACACCTTGTGAATTACGGCGTTTTTGTCAATCATTCTCGCCGCAACCGCGTGACCCGCTTCATGGTAAGCGGTAAGACGCTTTTCCTCATCGGTAATCTTTTTGGACTTCTTCTCCGTACCCATCATTACCTTGAGATTTGCGTCCTCTATATCCTGTCTTGTTATTTCCGTATGCTCTCTTCTTGCCGCAAATATCGCCGCTTCGTTCATCAGATTTTCAAGCTCCGCACCGGAATATCCCGATGATGCCTTTGCAATGCTTTCCAAATCCACATCCGAAGATAGGGGCTTGTGCTTTGAGTGTACCTTCAAAATCGCAAGTCTGCCGTTTACATCCGGCAAATCAACCACAATCTGCCTGTCAAAACGTCCGGGTCTTAACAGCGCGGGGTCGAGTATATCTGGGCGGTTTGTCGCCGCCATCATGATAATTCCCTCGTTCTCGCCGAAGCCGTCCATCTCAACCAACAGCTGATTTAAGGTCTGCTCCCTCTCGTCATGTCCGCCGCCGACGCCTGCGCCTCTTTTTCTGCCCACAGCGTCAATCTCGTCTATAAACACGATACAAGGTCTGTTTTTCTTTGCCTGGTCAAACAAATCCCTTACTCTCGATGCACCGACACCCACATACATTTCAACAAAGTCCGAGCCGCTTATGGAAAAGAACGGAACGCTTGCTTCTCCGGCAACCGCCTTTGCAAGCAGGGTTTTACCCGTACCAGGCGAGCCTACGAGCAGCACACCCTTTGGTATTCTCGCTCCGAGAGCAACGAATTTGTCGGGGTTTTTAAGAAATTCAACAATTTCCTGAAGCTCCTCCTTCTCCTCCTCTGCTCCCGCAACATCGTCAAAGCTGACTTTTTTGGCGTCCTCGTTCATTTTGGTGCGCGTTTTGGTAAAGTTACCCATAGCGCCGCCCTTTCGCATCACTCCGAACACGAACACAAACAGTATCACCACAATAAGCAGTATATTTGAAACCGCGGTCCATGAAATTTTTGAAGCGTATGCCTCTTGTCTTAATGTTCCCTGAGCCATCTGCTTTTCTATATCCGTCCCCACATCCTCGTAAAAGGTTTGTATGGACGGAATTTCTATTTTTTCGGTTATACCCTTTTTGCTCCCGTCGTTTATATGCGCCGTAACGGAATTTCCGTTTATCAAAAGCTCCGTCACCTGACCGTTTTTGATATATCCGACCAAATCGGAATATACCAGCTTATTGGAGCTTACCATGCTCCCTATTATCATGTTGTATATAAGATACATTCCGACCAGCGCAACAAGCCATGCTGCAATTCCTCTGTAGCCTTTTTTCAAACTATCGCCTCCCCGGATAAATTCTGTGCTGTTTTACCGCTTCATTTTAACATATTATCCTCATTATTGCAATATGTATATTTTACTTTTATCCCTTTTTTACCAAAGGCGAAGCGTCTGTCGCGTCTTTTTCCGATAATATAGCCAATTTCCCCGTCAAATGTGAGTATTCCCGTACGCGCTCTTACGGCTTTGGGGATTTTTTCGTCTATAAAGTAATCCTTGACTTTTTTTCGTCCTCTCATACCCTCCGGAAAAAAAACATCACCGTTTCGTCGGTTTCTTACCGTAATTTTGCAGGGCATTTCGGGAGAAAAGCAGTTTCCCTCGTCCCTGTCCGTTTCGGTTATGAGAATTTTCATTCCCGCTTCGGGAATGTACAATTCCTTTCCAAGTTCCAACTCATATTCAAAATCCGGGATTTTTTTCGGTTTTTTTCTTATATAAAGCTTCCCGTACTCCACCGCCGCTTCACAGCCCGAGGGCAGATCCAACGCCGTTCCGGATTTGTTTTTTTCGGCAAGTGATAAAATATCATCGGTATAGCCCGACAAAAGATCCGCGCCGCCGCAGACATTTTGTACCATTTTGTAAATTGCCCTTCGCCTTACCGGCAGCGGTGATGTCATAAGTGTGTTTATATCCGCGCACTCACCCGAAAACAGACCCTCGGCTTCACCGTTTACGTATTCCTCGGTTTCATAAATCAGCGCGGCATTTTTCGTCACAGTGTTTACAAAGGACGGATTAAATTCGCGGACGATATAAGGAATAAGGTCAAGACGCACCTTGTTTCTTGTATATTCACGTCCCGAATTGGTGCTGTCCGTCATGTACCGAAGCCCGTTTTCGCAGCAGTAGTCCTCAATCCTCTCCCTGGTTACATCAAGCAGAGGACGTATTATTCTCCCTCTTTTGTAAGGAATACCGCAAAGCCCCGAAAGCGCGCTTCCGCGCATGAAATTCATTAAAATGGTTTCCGCGTTATCGTTTTTATTGTGGGCTGTGGCAATTTTGCTTATACCGTATTTTTCACAAAGCTCCTCAAAAAAGGCATATCGAACCTGCCTGCCCGCAAGCTCCTCGGATATGCCCTTCTCTTTGGCAATGCCCCGAACGTCCGCTTTTTTTACATAACATTCAATTCCCAATCCGGCGCAAAGGTCAAGACAAAAGCCCTCGTCCCTGTCCGCCTCCTCACCTCTTATACAGTGATTTACATGAGCCGCAAAAACCTTTATTCCAAGCTCTTTACTCATTGTAAAAAGTGAATGTAAAAGCGCTGTCGAGTCCGCGCCGCCCGACAAAGCGACAAGCACGCTGTCACCGGGAGTGAGCAGATTTTTTTTTGAAACGGTTGTTGTGATTATATCCTTCATTATGCTCATCCCTCGGTTGCGTTATATTCGATATTATAAAATTTCGTATACTGACCCTTCCAGCCAAGCTTTACCGTTCCCGGCTCACCGCTTCGGTTTTTGGCGATATTGCACTCGGCAATATTTGCGTCTGCGGTGTCCTTGTTATAGTAATCGTCGCGGTAAAGCAGCATAACCATGTCCGCGTCCTGCTCTATCGCGCCCGACTCACGCAGATCGCTTATGACCGGCCGCTTGTCGCTTCTCGATTCACTGGCACGTGAAAGCTGAGAAAGGGCTATAACCGGAATGTCCAGTTCCTTTGCAAGAATTTTTAAGGAACGGGAAATATCCGCAACCTCCTGCTGTCTGTTGTCGCTTCTTCCCCCGGACTGCATAAGCTGCAAATAGTCTATAACCACCAATTCTAAATTGCTCGTCTGCTTTAAGCGCTTGCATTTTGCTCTTATCTGCGATACGGTTATCGTGGCGGTATCGTCAATATACATGGGCGCAAGCTCCACCCGATGAATGATGTCGCCTATCTTCATCCAGTCCTCGTTTTCCATTTCGCCCGTACGTATTTTGCTCGAATCGACCATTGCCTGGGAGCAGAGTATTCTGCTTACAATCTGCTCCTTGGGCATTTCAAGATTAAATATCGCAACGGTCTTTCCGTTTGAAATACTCACATGCTCCGCTATATTTACCGCCAAACTGGACTTTCCCATACCCGGACGGCCCGCAATCAGAATAAGCTCGCCGCCGTGAAAGCCGCCGGTTCTGCGGTTTATTTCCACAAACCCGGTGTCAAGGCCGGTTATGCCGCCGCCGGACATGGAATCTTCAATCAGCTTTTGGTAGCTTGTAAAAAGCACATCGCTGATCTTTGCAATATCCTTGCCCTCGCGCTTTGAGGAAATATCGAATATTACCTGCTCGGACTGCTCTAAAATTTCCTGGGGCTCCTGTGCGCCCTCATAAGCCATATCGCTTATTTTTGCCGCACCCTTTATAAGCTCTCTTAAAATGGCTTTTTCGCGTATGATTTTTGAATAATAATTTATATGCTTCGTTGTGGGAACGCTTGTTGCACAGCTTCTTAAATATTCCACGCCGCCCACCGCGTCAAGCCTGTTGTCCTTGTTAAGCCGGTTGCCCACCGTAACAAAGTCAATCGCCACATTATCGTTAAAGAGGTCTATGACTGTCGAAAAAATCATTTTATTATCGGCAAAGTAAAAGTCCTCCGGCTTTAAAATCTCAATCGCGTCCGGCGCAGAGGCGGAATTTGAAAGAATACTTCCGATAACAGCCTGCTCCGCCTCCTGGCTGTAGGGCAGCTCTCTGCCCGCAATATCCATAACAGGCGCATTTTCTTCCATAACGCCGCCCTCCTTTTCAATAAACTTAATTTATCTGCTCGACCTCTACCTTAAGCTTTCCCGAAATGCCGGTATATACCTTTACCTCAACCTCGGTTGTACCTAAGGTTTTTATGCCGTCGGGCATTACAAACTTCTTTTTGTCAAGCTTTATGTGATGCTGCATTGTCAATGCTTCGCTTACGTCCTTTGAGGTTATCGAGCCGAAAAGCTTGCCGTTTGCGCCCGCCTTTGCGCTTAGCTTAACGGTTATTTCCTTCATCTTCTCAACAATAGCCTGTGCCTCTTCCTTTTCGGTTTTTATCTTGTATTCTAAGGACTCGGCTTTACCCTTCATCACGTTTATATTTGACTTTGTAGCCTCCTTGGCAAGTCCCTTGGGCAGAAGATAGTTTCTGGCATAACCGTCCGAAACCTTTACCATCTGTCCCTTTTTGCCCTGTCCCTTTACGTCCTGTGTTAATATTACCTGCATAATATATTCTCCTTTCAAATACGGCTATTCTCCCGCCGCTATATAATCCTCCACAGCCTCGCGGATTTTTCTTATGACACCGTCTACGGTTTCGTTTTTAAACTGCGCGCCGGCAATCGTCATATGACCGCCGCCGCCGAGCTTTTCCATTATAAGCTGCACGTTTACCGTGCCTAAGGACCTTGCGCATACGCCTATATATGTATCTACGGGATACACAACAAATGACGTTTCTATATCCCCGATATTGAGCATTTCATCCGCCGCCTGCGATGCGGAAACTCTTATGTTGGGATATGTTTCATAGGTCTTTGCAACCGCCATACCCGGCGCTATGACCGAAGCGGTCTTTACTATATCGACCTTTCTGTCATATTCGGTCTTGTTCATGTTAAAGAGCTTCTTTATCTCCATGGTGTTTATGCCAAGTCTTTTTAAATATGAAGCCGCGTCAAAGGTACGCACTCCCGTTTTTACGGTAAAGTTCTTCGTATCCATAATGATACCCGTATAAAGGCTCTGCGCCTCAAGCTTTGTCATATTCGACCCCATATCCATGTACTCGATAAGCTCCGTTGCCATTTCGCAAACCGATGAAGCGTATGGCTCATGATAGATGAGCGAGCAGGGATTTATGAAATCCGTCGAACGCCTGTGATGGTCTATTAAAACAACCTTTGCCGCATTTTTAAGAAGCTCCGGAGCCGCAACCATTGACGGACGGTGGGTGTCCAAAACAACCACAAGCGTGTCCTCGGTAAGCTTTTCCAAAGCGTCCTCCGCGCTTACAAACATTCCCTTGTACTCGCTGACAGTCTTTACCTCGTTATAGAGCCTGTCTATCGCCGGGGAATTGCCGTCATAGACAATAAACGGCTCTCTGCCCGATTGTCTGACCGCGCGCTGAAGCCCCATTGCCGCGCCGAAGCAGTCATAATCCGCACCGGCATGACCCATAAATATTACCTTGTCCGACTGCCGTATAAAATCCTTTAATGCAACCGCAACGGCTCTGGTTTTTACTCTTGTGCTCTTTTCATACTCGCGGCTCTTGCCGCCGAAAAATCTGTATTGAGTATCGTCCTTTATACAGACCTGGTCTCCGCCCCTGCCCAAGGCCATTTCAAGAGCGTTTCTCGCCCCCGTTTCGTTTTGGGAAAGCTTTCCCAGCGCGCCTATGCCTATGCTCACCGATACCGGGATTTTTATTTCCTCGCCCACAGAGCGGACCTTATCCAATATATCGAATTTCTTCTCGATATAATTATCCAGATACCCATGCTCAAACAGCACCAGATACCTGTCGCGGTCCGTAGCCTTTACTATTGCATCGCCCTCGGCAGCCCATTCGGAAATATATTTCCTTATCTTGGAGGTTATGCGCTGTTCCTCGTTATCATTTACACGTCCGATCATTTCGTCATAATTGTCTATGCTTATAACCGCAATATCTGTTCTTTCATTAAGATAGGCTTCCTGAAGCTGTACCTCCTCGGTTTTGTCGGTAAAATAAATGAATATGGAATACGGATCCTCCTTTGCCGAGGAATTTTTTACCATTGTTCCGCATACACTGTATATCCTGTCCCCGACAGTCACCTCGGTGTCTATTGCAGAGGCATTTTTTAAAATATAATTCCATTTAAGCTGGGGGACAAGCTTTTCAAAGCTTTTATCCACAATATCCTCCGCGCCGGTAAGCTCCAAAAACAGCTTATTGCACCACCTCAGCGCCCCGTCCGACTGCATCATCGCCGCCGGGACCGGCAGATTTTCCATAACCCCGGAGCCGTTTACAAGACCTTCCTTTGAAACGTGCTTTATAAACTCCTCGGACGCGTGCTTTCTCATTGAGCTTATTACAAGCATCACCGCCAAAGCTACCGCCCCCGCCGCCATGCCCGCCCAGCCTATGGGCTGCTTAAGGCTCACAAGGTACGCGCTCAAAACTATAAACGCCGCCGATATAATCACCGCCGCGGCAGTAATTGTCCTGACGGTTTGTGTATATCCCTTTTTCATACTGATCTCCATTCCGCCGCAATGCGGCACAAATCACAAAAGCCCGGTAATCTTAAAATTATCAAGCCGCTTATATGTACTCAAGCATATATATTCCATTTTAGCACAAAAAGCTCGGTTAGTCAAGAGTTCAGATATTTTTCAACCAATTCGGCGCAGTCCTCCACGCATCCGACGCAGGGACGCTTTTTGTAAAACTCACCGTCCCGCTTTTGCGGCACCGCGCCGTTGTCCTTGGGACGTGCCGCACCCAAAAGCTCGCCGCAGATTATCGATCCGTTCTTTTCTTCAAATTCCCCCGCCATTTTCTGTACGGTTTCATACACAAGCGTGCGGGTATCCAAATCCTTTGCCTGTGCCTTGCCGTATTTTAATCCCGCAAGCATCGCCATGGCGCTGACCGCGCCGCAGGTAAGCCGAAGCCTGCCCATTCCTCCGCCGAAGCCCTCCGAAGCGCGCATGGCATCATCAAAATCCATGCCGAACAAATCGCAGTACGCACCCGCCACCGCCTGGGAACAGTTGTAGCCGTTTAAAAATAATTCCTTTGCCTTTTCTTTTCTGGTCATTTTTCTTCTCCCTTCCTCGGCGGTTTCGGTCCGAAATACTGATACACGCCGCATTTTAACATACCGTTGTAGAGCTTGCGCTTCTTATCGGCTCTCTTGCCGAAAAGCCGCTCAAAATCCTCGTTTGAGGTAAGTATATAATAATTCCATTTATCGAGCCGGGAAAACACCCTGCCCATGTCCCCGTAAAGCCGCTCACACTCTCTTTTTTCGCCCATGCGTTCACCGTAGGGCGGGTTGCAGATTACAGTTCCGTAAGGCTCGCTCATCTGCATTTTCCGCACATCGGCGCATACCGGGCGCACCCATTTCCCCACTCCCGCCTTTTGGGCGTTATCCGAAGCAAGCCGCACCGTTTCGGGGTCTATGTCCGCGGCGTATATTTCAAGAGGAATATCCCGCTCCAGACCTCTTGCCTCCTCGGCGCACTCCTGCCACAGGGCTTTTGGTATTTGCAAAAACTCCTGTGCCGCAAAGCTTCTTGAAAGTCCCGGCGCGATATTTCTCTTAATCATGGCAGCCTCTATAGGAATAGTTCCCGACCCGCACATCGGGTCGGCAAGCGGATATTCGTACTTCCAATAGCTCATCATGACTATTGCCGCGGCAATGGTTTCCCTTAAGGGCGCGGCGTTTGAAAGCTGTCTGTAGCCGCGCTTATGAAGCGGCTCGCCGGAGGTGTCTATCATAAGAGTAACTCTGTCCTTTATGATGGAAAACTGTACTCTGTAGCAGGGTCCGTCCTCAGGCAGGCGTTCAAGCCTGTATTTTTCGCCCAAACGGCTTGCTATGCTCTTTTTGATTATTGCCTGACAATCCCTCACGCTTGCAAGCTGTGATTTTAAACAGTGTCCCTTTACGGGAAAGGCGCAGTGTGCGCCTATCCACTCCTCCCAATGGAAAGCCCTTGTCCCCTCAAACAGTTCTTCAAAGCTTCGGGCTTCAAATTCCGCCGCCTTAATCAGCACGCGTTCGCCGGTTCTTATGCCGATATTTGCCCGGCACACCGCTCTTATATCCCCCTCAAAGGTCACTCTGCCGTCCTCGACGGACTTTGTTTCATAGCCCATGCACCGTATCTCCTTGGCACAGAACGCCTCAAGTCCGAACAGTGTAGGTATAATTATATCGAATTTATCCATTTTTTCTTCCTCTGCGTTTTACAAATTTTCTTCTTTTTTTTGCCGCGGCGCGGATTTTGCTGCGCTTTGCAACAATTCGGCTGTGCCTGTCCTCGGCTTCAAATTTTCTCATATTTTCGGCTGTGGCGTCCTTTTCAAGCACGAAATCAATCCTCCTAAGTCGTATATCCGTGCGTGCCACAACAATCCTTACCATGTCGCCTATGCGGTAAAGCTGCTTGCTTCTGCTTCCGGTGAGGGTGTTTTCCTCCTCGTTGTATTCATAATAATCGTCACTCATGCTCTCCAAGCGTATAAGTCCCTCAACGGAGTTTTCAAGCTCCGCAAACATTCCGAAGCTTGTCACCCCGGAAATTATCGCGTCAAAGCTCTGACCGATAAATGCCGACATATACTCAGCCTTCATTAAATCCTCAACATCTCTTTCGGCATACTCCGCCTCAAGCTCGGTTTTTGAGGAATTTGCCGCCGCGGCGGGAACTATTGACCGAAGCCTTGCGCTCTCCTTTTCGTCCAGCCTACCGCAAATGAATTTCTTTAAAATTCTGTGTATTATAAGATCCGGGTATCTTCTTATGGGCGAGGTAAAATGACAGTAATAATTTGCCGCCAAGCCGAAATGCCCGGTGTTTGTGTCCTTGTACTCCGCTTTCATAAGCGATTGAAGCATCATGGAGGCTACCATTCTCTCCTCGGGTGTGTCCTTTACGGCGTCAAGGACGCTCTGAAGCGCCTTGGGGTGTATCGGCTCGTCGATTTTACCCTTTATCATCAGCCCGAAATTTAAGATAAACTGATTGAATACCTTTATTTTTTCCTCGGAGGGAGCCTCATGCACGCGGTATACAAAGGGCAGCTCCGACCAGTAGGCATACTCCGCAACGGTTTCGTTTGCCGCAAGCATAAATTCCTCAATCAGCTTATTTGAAGCGCCGCGCTGTGCCTTTATAATATCCTCCGGCTCACCCTCACTGTCAACAATTATTTCCGTTTCGGGGAAATCGAACTGAATTGCGCCCCGCTTTTCCCGCTTCTTATTTAAAATCAGCGCAAGCTCGTTCATCATATCCAAAGCCGGGGCTATGTGTCCGTACTCCTCCCGAAGCGCCGCATCCCCCTCCAAAATCGCGTTGGCATTGTTGTAGGTCATGCGCGCCTTGGAATTTATCACGCTTTTTTCTATTTTATGGCTTATTACCGCGCCGTTTTTGTCTATCTCCATTATAACCGACAGCGTAAGCCTGTCCACACCGGGATTTAAGCTGCATATGCCGTTTGAGAGCTTTTCGGGAAGCATCGGGATAACCCGGTCGGCAAGGTAAACGCTCGTTCCCCTGAAAAACGCTTCGTTATCCAAGGCACTGCCCTCTTTTACATAATGGGTCACGTCCGCAATATGCACTCCGAGAAGATAATTCCCCCCGTCCGTTTTCTCTATTGATACCGCGTCATCAAAATCCCTCGCATTGTCGCCGTCAATGGTAAAAATCAGAGCGTCCCTTAAATCCAGACGTCCGTTTATATCCTCTCTAAAAACCTCCAAGGGCGCATTTTCGGCTTCCTTTAGGGTCCCCTCGTCAAACTCCTGCTTTATGCCATGCTCTATTATAATTCCCTCCACACAGCTTTTTAAGGAATCCTTATCTCCCAATACGCTAAGCACCCTGCCGTAAAGCTTGCCCTGCTTGTCCTGGGAGGTTATCTCCACCGCAACCCGCGAATCGATATCCGCGCTCATCATATCCTGTGGCAAAATCCGTATATTATAGTAGATTTTCTTGTTATCGGGTGTTACGCGGTACATTTCATCCTTAAATTTGGTTACCACTCCCGAAAGCACCGTAAGGCTTCTTTTTAAAACCTTTATAACATGACCCTCCCGGTGTCCGTTTCTTTGGTTTATCTCATCTATTTTCACCAGTACCCTGTCTCGATTTATGGCATATCCCAACTTATCACCGGGGATATAAATATCCTCCTCGCCCTCCTCGTCGCATCTTAAAAAGGCAAAATATCCCTTTGCGTTGCACTCGACCGTTCCGGCAAGAGTCCGCGAGTTTCCGTCCGCACTCATGTATCTGCCCTTGCGGGTAATATATATTTTCCCCTCCTCGCACAAATCGTCCAGTATGGACAACAGCTCCGCATCCGCCTCCTTGGGCACGTCAAGCACCGTCATAAGCTCGCCGAATTTAAGCGGAACATATTCCTTTGAACGCATATATGCCAAAATTCTTTCTTTTCTTTCATTGCTAATATCCATATACCTATACCAGTCTTTCAATATAATAGCTTATTCTTTCCCATATTACTATTCTATATCAAATATTTGTCTTGTCAAGAGTATTTTTAAAATATCGTAAAATTTTTGTCACATATAATTAAATGAAAAGCTATTGACTAATTTCATTTTAAGTTGTATAATAGTACAAGTATAATAAAATGGGTTTATGTGTGACCCAAATACAAGAAAGGAATGATTTACTACATGAAGAAAAAGAGTATTTTGATTCTCTGCTTCTCAGTCATTGTCGCTGTGCTTCTCAATGTTGTTGCTTTTTACGGCTTCAACCTTGCGGGCTTTAGCTACGGCGGAATTTTTGACGAAGAAAAGGGAATCAGAAAGGGTATCGACCTTGCGGGCGGTTCGGTTATAACCTTCCAGGCCGATGCTGAAAACCCCACAGACGCGGAAATGGATGTCGTTGAGTCGATATTCAATACCCGTATGACAAACGCCGGCTACACCGAAGCGCGCATCTCAAAGAGCGAGGGCGGACAGATCACCGTTGAGATCCCCTCCGTAACCGACACCGATGAGGCTGCATCGCTTTTGGGTGATGTTGCAAAGCTTACCTTCCGCGATGCGGACGGAAACGTTGTCTTAGACGGCGCAACAGACATAAAGAACGCTTCCTATCAGTACGGCAGAACATCCGAAGCATCGGCTGCTCAGTCGTATGTTGAAGTTGAGTTCAGCTCCGACGCCGTATCAAAGTTTGCGGAGGCTACAAAGAAGGCTGCCGCAGCAGGCGACGGAAAGAATTACATTTCCATATACATGGATGACACAGTTGTTTCAAGTCCGAGAGTAAGCGAGGAGATAAACTCCGACAAATGCGTTATTACGGGCGAATTTACAACCCAGGAGGCTCAGGACCTTGCAAACAAGATAAAGTCCGGTGCGCTTCCCTTCAAGCTTAACGTAATCACCCAGGAAACCGTAGGCGCGGAGCTTGGTCAAAACGCACTTCCCACAAGCCTTTTGGCGGCGGGCATAGGCATTTTGCTTATCATGCTCTTTATGGCTATCGTATACAGAGTTCCCGGTCTTATAGCAGACCTTTCGCTTCTGTTCTATGTAGGCCTTATCTCCCTGGCAATGGGACTGTTCAGGGTAAACCTCTCGCTTTCGGGTATCGCCGGTATCGTGCTTTCGATAGGTATGGCGGTGGATGCGGACTGTATCATATTCGAGAGAATGAAAGAGGAGCTTGCTTTGGGCAAGACAATAAAGGCGTCGGTTGACGCAGGCTTTAACAAGGCGTTCTCGGCTATTTTGGACGCTAACGTTACAACAATCATCACCTGCGTTGTCCTCTACATTTCGGGCATAGGCACAGTAACAGGCTTTGCAACAACTCTTGGCATAGGCGTAATACTGAGTATGTTCACCGCTATCGTAATCACAAAGTTCCTGTTAAGACAGCTTGTGGGTATCGGTATTAAGAACAGAAGTCTTTTCTACAAAGCTAAGGCAAAGAAAAGCGAAGGAGGTGCGGAATAATGAAAAACTTCACAGCAAATAAAATGAAATATTTGATTATCCCTGCACTTATTGTTCTGGCAGGCGTTGTAATGTATATCATCCACGGCGGCTTCAACTTTGACGTTGAGTTCATGGGCGGTATCAGAATGCAGATTGAGCTTGGAACAGAAGCTTCAAACGATGAAATAGCAGGTATTATAGACGGTGTGTTAAAGGATAACGGCATTGACGGTGCTTCAACCGTTCAAAAATCCGGGACAAGCGCAACCCAGTACATCGTAAAGACCCCCAGTGCTGTCGCAAAGGCAGACGAGGAGGTTGCTGACGAGGCTGCTGCTGACAAAAAGACCGCTGAGGAAACCTTAAAGGACGGTATCACCGAGGCTCTTAAGGCAAAGTACGGCGACGGCGTAAGCATGATGTCCGTTTCCTCCGCTTCGGCTTCATTCGGTCAGGAGATACAGAGAAAGGCGCTTTTATACACCCTGCTTGCAATAGCTTGTATCCTGGTATACATCGCTATACGCTTTGAGTGGAGAAGCGCGGTTATGGCAGTTATTGCCCTTGCAATAAACGTTCTTATCATGGCTGCGGTTTATGCGATAACAAACATATCCATAAACACCACCTTCATCGCGGCAATGCTGACGGTTGTGGGTTATTCGATTAACAATACAATCGTCATATTCGACAGAATACGCGAAAACATGAGAACAAGAAGAAAGAACGTAACAATTTCAGACGTTGTAAACAAGAGTATTGCCGAAACAATGGGCAGAACCATTAACTCCACAATCACAACGCTTATAACCATCGTTCTTATCTATATCCTGGGCGTAAGCACAATAAAGCAGTTCGCACTGCCCCTTATCATCGGTATAATCGCCGGTGCATACACCTCAATATTCATTGCTTCGACCTTCTGGGCGGCATGGAAAGAGGCTGATATGAAGGCAAAGGCTGAAGCAGCTGCCGAAAGACGCAAGAACTCAGGCAAAAAGAACTAATTCTTCATAAAAAATACACATTACAAAAGGACTTCCCGGTGAAGTCCTTTTTGTATTAGAGTATAAATTCGCACATAACCGTATTTGCAATATCCATGCCGTAGGGCGTAAGATAATATCTCCCCTTTTCGCTCATTGTTGCTCCCGCCCGGTTGAATTTGTCCATCACAGCACCGAACACCGAGCGCATATCCTCTCCAAACCGCGCCTTAAACTCCGCCTCCGAAACCCCCTCGTTCATTCTCAGTCCGAGCATCATAAATTCGGATATTTCATCATTCCGGTCAAGGTCAGTGCCTTTGCCCTTTACCCCCGATATATATTCCTCTATGCCGGACGGGTTAAAGCTGCGCGTTTTCCCGATATAGCTGTGCGCCGCCGCACCCAAGCCTATATACTCCCGGCATTTCCAGTATTTTATATTATGAGCACAGCAGTATCCCGGCTTTGCGAAATTGGAAATCTCATATTGGGCAAAGCCGTTTTTTTCCAAAAGCTCCACAGTCATATGATACATTTCCCGATCCTCGTCCTCATCGGGCAATGAAAACCGCCCCTCGGCAAAATCCCGCGCCAAAGGCGTTCCCTCCTCGATAATAAGGCTGTATACGCTTATATGCGTTAACGGCAGCTCCAGGGCGGTCTGAAGGCTTTTTAGGAGCGTTTTGCGGCTTTGCATCGGCAATGCGCTCATAAGGTCTATGCTTATATTTGAAAAGCCCGCCTTATGCGCCGTATTCACCGTATCATATGCGGTTTTTGCGCTGTGGATACGCCCGATTTTTCTAAGCTCCCCATCGTCAAAGGACTGAACGCCTATGCTCAGCCGATTAACCCCGCCGTCAAGCATTACGGCAAGCTTATCTGCAAAAAGCGTGCCGGGATTTGCTTCAACCGTAAACTCGGTATCCGGGCTTAGCTTAAATACCGAGCCTACTGCTTTTAACAGCCGCGCAAGCTGCTTTTCTCCAAGCACCGTAGGCGTTCCGCCGCCGATAAAAACGGTGTCGGCACTCTCGCCCTCATACTCATGCATTTCTCTTATAACCGCGTCAATATACGCATCAAAAACGTCCTCCCTGCCGGGAAAGGAAACAAAATCGCAGTAGCTGCATTTGCTTTTGCAAAAGGGTATGTGTATATAAATTCCTTTCATATTCCACTTCTATCCAAAAAACGCCGCAAATGCGGCGTTTTTTGTTATTCCTCTTCTTCTCCGCAGCTGCAGTCGTCATCGCCGCAGTCGCAGTCATATTCGATTTCCAGTTCAATCTCCTCGTGGCAGTTGGGGCATACGATTGAATTGCCGTCATCAAGCATATCAAAGTCAATCATAACATCCTCGCCGCAGTTGGGACATTCAAGCTCAAAAAGCTCGCTGTCGTCCTCGTCATAGAAGTCATCGTCATAGTCCTCGAATTCATCATCGTCATCATCGCCGAAAACCGGATCGCCGTCCAATTCATCATAAAATTCGTCAGCCAGCTCCGCAAGGCTTTCGTCAATCTCGTCAATGATGGTTTCCGTTTCATCCGCTCTTGCCTCAATCTCCTCAAGGGAAAGGGCAATTTCGTCTAAAATTTCCAGAACCTGTGAAAGCACCTTCCCCACTTCGCCCTTATCGGCAATGTCAAGACCGTCTGAAAGACCTTTAAGGTATGAAATCTTTTTCTCTATATTATTCATAATCTTCTCCAATTATCCGGGTTATTTATTAACTCTTTCCATGTATTCGCCGGTTCTTGTGTCAACGCGGATAATATCCGAGCCGTCAACAAACAGCGGCACCTGAATAACCGCACCGGTTTCAAGGGTTGCGGGCTTGGTTGCGCCTGTTGCGGTATTTCCCGCAAAGCCCGGCTCTGTTTCCGAAATAGCCAGCTCCACAAATGTAGGCGGCTCTATATCGAACACACTGCCCTTATATGAAAGAATTTTGCATACGTCATTTTCCTTAACGAACTTCATCTTGTCCGCAATCTCGCTTACGGCAATGGGAACCATATCAAAGGTTTCCTGATCCATGAAATAATACAGATCGCCGTCCGTATACGAATATGACATATCCTTTCTCTCTATATACGCATTTTCAAATTTTTCCGTAGGTCTGAAAGTTTTTTCAACAACGCTGCCCGTAATAACATTCTTAATCTTTGTTCTTACAAACGCTGCGCCCTTTCCGGGTTTAACGTGCTGAAATTCAACAATCTGCCATACGCCGCCCTCCAGTTCAAAGGTTACTCCGTTTCTGAAATCACCTGCTGATAGCATAATATAATCCTCCTCATAAGTTATTACAAATATATATATTTCTATTCTAATATATTTTCCCGAAAAAGTCAAGAAATAATAACAATATTTTTCCTTTCTTATGCAATTATATTTCTTTGGTATTTTGCAATAAATAAGAAAGAATTTGTTTTATAAAACAAATTACATTCATTTTTACCATTATTTAACTTATTCCCCGGCATGGTATTTGTGAAAAATATATAGAATTTAATTTTTTTTAATCTATGCCTTGAAAAAAGGTGTTTTTTATTGTATAATAGTGCCAAGAAAAGAATATCTTATGAAAGCCAATGAGGGCATAAAGCGAGAGCTTTATGCCCTTTTGTTTTTTCGGAAAGGAACGACTATGGAAACAACTGCAAGTATATCAGGCGCTATGGAGGAATATCTTGAAACGATTTATATCCTGTCCAGAAAAAAGCCGACGGTCAGAATAACCGACATTGCCGCGCATTTGGGTATTTCCAAGCCGAGCGCCAACCGTGCCGTAAACAGCTTAAAAAACCGCGGCCTTGTTTTTCACGAGCCCTACGGCGATATTATGCTCACTCCCCAGGGCGAGCGTTTGGGGCATGAATTTTATGACAGACATAAAATGATAATGAAATTTCTCACCTCCGTATTGGAGGTTCCCAGTGACATTGCGGAAACGGATGCTTCGTCCATTGAGCATGATTTAAGCCGCGATACGGTGGAAAGAATGATGAAGTACATGAATAATTAAGTCGAAAAAACCGCTTAAATGCTAAGGTTTTGGGCGGTTTTTCCTTTCGGGGAAAAATTTTTTTAATTTTTTTTTAAAAAAGTGTTGACAAATCCGAAAGGTTCTGTTATAATAGTTTCTGTTGTTGACGAAAACAACGAAAGGTCAGTTTTTCGGGAGTATAGCTCAGCTGGGAGAGCGTCTGCCTTACAAGCAGGATGTCACAGGTTCGAGCCCTGTTACTCCCACCACTTACCTTGGCCCGGTAGTTCAGTTGGTTAGAACGCCAGCCTGTCACGCTGGAGGTCGTGAGTTCGAGCCTCATCCGGGTCGCCATTTGCTTCTGTAGCTCAGTCGGTAGAGCATGGGACTGAAAATCCCAGTGTCGGCGGTTCGATTCCACCCGGAAGCACCAAGGATGATTTTATCATCCTTATGCGGGAGTGGCTCAGTGGTAGAGCGTCACCTTGCCAAGGTGAACGTCGCGAGTTCGAATCTCGTCTTCCGCTCCACTTTTAAAAGACGCAGTGATGCGTCTTTTAAATTAAACGGCGCCATAGCCAAGAGGTAAGGCAGAGGTCTGCAAAACCTTTATTCCCCGGTTCAAATCCGGGTGGCGCCTCCAAAATATCGGGTGCTGCTGCTTTAATAAAAAGCAGCGGCGCTTTTTTTCTACATACGCACTTTGTTTTTTAGGTATTGCTATGAAATATATATGGAATTTTTTTAAATGGCTGTTTATAACCTGCCTGATACTGTTTATCGCCGCCGCGGCGATAAATTCACAAACCGATGTGTTTTTTAACATCGGCGCCTATATCCCCGCCCTTGAGGAAAAATATCCCCAAGCTGCGGACAAAATTTCCGAGCTGTCGCAAAAGCTTGCGGACATAACCTCCTCAATTCCCACACCCTCGGAAATTATTGCCGATATAAGGAACGAGGATTTACCCATAGACCCGGAGGATCTTGCCTCAAACGCCTATATCACCGACAGCCCCATGCTTAGCTTTTATCCCCATGATAATCTGAGCGTACGCATACCCGACGGCGAGGGCGCGGAGGTTTTCGGCATTACCGACAGCCCCCTAAAACGCAATCTCATTGCCTATGTTATGGGTGAAAACGGCTTTGAGGAGCAAACACCCTTTTCGGTCAATTCATCGGGAGAATTTTATAAATATATCAAGCTTCCCGATACGGGCAGCACACTGAAGCTTGACGTTTACACCGGCAGCCGCCCCTACGGCGAGTTTCAAAGCTGGGTGTACGATTACATAACCCTTGAGCGCACCCCTGAGGGCGTATGGCAGGTAAAACAATCTCCGGTACTGGAACATAACCAAGCAATGTATGAAAAGGATAAATCCCTTTCAGACGCTTTAAAAAGCACACCGTCCATACAGTCGAAAAACGATTCGGTAACCGCTCTTGCCTCGCAGATTACCGAAAATGCACAAAGCGACTATGACAAGGCTCTGTTTTTGCACGATTGGATATGCACATATCTTTATTATGATACAGACAACCTAAATTCAGAGGTAACCGTCCCCTACTACGCCACCGAGGTTATAGAAAACCAAAGCGCGGTATGTTTAGGCTTTGCAACGCTGTATGCGGCGCTGTGCCGCAGCATAGGCATACCATGTAACGTAGTGTCCGGCTATGCCCTGGGCATTTCCTCGGACACCGAATGGACGGACGCAAACATCGGCACAGACGTGCAAAATCACGCCTGGAACGAGGTCTACGCCGACGGAAGATGGGTAATAGTCGACACCACCTGGGACTGCGTAAACAAGATAGAAAACGGAGAGAGAATAAAAGGCGGCGAGCCGATGCACATATATTTTGACGCAAACCTCTCCTTCTTTTCTCAAAATCATAAAATACTGGAATATATGCGAAGAAGATAAGTAATAAAGATGCCTTTTGGCATCTTTTCTGCTTTTACGGCACAATATGTGCCGTTTTCCTGTTTTTTATGTTACAAAACTATTGCAAAAACCCGAAAAATGTTATATAATAGTTATTATACTTATAAAGGAGGGATATTTTTGGCTGACAGAAGGAATAATTCTAATAATGACGATTTTGACTGGGAGGCTTATGACGCACGTTCATCGCGACAGAGCGGTACTTCACGGCGTTCTTCGGCAGGCGGCAGTGCTTCCTCACGTCAAAGCACCGACGGTTACTCCACCGGCTCACGGCGTCAGCGGAATACCGGAACACGAAAAGGCAAAAAGAAAAGAAAAAAGGCACTTTCGCCAAAACAGATAGAGCGCAGGAAAAAAATCCGCGCAGCGGTTCTTATTATATGTCTTATCGGCATAATAATACTTACCGGCATCACAATAGGAATGTATGTTGCCGTACGGCGTGAGATTAAGGACATGAACATAAAAAACCTTGCCCTTAATTACTCATCGTTTATATACTACAATGATGCCGAGGGGCAGACCCGCGAGCTTGAACAGATAGTTTCCGAAAGCAACCGTATCTGGATAGATTCCGAGCAGATACCCCAGGTTATGAAGGACGCTATCGTGTCAATCGAGGATGAGCGCTTCTATTCCCATAACGGCGTTGACCTTAAGCGTACAATCGGTGCGACCGTAAAATGGTGTCTTGCCAAGATTGGAATAGGCTCCTCCGATTACGGCGGTTCTACCATAACACAACAGGTTATAAAGAACATAACCCAAGAAAACAAAAACGCGGCAAGCCGTAAAATCAAGGAAATGATGCGCGCTGTTGCTCTTGAACAGGAGCTGTCCAAGGACGATATACTGACCATGTATTTAAACATCGTCTATTTCGCCCAGAACTGCTACGGCGTTGAAGCGGCGGCAAACACCTACTTTAACAAGACCGCTGCGGATCTTACCCTTGCGGAGGCGGCGTCCATTGCCGGAATAACACAGTATCCGGCAAGGTACGACCCGGTTGTAAACCCCCAAAACAATATTGAAAAGAGAAATATTGTTCTGGCAAAAATGCTTGAATTGGGTAAAATCTCCCAGGCCGAGTATAACGATGCGGCATCGAGCGATTTGGTAACAACCGACGCATATCAGCGCAAGCAATCAAACATTACCTCCTACTTCTCCGATCAGGTGGTAAATGACGTAATAGCCGACCTTATGAATGAAAAGGGCTATTCCTTTGATTTTGCGACACAGCAGGTTTACAGCGGCGGACTTAAAATTTACGCTACAATAGACGTTGATATACAGTCCATAATGGAGGACGTTTTCAGCGACCCGGAAAATCTCAATGTTTACGATACCGATTACGGTGATTCGGGACACCCGCAGTCTGCAATGGTTGTGGTTGACCCCTATTCCGGCGCGGTAAAAGGTCTTGTGGGGGGTCTTGGCGAGAAAACCGACATTCGCGGCTGGAACAGAGCCACACAGGCAAAGCGTCAGCCCGGCTCGGCAATCAAGCCCCTTTCGGTCTACGCTCCGGCAATAGATTTGGGCAAAATAAACGAGATGGAAGTCGTAAAGGATGAGGAAATCACCATAGGCTCCGACAACTGGAAGCCCAAAAACTCATACTCGGGCTTTAAGGGCGAAATGACGATAAAGGACGCTGTTGCCTACAGTGCCAACATTCCGGCGGTAAAGGTGCTTGACAAAATCGGACTGACAAGCTCGTTCGGTTATTTGCAAAACAAGTTCCACATTCCGCTCACAGAAGCTGACAAGAACTATTCATCCCTGGCACTGGGCGGTCTGTCGGAGGGCGTAAGCCCTGAGGATATGGCAGGTGCCTACTGCACCTTTGCCAACAGCGGCAGATATATAGAGCCCTACACCTATACTCAGGTTGTTGACGCTTCGGGACAGGTAATTCTTGAAAACAAAGCGGATTCCTCACAGGCAATAAGTGCCGCTTCGGCGTTTATCACCTCGGATCTTCTGTACGGAGTTGTGAACTCCTCCATAGGAACGGGAAGAAGAGCACAGCTTGACTGCGGTATCGACGCTTACGGCAAGACAGGTACTACAGATGATGACTATGATAAATGGTTTGTGGGCTACACACCCTATTATGTGGGCGCGGTATGGTTCGGCTTTGATCAGCCGGCGTCACTTACCGCAATGGGCATAACAAGCAATCCGTCCGTTACGGCATGGAAGCTTGTTATGGACAGAATACACGCATATCTGCCCGAAAAGCATCTTGAGCAGCCGCCCAATGTTGTATCGGCAGAGGTTTGCGATATTTCCGGGCTTCTCCCCAATTCGTGGTGTTCCTCGGTAACGGCATACTTCGTTTCGGGAACTCAGCCCAAGCAGTATTGCAGCTCACATTCCGGCAACGCCTCGGAGGGCTCAAAATATAAAAATTCCGGCTCATCACAGGCAACGGAGGCTCCGACAGCCACGCGTACGCCCGCGTCCGATACAGGCAATTCTTCGTCCTCATCAGGCAGCACAAGCTCCTCCGCAAGCTCGTCTTCAAGCGGCACATCGGGTGCTTCATCGTCCTCAGGCACGTCCTCGGGCAGTACCTCGTCGGGCAGCTCATCGTCGGGCAGTACGTCATCGGGTACTTCGTCAGGCTCATCATCCGGCAATTCGGCACCTGCCGAGGAGCCGTCTTCGGGAGGAGAGCCTGCCTATGAAGAGCCAGCGACATCGGGCAGTGCTTCGGAAAGCGGAGGAAACTCTGATGTTGAGGAAAAAGAAATGGATTGACAGGAGGATTTTTATATATGAATATTTGCGTATACGGAGCTTCGAGCAATCAAATATCACCGGTCTACACTGATGCGGTTGAACAGCTTGGCGAAAAGCTTGCAAAAAGAGGGCATTCCCTCGTATTCGGTGCCGGGAACAGCGGCTGTATGGGTGCTTCGGCAAGAGGCGCCCAAAAGGGCGGCGGTGAAATTATCGGCATTGCGCCCACCTTCTTTGAGGTGGACGGTGTACTGTTTGAGCACTGCACAAAATTTATCGGCACCGAAACCATGCGCGAAAGAAAAAAGCTTCTTGAGGAGTATTCGGATGCGTTTATCGTAACACCCGGAGGCATAGGCACCTATGATGAATTTTTCGAGATTATAACACTAAAGCAGCTTGAGCGTCACAGCAAGGCAATTGCGATTTATAATGTGAACGGATACTATGACGAGCTTGAAAGCCTGCTTGACAAAGCGGTCAGAGAGGATTTTATGACCGGCGAAACAAAGGCTCTGGTAAGATTTTTTACGGATGCGGACGAAATGCTTGACTATATCGAGGATTATATTCCTCCCAAAATCATCGTATCAAACATGAAGCACATATGATATGCGAAAGGAGATACAAATGAATATACACAATGCAAGTCTGAAAATTTCGGCGGTAAATCCGAAGCAGTACCCCACAGAGGGATATATGGAGTTTGCTTTTGCGGGACGTTCCAATGTGGGAAAGTCATCGCTTATAAACAAGCTCTTAAACAGAAAATCCCTTGCGCGGGTCAGCTCCACCCCCGGAAAAACCGCAACGATAAATTTTTATAACATAGATGATACCATCTTCCTGGTTGACCTGCCCGGCTACGGCTACGCACAGCGTTCCAAGGAGGAAAAAGCCAAATGGGGACAGATGATGGACGATTATCTTTCCGGCAGAGAGCAGCTTGTACAGACAATCCTGCTTGTTGACAGCCGCCACAAGCCCACACAGGACGATATACAAATGTGCGAGTGGATACGCCATTACCATGACCGGGTTATTGTTGTGGCAACAAAGGTTGACAAATTAAAAAAGCGTGAGATTGAAGGAAATCTCGAACTTATTTGGGAAACCCTGTCCTTGGGTGAGGACGATATTTTGGTACCGTTCTCCACTCAAGACGACGAGGGCAAATTCACCGTCTGGGACATGATTGAAATGATGCGGGTCGGTGAGCTTGAGGATTAAAAAAATGCCTACGGGCATTTTTTTAATCCTCATAGCCGACAATAAACAGATTGTCCGTTATATTATAAAACAGTGACAGCCTTGTGCCGCTGCTGTTTTTGTAGATAACCTCGCCGTTGCCTTTGTCGCTCTCCTCCTCAAAGCCGCTTTGGATTACATCGGCGCGGTAGCTTTCTATATCCTCCTCGGTGGTGTTCGGGAGCGAATATATATACATCACCACATTATCCGCCTTCTCCTTCTTCCCTTCCACGCCGTACATCGTTCCGAAATCAAGCACATCCGTTCCCGCATAAAAGCTCTTTTCTCTTGACGGTTTCTCCTCATTCTTCGGCCCGGTACAGGACACGCATATGGTCATAACAAGCGCTGCCATTATCATTGATATTATTCTTTTCATTAAATTCTCCTTTCCTAATAAATAAACATCGCGTCACCGAAGCTGAAAAATCTGTATTCCTCCCTGACGGCAATCTCATATGCCTTTAGCACATTTTCCCTGCCGGCAAGCGCGCTTACAAGCATTATAAGTGTCGATTCGGGCAGATGGAAATTTGTTATAAGCGCGTCTATTACATTAAAACGCTTGCCCGGATAAATGAATATATTCGTCCAGCCGGTCTTAGCCGTCAATTCCTTTCCCTCCATGCCCGCGGTTTCAAGAACTCTTGTTGCCGTTGTACCTACGGATATTACTCTTTTCCCCGCCGCCTTGGTACGGTTTACAAGCTCGGCGGTTTCTTCGGGCAGAATATAGAACTCGGAATGCATTTTATGGTCGGCAATATCGTCTGCCTTTACCGGACGAAATGTTCCCAAGCCCACATGGAGTGTGACATAGCCTATATTTACACCCTTATTTTGTATTCTCTCCAAAAGCTCCGGCGTAAAATGCAGTCCTGCTGTCGGTGCGGCGGCGGAGCCGGGATTTTTTGCGTATACGGTCTGGTAACGATTCTTGTCCTCAAGCTTTTCGGTTATATACGGCGGTATGGGCATCTCGCCGAGCCTGTCCAAGACCGCCTCGAACACTCCCTCATACTCAAAGCGTACAAGCCGGTTTCCCTCGTTTACAATATCGATAACCTCCGCCTTAAGCTCGCCGTTTCCGAACACAAATCTTGCGCCCGGCTTTGCCCGCCGTCCCGGCTTTAAAATAACCTCCCAGGTATCGAGAGTGTGCTTGTGCAAAAGCAGAAACTCAATCGCCGCGCCGGTGTCCTCCTTTACTCCGTAGAGCCTTGCCGGAAGCACCTTGGTATCGTTTAAAATCAGCGTATCTCCCGCTTCGAGCAGGGTGTCAAGCTCATAAAAATGCTTATGCTCCACCTCGCCGGTGCTTTTGTTAAGCAGCATGAGCCTTGATGCGCTTCTGTCCTTTAAGGGCGTTTGTGCAATGAGCCGCTGAGGCAAGTCATAATAAAAATCCGATGTTTTCATTATTCTCCCTCCTTTACTATTTCATAGCTCATACATTCATAATGCAGCCGCACTCCCACATCTGCTCCCATTGGCAGCAGTGCCATGGCAATAAAAAGCTCCTCGCCGCTTTGTATGTCCTTTAAATAGGCATATTCGCCCTCAATTCTTGAAATAATATAATCCTTTGGTTCCACAATATCAATCCTTTTTATGTTTTTATATATTATACCACAAACTGTCCGCAAAAGCAACATATCTCTTGAATATGTATTTTTTTGCGATTTTTACAAACGCTATATATATATTTTTTATTTGGAGGCATGGCAATGAAAAGAAATATCAGAACAGACCTTGCGCTTGAAGCGCATGAAATAGGCATGAGAGAAGCTAAGCGCATAAACGGAGTTGTGCTGCATGAATGTATGAAAGGAAATATCAAGGTAAGCCGCCTTGAGGTAATAAGCGATGAGGGCGCAAAGGCCATCGGCAAACCCCGGGGAAACTATGTCACCATCGAAGCACCGAACATAAAATACGACATGGACGAATTTGAAAACGCCTGCGAGCTGACCGCGGCGGAGCTGTCCAAAATGGCGGACATAACCCCCGACAAGCTGACGCTTGTTGTGGGTTTGGGAAACCGCGAAATGACCCCGGACGCACTGGGGACCTCGGCGGCGGAGGAAATACTGGTCACGCATCATATGATGAAGCAGTACCGCGCCGCCTTCGGTGACGGAGTAAGCAGCGTATGCGCAATTGCTCCCGGTGTTATGGGCAATACCGGCATGGAAACAATGCGGACCGTAAAGGCTGTGGCTCAGAATTTAAAGCCCGACCTTATAATCGTGGTAGACGCGCTTGCGGCGGCGGATTTGGGGCGGCTGTGCACCACCATACAGCTTTCGGACGCCGGAATTGCGCCCGGGTCCGGCGTGGGAAATGACAGACAGGGCTTGAATGAGGAAACTCTCGGCACAAAGGTCATATCCGTCGGAGTTCCTACCGTAATCGACGCATATAACATATGCGATATTGAAATCCCCGAAGAGGTTTCGCCCATGATGGTAACGGTAAAGGATATTGACCTGGTAATACGGCGCATGGCGTCGGCTGTGGCAGGCGGAATAAATCTTTCTCTCCATAAAGGCGTTACTTTAAGAGATATTATGTGTTTCATGGGTTGACATACGCGCAAAAAAGGAGTAAAATAATAGATAAAATAACAAAGAAAGGAACGATAGAATGCAAGAAACTGCAATCAATCAGAATATAACGCTTAAGCTTATTCCCATGACAAAGCTTAAGACAACCACAATAGGAATTTATATTCACCGACCGCTTACGAAAAAGGAAGCATCCTTAAACGCACTGCTTCCGTCGGTTTTAAAGCGCGGCTGCCGGCTCTGCCCGGATACCGAAGCAATTGCCGCTTACCTGGAGGATTTGTATGGGGCGACCCTTGCTTCCACCGTAATCAAGCGCGGCGATGACCATATCATGCACTTTGACCTTGAAACCATCTCCGACAAATACGCCCTCGGCGGCGAGAAGCTCTGTGCTTCTCTTACAAGGCTCATGCTTTCCATTTTATTTGAGCCAAACGTTCGTGACGGCGAATTTGACGCGCAGATTGTCGAGCAGGAGAAGAACAACGCCAAGGACAAAATCAGCGCATTAAAGAACGACAAGCGTTCCTACGCGTCCTCAAGATGCATGGAGGAAATGTGCGAGGGCGAGAGCTTTGCCATTTCGCGCTTAGGTACGGCAGAGGGTATTGACGAAATAACCCCCCGTTCTTTGTATCTGCATTATAAAAACATAATCACCTCGTCACCCATAGATATTTACGTTTGCGGGGAGGCTGACGCGGAAGCTCTTGCCGCAGCGGTGCGCGAGTATATATCGGGGCTTGAATTTTCGACCCCCACCCTGCCGCAGACGCAAATCCTTAAAAAGAGCGATGCCGAGAAAAAGGACGTTACGGAAAGAATGGACGTTACGCAGGGCAAGCTTGCCATAGGCTTTCGCACCAATACCGCGCCCACTGACGCGGATTACAGCGCGCTTTTGGTATTAAACAGCCTTTACGGCGGCGGTGCGCACTCAAAGCTTTTCAACAATGTGCGCGAAAAGCTGAGCCTTGCCTATTATGCTTCATCGCAGCTTGAAAAGTTCAAGGGACTGCTTGTAGTAAACGCGGGAATTGAATTTAAAAACGAGAAGCTTGCCTATGACGAATCCCTTGCCCAGCTTGAGGAAATTCGCCGGGCAAATATCAGCGAGCAGGAATTTTCCTCAAGCATAAACGATATTTTAAACAGCCTTAATTCGTACTATGACGATCCCCGGTATCTTCAGAATTTCTACCTTTCGCAGCATATCGCCGGTACAAACCGGGATATTGAGTATGTGAAGGAGCAGATAAAGAACGTTACCGTCGATGATGTTGTCGAGGTATCGAAGAAGCTGGAGCTTGACACAGTATATTTTCTTGCGGGAAAGGAGGAAAATTAAATGAAGCTTGAACACAGAAGCAACGAACTGACACATGAGGAGCTTTATTTCGCGCGCCATTCCTCCGGCTTGGGAGTATATATAATCCCAAAAAAGGACTACAGCGCCGCCTATGCGATACTGGGTACACGCTACGGAAGCGTTGACTCGGAGTTTGTGGTTCCCGGCGAGACGCAGACCACTGCCGTTCCCGACGGCATAGCCCACTATCTTGAGCATAAAATGTTCGATATGCCCGACGGCTCGAATGTTTTTGACAAGTTCTCGAAGCTTGGCGGAAACGCCAACGCGTACACCTCCTTTAACATTACGGCGTACCTTGTAAGCGCAACGGATAATATAAACGAAAATATAGCCGTACTTATGGACTATGTTCAGCGTCCGTATTTTACGGAAGAAAGCGTTCAAAAGGAGCAGGGCATTATCGGTCAGGAAATAAATATGTACGATGATAACGGCGGCTGGAAGGTATTTTTTAACTTCCTAAACTGCCTGTACCAAAACCACCCGGTAAAGAAAGAGATTGCGGGAACGGTCGAGAGCATTTCCCACATTACCCATGATTATCTGTATAAATGCTACAACACCTTCTACAACCTATCAAATATGTCCATTGTGGTTGTGGGAAATGTTGACCCCCAACAGACGGCACAGGTGATTGAGGATAATATTTTAAAGAACGAGCCCTTTGAGGAGGAGATTAAAAAGCTTTATCCCAATGAGCCGGAGGAAATTGCCTCACCCTGCTCACAGCAGAGCCTAAGCGTTGCGATGCCGCTGTTTATGCTCGGATTCAAGGACACCGACACAGGCTTTGGCGGTGATAAGCTTCTTAAAAAGAATATAGAAATAACCATACTGATGCGTATGCTGTTTGGTAAAAGCTCAAAAATGTACAAAGAGCTTTATGAAGCGGGGCTTATAAACAATTCCTTCTCCCTTGATTATACCATGCAGCCGGACTACGGTTTTTCTTCAATAGACGGAGAATCACCGGATCCTGAAAAGGTATATCAAGCGGTTTTGGACACCATTGCCGAAGCGCGCCGAAGTGGGCTTTGCGAGGAAAGCTTTAACCGTATAAAAAAGGTTGTATGGGGCAGCTATATCCGTTCCTTAAACGATGTTGACACCTATGCAAACGCATTTTTACAGCATTTGTTTATGGGAATAGACTATTTTGATTATGCATCGGTCTATGACAGTGTAACCTTTGAGGACGTAAAAAAACGCTTTGAAAACCACTTCAGAGCCGACAGGTCAGCACTGTCGGTAATTAACCCTACAGACTAAAATTTAAGGCAAAAAGAGCGCACCGCTCTTTTGCCCAATACATAAGGAGAATTTAATATGCCTATAGTTGATATGCCACTCTCGGAGCTTAGAGAGTATAAGGGAATAAATCCCAAGCCGGAGGATTTTGAACAATACTGGGAGGAGTCCCTATCTGAAATGCACATGACAGACCCCAACGTTACAATAACACCGGCTGATTTCCAATCCCCCATTGCGGATTGCTATGATTTGTATTTTACCGGAGTACACGGTGCAAGAGTGTATGCAAAGCTGCTAAAGCCAAAGCACATAACCGGCAAATGCCCTGCCGTTTTGAATTTTCATGGCTACAACGGAAAAAGCGGAAACTGGGGAGAATATCTCGCATATGCCGCTTCCGGCTTTGTGGTAGCCGCCATGGACTGCCGAGGACAGGCGGGACGTTCGGTGGACGTGGGTGGAAACACCGGAAAAACTACAGTCGGACACATAATAAGGGGCTTAAACGATGACCCGAAAACACTTTTATTCAGAGATATATTCTTAGACACAGCCGAGCTTGCCGGGATTGTGGCGGATATGGAGGAGGTTGACGAAAACCGTATGGGAGCCTTCGGCGGAAGCCAAGGCGGCGCACTTACCATTGCCTGCTCCGCCCTCGAGCCGAGAATAAAGCGCGCCGCACCCTGTTATCCGTTTTTATGCGATTATAAGCGTGTATGGGAAATGGACATGGCAGAGCGTGCTTATGCCGAGCTTAAGGTGTATTTCAGAGATAACGATCCCCGCCACGAGCGCGAGGACGAAACATTCACAAAGTTAGGTTACATAGATTTGCAGTTTTTGGCACCGCGGATAAAGGCACAGATGAAAATGTTTACAGGGCTTATGGACGATGTATGCCCGCCGTCCACGCAGTTTGCGGCGTACAACAAAATGACCTGTCCCAAGGAAGTAATTATATACCCGGATTTCGGGCATGAAGGTTTACCGGATGCATGGGAAATAACCTATTCATGGATGCTTGAAATGCTTTAATCTACACGCTGAAAAAGGCACTCCTTAACGGAATGCCTTTTTTAATTTCTCAATTTCCTATCAAGAAACAAGCTTTTTTATTTAATCATGCTTGCAACTTCAGCAGCGAAATCGTCCTCGCGCTTCTCAAGACCCTCACCGGTCTCAAAACGTACGAATTGCTTAACCTTTATTGCACCGGCTGTCTTTGCAACCTGGTCAATATACTTAGCAACGGATTCCTTGTTCTCTGCCTTTACATACTCCTGCTCTAAGAGGCAAACCTCCTTAAGCTCCTTTGCAAGACGTCCGGTAATCATCTTCTCGATGATATTTTCGGGCTTGCTTGCGTTCTTGGGATCGTTCTTTGCCTGAGCCATAAGGATTTCCTTTTCGTGCTCCTTGTAATCTGCGGGAACATCGTCGCTTGAAAGATACTTGGGGTTAAGCGCCGCAATCTGCATTGCTATGTTCTTTAAGCACTCTCTTACCTCATCGTTGTCCTGAGCCTCTGCCTCAACAAGTACGCCTATCTTGCCGGCTGCGTGGATATACTCAACAACAACACCGTCTGTTGCTATTCTTGCAAAACGTCTGATGTTCATGTTCTCGCCGATTTTTGCGATTTTTGCAGTAAGCAGGTCACCGATTGTTGTATCCTCAAACTTAGCTGCCTTTAATTCCTCAACGTCTGCGGGAGCAGCCGAAGCAACGGTCTTTGCTACGTTTGTAACAAACTCCTGGAACTCATCGTTCTTTGCAACGAAGTCTGTTTCGGCGTTTACCTCAACCAGTACGCCCACGTTACCGTCTATATAAGCCTTTACTATACCTTCAGCGGCAACTCTGCCCGCCTTTTTAGCAGCTGTGGCAAGACCCTTTTCTCTCAAAAGCTCAACAGCCTTGTCCTTGTCACCGTCTGTTTCGGTAAGAGCCTTTTTGCAGTCCATCATACCGCAGCCTGTCATTTCTCTTAATTCTTTTACATCCTTTGCTGTAAATGCCATTTTTGTATCCTCCTATATTATCCTGGAATTATTCCTCAACGGGAGCTTCCTCAGCTTCAGCTTCTGCCTCAGTCTCAACAACCTCGGCGTCCTCGCCCTGTCTGCCCTCAAGGATAGCGTTTGAAATTGTCGATGCGATAAGCTTTACCGCACGGATAGCGTCATCATTGCCGGGGATTACATAATCAACCTCGTCCGGGTCACAGTTTGTATCAACGATAGCTACTACCGGGATATTCAGCTTGTGAGCCTCTGCGATTGCGATTTTTTCCTTTCTCGGGTCAACAACAAACATACAGTCGGGGATCTTCTTCATTTCCTTGATACCGCCCAAATACTTCTCAAGCTTGTCTCTTTGAGCCTTAAGCTTTATAACCTCTTTCTTGGGAAGAAGCTCAAAAGTACCCTCTTCCTCCATCTGGTTTATCTGTGCAAGTCTTTCTATTCTCTTTTGGATTGTCTGGAAGTTTGTCAGCATACCGCCCAACCATCTTGCGTTGACATAGTACATACCGACTCTTTCAGCCTCTTCCTTAATGGAATCCTGAGCCTGCTTCTTTGTACCTACAAAAAGAAACTCGCCGCCCTCAGCAGCAATAACTCTTACGAAGTAGTAAGCCTCCTCAACCTTCTTTACTGTCTTTTGAAGGTCGATAATGTAGATACCGTTTCTCTCTGTGAAGATGTACTCTGCCATTTTGGGATTCCATCTTCTTGTCTGGTGTCCGAAGTGAACGCCTGCTTCTAAAAGCTGTTTCATTGAAATTACGCTTGCCATTTTATTTTTCCTCCTTGTTTTTAGACCTCCATTTTCATCTGCTTGGGCAAAGACCCTGCGGGCAACTTCTGCCTAATCCGAAAATGTGCGTATTTTTCATACTTTCTCAGTATACCACAAATACGGCAAAAAATCAAGTGTTTTTCCCAAAAAAAATACCCCGAAAAGCTACTTGTTTTCGGGATATGTTTTTGTTTATTTTTCCGGCTTGGGAGTTGTTCCGTCGTCCTCATATGCCGGGTCTTCCTTAGGGTCCTGTGTCGGCTCCGGTGTCGGCTCCGCAACCGCACTTATTGCCTCCTCGTTCTCCTTAACCTCGGCACCGTTTTGGGCTGCGCACTCCTTTACCTTATCCTTAAATCTCTTTTGCTCGTACTTTGACTGTATATTGCTCTTGTTTTCCTCAAACAGGCTCTGGAACTTCTCGTCCGAGGGGTCTAAGGCAAGACGCTTTATTACATGATAGCCGTAATCCGACTTAACCACAGTGTACTCGCCGGGCTGTATGGACTTTACTCCGTCCTCGAAGCTCTGAACCATATCTCCGTCCGTAAACACATAGCCGTCCTTGTACTGTGTGCTGCCCGGGTCCTGAGATTTTTCCTCTACCAGCTTATCAAAATCCGCGCCGTTCTTTGCTTGCTCCAAAATCTCATTGGCTTCCTGCTGCTTTTGGTCCTCCTCGGTTTCGTCAGCAACCTTTAAAAGAACGTGCTTTGCTCTTAAGAAGTTTTCCTGCATATACTGCTTAAGCTCATCGTCCGTCGGATCCTCAAACTCCCACTTTTCTTCCAAAAGCGGCTGATAAACATCCTGATATAATATCATGTTTATGAAATTATCGGAAATTTTATTTTCCTTGATATACTTTTCATAGGCACTCTTGCCGCCGAAGTTTGCCATAAAGCTTGCCTTGGAGCTTTTAAAGGTTTTTTGATCCTCCTCGCTAAGCTCCACGCCCTCCGCCTGAGCCGCCTCATATATCAAAACAGCTTCCTCTGCCGAATCTAAGGCGTACTTTTTCGATGTGTCAAAATCACCTATCTGCTCGTTGTATCTTTCGGTAAGATACTGCAAATCATTTGTGCTGATTTTGTGTTTTCCTATTTCAACCGCGGTTTTTGTGCCCGCGCCGCAGCCGGTCATTACCAATGACAGCGCCGCCGCAGTTAAAACAACCTTGCTTATTTTCATTTTACTCATCCTTTCGTTTTTTGTTTTAAACATTTTAATTATACTATTTCTTTTCCCCCTCGTCAAGTGCAGGTATGATATTTAACAAATCGTTTACAATTTGCAGTATATTTTTGCTTCCGTCCTTTATTTTAAGAGCCACAATAGGCTCGGTCTGGGACACAAGCTTCATTCTTCCGCTGTATTCTTTCTCTATCGCCGCTATGCGTCCTATATCAAGACAGCCGTCCGCAAATTTTATGCTCATTGACGCGCCGTGCTGATTTATCTCGGTTATTCCTAAAGCCGCAGCCCTTGCCTTAATGCATGCCACCTCGATAATATTTGCCACGCTTTTGGGAATATCGCCGTAACGGTCGATAAGCTCATCTTCAATTTCAAATCTGTCGTCCTCGGTTTCTATGGCGGCAATTTTTTTGTACATATCTATGCGCTGAGTACTGTTTTCGATATAGCTGTCGGGAAGATATGCGCTGACCTCAATATCGATTGAAGCCGTACGCTCGCCGGCGGGGCTTTTGCCCTGTGCCGCGTCAATGCTGTCTTGTAAAATCTTACAGTACATATCATAACCCACGCTGTCCATATGCCCATGCTGTTCGGGTCCCAAAATATTTCCCGCGCCCCTTATTTCCAAATCGCGCATTGCAATTCTAAATCCAGATCCGAACTCGGTAAATTCCTTTACCGCCCGAAGCCGCTTTGACGCCACCTCCGACAAAATACTGTCCGGCTTGTAGGTCAGATACGCATACGCCGCGCGGTTTGACCTGCCGACTCTGCCCCGAAGCTGATAAAGCTGCGCAAGCCCCATTCTGTCCGCGTTTTCTATAATCATGGTGTTGGCATTGGGAATATCAAGCCCGGTTTCTATAATCGTGGTGCACACAAGAATATCCGTTCTGCCCTCGGACATATCATACATTATCTCCTCCAGCTCATCCTCCTTCATTTTGCCATGCCCCACCGCGATTTTAACCTCCGGGAACATCTCCTGAAGCTGTCTTGCCTTTGTGTATATGCCCTGTACCCGGTTATATAAATAAAACACCTGCCCGCCTCTTGAAAGCTCGTTTCGTATCGCGTCGGCTATAACGCCGTCGTTATGCTCTAAAACATAGGTCTGAACGGGATAACGGTTTTCCGGCGGTTCGGCAAGAACGCTCATATCCCTGACGCTGGTCATTGCCATGTGCAGAGTTCTCGGAATGGGCGTTGCGGTCATGGTCAGCACATCCACGTTGTTTTTCATTTCCTTTAACCGCTCCTTGTGCGCCACGCCGAAGCGCTGCTCCTCATCCACAACCAAAAGCCCCAAATCCTTAAATACCACGTCCTTTGACAACAGACGGTGCGTACCGATAATTATATCGATTTCACCGGTTTTTAATTGCTTTAATATCTTTTTTTGCGCCGATGCGCTTCTAAAGCGCGAGAGCATTTCCACCTTTACCGGGAAATCCGCCATGCGGTTTAAAAAGGTTTCGTAATGCTGCATTGCAAGAATTGTTGTGGGACACAGATACGCCACCTGCTTTGAATCGTTTATTGCCTTAAAGGCGGCTCTTAGCGCAACCTCTGTTTTGCCAAAGCCCACATCTCCGCAAAGCAGTCTGTCCATGGGCTTTTCCTTTTCCATATCCGCCTTGACCTCCTCGATTGAACGAAGCTGATCCTCGGTTTCCCGATAAGGAAAGGTATCCTCAAAATCCCGCTGCCAAGGAGTGTCGGGACTGAAGGCGAAGCCCTTTGTGTTTTCCCTTTCGGCGTAAAGCTTTATAAGCTTTTTCGCCAGCTCGTCTGTGGAGGCTCTGACCTTTGCCTTTGTCTTGCTCCAATCGTTTGAGCCGAGCTTGTTTAGCTTTACGCTCTTATCCGCGCTGTTGCCGATATATTTGTAAAGCTGGTCAAGCTGGTCTATGGGGACATATAAACAGTCCGTACCGCGGTATTGGATTTTTAAATAATCCTTTACCACACCGCCCACATTCATTTTTTGTGTCCCCTTGTATTCGCCTATTCCATGTACCGAATGTACAACGTAATCACCCGGGCTTATATCATTATATGATTTTATGCGCTTTGTATTTTCCGCACGTCTGCGCTCGCGGCTTCTTTTCTGCTCGAAAATTTCGCTGTCACTTACAAGCACAAAGCGAATATCGGGATATTCAAAGCCCTTTTTGATATTTCCGCGCATAACTACGGTTTCACCGGGCAAAAACTCATCCTTATCATATAAAAACCTTGTTTTTATGCCCTTATCATTTAAAACTCCCGTCAGATTTTCGGCTCTGCCGCGGGTCGAGGCAAGGATTACAACAGTGTAATTATCCGCCTGCCAGCGTTTTAAATCCTCATACAGATACTCCACCTTGCCATGAAAGGATACGGTGGTCTTTGTGATGAAATTTATAAGATGCTTGTATTTAAAGTCATTTTTGGTATGCGTAAGCGTTTCTAAGGCAACGGCCTTTTTTTGGCATATTTTCTCTAAGGCGTCCTCGTAGGAAACAAAGAATTTATCCTTATCCGCACCCATTACGCCCTTTTCCTTAAGCTCCGCGATTATCTCGCCCTTTTCCCATTCAAAGCTTTTTCCCCTCTCGCTTATGCGCTTCGGGTCTATAATAAAGGTTTTAGTGTCCCCCTCAAAATAATCCAAAAGCGACGGAATTTCATCATTTATAAGGGACACATATTTATCCGCAGCCGGGAAATATCTAAGCTCTCTAAGGCTTTCAATATCCGCGGCACACACAGAGCAAAAATATTCGTTTTTGCTGTTTTTCTTCATTCGTTTTTCTATTTCGGCTACGACCCTGTCCCTAACCTCGTCACTTATAATCATTTCTTTTACGGGAATAATTTCGGCGCGTTCTTCGTTTTTTAAGGAACGCTGTGAATAGGGGTCAAAGCTTCTTACGGAGTCGATTTCATCATCGAAAAATTCAATTCTTACGGGACTTTCGCTGTTTGGCGAAAATACGTCCAAAATACCGCCGCGCATGGCGAACTGTCCCGTTCCCTCCACCATTTCCTCCCTTGAATACCCCATCTGCACAAGCTTTTCGCAAAGCTCGCCGGGGTCTTGACGTACACCCGGCTCAATGCTTATGCTGTACTTTTTTAAAGTATCGGGGGCTATGGTATACTGCAAAAGCGCGTCGAGGCTTGCCGTAACGATAAGCTTTTCTTTGCGCCTAAGCATATTTGCAATTTTTAAGCGTTCATATTCGCTGTGGTGGTCCTTTGTCTCGATATTATAGAACACATATTCCTTTGACGGGAAGTATACGGCATTTTCGGTATACAGACGCATATTTGCCGCAAACGCCTTTGCTTCCATGTCGCTGTAGCATATAACCAATGCACAGTTTCCGCTTAATGCATACACAAGCTGTCCCTGTGCGGCCTCCTCGATGCCCGAAACGGATACCGGCGTATCCTTCAGGGCTTCAAGCAGCTCGTTATAAGGCTCATAACTCTTTAATAAATCCGAAAAATTCATCGTTTTACCTCTGATTATACTTATTCATTGCCGAAGCTGCGCCGTTTTTTATAATTTCCTCAACGGCTCCCGCAGCGCGCACAATGGCGTCCTCCATTATCGGGATTTCCTCCTTTGTGAAATGTCCCAATACATAGTCGGCAAGGTCATATTCCTTGCTTTGGGGAGCGCCCACGCCCATTTTAATTCTTACAAATTCATCACTCTTTAAAAGATATATTATGGATTTAAGCCCGTTATGACCGCCCGCACTGCCTTTGGGTCTTATTCTTAATCTGCCCGCTTCTATAGAAATATCATCATTTATCACAATGAGATTTTCTATGGGAACCTTGTAAAAGCTCACAAACTCCATAAGGCTCTCGCCGCTGTTATTCATATAGGTCTGCGGCTTTATAAGCAGCACCTTTTCGCCGTTTATGTTGGCTTCTCCCCACAGCGCCTTGTACTTTAGCTTATTCACCTTAATGCCGAGTTTGTCTGCGATATAGTCTATGGTATGAAAGCCGATATTATGGCGCGTCATATTATACTCCCTGCCGGGATTTCCCAGTCCTGCCACAAGATACATATTAAAAAACCTCCTTTTTTGCACGTTCAAAACGGGGCTGTTCATCAAAACAGCCCCTCAGACCAAAACGGTTGTTATTTTTTTCTCCTTTTTGCAAGCCATTCATCACTTACCTGCTTGTTTACCTGTCTTGCTCTTGCAATTGCCAAATTATCCTTCGGTATCTCCTCCGTAATGGTGGAGCCGGCGGCAATGTATGCGCCCTCGCCCACCTTAACCGGCGAAACCAAGTTTGTATTGCAGCCGATAAAGGAATTGTCACCTATTTCAGAACGGTATTTCTTCTTTCCGTCATAATTTACCGTAACCGTTCCGCAGCCGAAATTGACGTTTTTGCCGCAGTCCGTATCGCCCACATAGGTCAGGTGAGAAATCTTTGTGCCGTCGCCTATGTTTGAATTTTTAAGCTCCACAAAATCCCCGACCTTAACGTCCGAGCCGACATTACAGTTAGGTCTTATATACGCAAAAGGACCTACCGTTGTGTCGCTTTTAACCTGTGAAGAAAGAATTACCGAGCTTAATATATCCACTCTGTCATGTATAATTGCCCTATCAAGCACCGAGCCTGTGCCGATAACGCACTGCTCACCGATTTTCGTGCCTGCCTTTAATGTAACATTAGGGCATATTTCGGTATCGGCGCCTATTTCCACACCGTCCTCTATATACACGCTTTCGGGGATATGTATGGTAACTCCGTTTCTCATGTGCTTCTCGTTGATGCGGCGGCGCATGATTGCTTCCGCTTCGGCAAGCTGCACCCTGTCGTTTATGCCGCGTATCTCGTCGCTGTCGCAGATTGCATACGCTCCGGCTTTTTTGCCTGCCGCAAGAAGAATTTCAACGGTGTCGGTCAGATAATATTCGCCCTGTGCGTTGTTCGGCTCAATTTTGCCCAGGGCATATTCCAGTGACTTTGCATCGAACACATACATACCCGAATTGACCTCGCGTATCTTTTTTTCCTCCTCTGAGGCGTCCTTCTGCTCAACGATTTTTACCACATTTGTGTCACTGCCGCGGACAATTCTGCCGTATCCCGATGCATCGTCCAAAACAGCGGTTATGACGGTTACGGCATTTTCGTTTTTCTTGTGATACTCAACCGCCGCGCTGATTGTTTCGCTCTTTAAAAGCGGTGTATCGCCGTTTAAAACCACAACGCAGTCCTTTGCCGCCTTTATGTATTCCATTGCCTGCATAACGGCATGACCGGTGCCCTTTTGCTCTTTTTGGATTGCAATTTCACAGCTGTCCTCGATTATGGGACGCACCGTATCCGCCTTATGACCGATAACCGCGGCAACCCTGTCCGCTCCGGCAGCCTTGGAGCAGTCGATTACCCATCTGACCAGCTCCTTGCCGCAAACCCTGTGAATAACCTTGGGCATACGCGACTTCATGCGCGTTCCCATTCCTGCCGCTAAAATAACGCTTGTAAACATATTCTTCCTCCAATTCATTACAGGATATTCATCCTGCGGGTTGTTTCTATATCTTTTTGTATCTGCGCCTTAAGCGCAGCCATACCGTCAAATTTAATATCACCGCGAAGCCGTTTTACAAACTCCGCTCTTATATTCTCGCCGTATATATCCTCGTCAAAATCCAAAATATGAACCTCTACGGTCACTTTATCCGCGCCGAAGGTCGGATTTTTGCCCACGTTTATAACGCATTTAAAGGATTTTCCTCTCACATATACCGCTCCGGCATACACTCCGTTATCGGGAAGCAGCATGCGCGGGTCATAGCCGATATTCGCAGTGGGAATACCCATTTTTCTGCCGTTTTGCAGACCGTATTCCACCGCTCCCTCTAAGCTGTAGCGGCGTCCCAAAAGCGCGTTTGCCCTTTCAATATCGCCGCTGTCTATAAGACTTCTTATATATGCACAATGTACCCCGTAACCGTCCATGCTTATCTTTGGCGTAACAAGCACCTCAAAATCCAGCTCATTGCCGAATTTTTTCAAAAGCTCCGCGTCGCCCTCGGCTCTATGGCCAAAACGGTAATCGTAGCCTATGCAGACCGCCTTTATATGCAGATTTTCCTTAAGCAGCAGGGCAAACTCCCGCGGAGTTTTTTGCATAAACTCCTCCGTAAAGCTGCGCAGATACACAAAATCCGGCTTCTCCCGCCTTAAAAGCTCCAGCTTCATCTCGTTGGTGGTAATAAGCCGGCTGTTTTTCGTATGCTCGTTAAAGAGCAGAACTCCGCTTTTTAAGCCCTCGTTGCGTGCATATTCAATGCAGCTTCTTATGATAGTCATGTGCGCGGTGTGCAGTCCGTCAAAATTGCCCAGCGCCACCGCCGTACCCTCGTATTTCACCGGCTGACCGGCATGAATTATTTCCAAGTTGTATCCCTTCTTCAGCTCCAGAATGACTTGCGCAGAACAAGTCTGCCCTCAACTATGTCGGATATGCACAGAAATTCCCCGTCACTTCCGTAAAGCCGGCAGCTCTGTCCCTCTTTGGCACCGCGCCAGGTCATTCTCACGCCGTTTTTTATGCTCCTTGTCTGTTTTTCATTCAAATGCAGCGCTTCAAGCTGCGAAAACAGGCTGTCTGTGGGAATAACCTCAAGCTTTCCCTCCTCGTACCTCGCTCTGACCTCGTCCGGGGTCAGGGCATTGTCTATTGTAAAGGGACCGGTTTTTGTGCGCACAAGCTCCGTCATATACGCACCTGTGTTAAGCTTTTTTCCTATATCGTCGCACAGTGTTCTGATATATGTACCCTTGGAGCATTCAACATCTATCGTTACCGTATTTTCCTTAATTTCCAACACGTCTATGCTTTTTATAAAAACCCTGCGCGGTTCTCTTGTTACCTCAACACCGGCGCGGGCAAGCTCATAAAGCTTTTTTCCCTGCTGTTTTATTGCCGAGTACATGGGCGGTATCTGGAATATTTCACCCTCAAAGCTTTTTACCGCTTCGATGATTTCCTCCTCCGTCACATTTACCTCAAATTCCCCGGTTACCTCTCCTTCGGCATCTAAGGTGTCGGTGGTTTTTCCCAAAGCCATTACAGCCCGGTAACGCTTATCCGACAGGGTAAGCATATCCGCCGCCTTTGTGGCGTTTCCTATGCACACAGGCAGCACTCCCTCTGCCATGGGGTCAAGAGTTCCCGTATGCCCGATTTTTTTTATGCCCGTAAGAGCGCGCATAAATGATACCATGTTATGCGAGGTTTTTCCCTTGGGCTTGTTTATTACAACTATTCCGTTCATAAAGCCTTTTCACACAGCGAAACAATCATCTGCTTCGCCTCCTTGAGCGTTACTCCTCTCAATGTTGCTCCGGCAGCCTTTATATGTCCGCCGCCGCCCAATGCAAGCGCCGCCTGGGACACATCTGCATCGCCGTTGGAGCGCATATTTACGCGCCAGCCGTCATCGGTTTCCTTAATGCACAGCGCAATCTCCGTACCCTCGATTTTTCTGGGTATGTCAACCAAATTCGGCGCGTCCTGGGGCTCTATTGCGTATTTTTCACACATTTGTCGGGTCATGGTAACAAGCTTTATCCGACCATGGGAAAAACATTCCATTTCAAAAAGCGCCTGCGCCTCCATCTGTGCGTTTTCAAGGCTTTCGCAGTCAAACAGCAGTCTTGAAACGGCGGCATTATCAAAATCAAATTCCAAAAGCCGCGCCGCCGCGCGCATTGTCCCGGCGGTCACATTGCTGAATTTGAAGCTGCCCGTATCCGATGCAATCGCCGTAAACAGCAGTCTTGCAATATCCTTATCAAGCTTTATATCAAGCTTTTCAAATATATCGCAAAGTATCTCCCCCGCCGCCGATGCGTCGGCGCGGACAAAATTTATGTCCGCAAAGTTGGTATTTGTGCGGTGATGATCGATATTTATGCTGTGCGGACTTTTTTCCAATATCTCTTTTCTTTCGCCTAAACGCTCTACATCTCCGCAGTCTATACATATGCACAAATCATGCTCACATTCCGTACCGGGCTTGTATATCACATAATCGTCACATATAAACCGTATTCTTTTTTCTATGGGCGCGCTTACATAAATTACCGCCCTTTTGCCCATATGCTCCAGTACCTTTTTCATGGCGAAGCAGGAGGCAAGCGTATCGGGGTCCTCGTTTACATGAGTTAAAATTGCCGCCGAATGCGCCGCTTCCATACCCTCTCTTATCTGCTTTAATTTATCTTCCATCTTTACAGCCCGCTTTTCCTTAACAGTTCTTCAATATGAGCGCCATGCTCGATAGAATGGTCAAGCTCGAAAATAAATTCCGGCGCATATCTTAGCTTTACACGTCTGCCTATTTCACGTCTGACAAAGCCTGCCGCGCTCTTTAAGCCCGCAAGCGCCTTTTTCTGGGTTTCCTCGTCGCCCATGACCGAGATATACGCCTTGGCATATCTTAAATCATTTGTGACATTAACCGCTACAACGCTTGTCATTGTGGGTATTCTTGCGTCCTTAAGCTCTCTTATAACCGCCGCAAGCTCTCTTTTGACCTCTTCGTTTATCTTGTCAATTCTTGCCATTTTATTCCTTTCGATTATCTTTCAATTTCCTCCATGATAAAGCACTCGATGGTGTCGCCATCCTTAATATCATTGAAGTTCTCGATGCCCAAACCGCACTCGAAGTTCTCCAAAACCTCCTTGGCGTCATCCTTAAAGCGCTTTAAGCTGTCTATTTTACCCTCGTGGATTATGATACCGTCGCGGACAAGTCTTATCTGTGCGTTGCGCACAATCTTGCCCTGGGTTACATAACAGCCGGCAATGGTGCCCACTCCGGAAACCTTAAAGGTCTGTCTTACATCGGCATAGCCCAGAACATTTTCCTTGTATTCCGGCTCAAGCATACCCTTCATTGCCGCTTCAATTTCCTCTATTGCCTGATAGATTACGCGGTAAAGACGTATATCAACGTCATGCTGCTGTGCCGCACTTAAAGCTCCCGCATCCGGACGGACATTGAAGCCGACTATAATAGCGTTTGAAGCGTTGGCAAGCATTACGTCCGTTTCGTTTATCGCGCCGACGCCGCCATGGATTGCCTTTACTCTTACCTCTTCGTTTGACAGCTTCTCTAAGGACTGCCTAACCGCTTCAACACTGCCCTGTACGTCCGCCTTGATGATAACGGCAAGCTCCTTCATGTTGCCCTCGTCAATCTGGCTGAACAGATTATCCAAGGATACCTTAACAACCTGATTGAATTTGTTCTCCTGAATTTCCTGCTTACGCTGCTCGGCAACATCCCGGGCAAGCTTTTCGTTTGCCACAACCACAAACTTATCTCCGCCCGACGGTGCCTCGTTAAGACCGATAATCTCAACCGGTGACGATGGACCGGCGGTCTTTACGCGTCTGCCCTTGTCGTTTACCATGGCTCTTATTCTGCCCACAGCCGTACCGGCAAGCACGAAATCGCCCACATTTAAAGTACCGTTTTGAACAAGGATTGTGGCAACCGGACCTCTGCCCTTGTCAACCTTTGACTCTATAACCGCACCTTCAGCCGCTCTGTTGGGGTTTGCCTTAAGCTCCTGCATATCCGCAACCAAAAGCACCATTTCCAAAAGTCCGTCAATGTTAATCTTCTTCTTTGCGCTGACCTCAACGCATACGGTATCGCCGCCCCATTCCTCGGGAACAAGCTCATATTCCACAAGCATCTGCTTTACGCGGTCGGGGTTTGCGCCCTCCTTGTCGATTTTGTTTATGGCAACGATTATCTGAACGCCCGCCGCCTTTGCATGGCTTATAGCCTCAACGGTCTGGGGCATGATGCCGTCGTCCGCGGCAACAACCAATATTGCAATATCCGTTACCTGCGCACCTCTGGCTCTCATGGTCGTAAACGCTTCATGTCCCGGCGTATCCAAAAATGTTATCTCTCTGCCGTTTAGGTTTACGCTGTATGCGCCTATATGCTGGGTAATTCCGCCTGCCTCGGTGGAAATAACGCTTGTGTTTCTTATAGCGTCAAGAAGCGAGGTTTTACCATGGTCAACGTGACCCATAACAACCACTACCGGCGGTCTTTCCACAAGATCCTCCGGCTTATCCGGCTCGGGCATTTCCATCTGGAGCAAATCCTCCTTGGTAAGCACAACCTCCGGCTTTACCTCAATATCATAATCCGCGCCGATTAAAGCCGCGGTGTCATAGTCTATCGACTGATTCATCGTAGCCATTACTCCGAGCATCATCAGCTTTTTAACAATCTCCGCACCGGTTTTTCCGATTTTTGACGCAAACTCGCCTACCGTAATGGTTTCGGGAATTTCCACCTCGGTTATTACCTTTGCGGGAATTACCTTCTTTGCCTTAGGCTTGTTTTTCTCGTTTTCGGTACGGTTTTTTCTGCGTCTGTTCTTTGAACGTCCGCCGTCTACTTTAATATTGTCCGGAACGTAGCCTTCTATTCTCTCGCGCTCATTTATTTTATCAAGCTCAACAGTGGACTGTCTTGTATCCACATGGCGCATTCTCTCCTGGGTCTGGACAACATAATATCCCGAGCCCTTTTCCGCACCGGATATGTCAATCTTTGTTCCGCCCTGCTTCTTTGCCTGCGAGCGGCGTTTTTTATCATTTTTCTTTTTATCGGATTTTTGCTCCGGCTTCTTTTCAGCTTCGGGCTTTTTCTCCGGCTCCGGCTTCTTCTCAGCTTCCGGTTTCTTTTCCGCTTCCGGCTTCTTTTCCGGCTCTGTCTTTTCCTCCGGTTCAGGTTTCTTTTCCGGCTTCTTCTTAGCTTCAGACTTCTTTTCCGGCTTTTTCTCCGGTTCGGGTTTTTCCTCAGCTTCGGGCTTCTTTTCCGGCTCTGTCTTTTCCTCCGGCTCCTTTTTGGCCTTTGGCTTTTCCTCTTTCTTTTCCTTTTCGGCTTTCTTTTCCTGCTTTTTTCTCGCGTCGCCCAATTGCTCGGACAGCTCCGCTTCGGTCAAGGCGTACTGCTGTGTGAATATATCAAACACCAGTCCCGCCTGTTCCTCTGTAAGAACGCTTGCCGCGCCCTTTGCGTTTATGCCTACCTCGACAAGCTTCGCGGCAATATCCTTATTTGTAATCTTTAGCTGCTTTGCTATTTCCCCCAGCTTCACCGTTGATATTTCTGCCATTTCACATCACCCTTTCTTCGTTATGGACTTTCTCGAATATGGTCTTTAACGACCTTGAAAAATTTTCGTCTGTCACCGCAGCAACAGCTCTACTGCCAGCTCCCGTGCAGTGTCCCAGACTGTCCACAGTCCCATACACTATACACTCGACCTTATAATAATTACATGAGTTGGTAATTGACTTTTTGGTATTAGGTGAGGCGTCCTCAGCCAATATCACCAATTTCGCCCTTCCTTTTCTTAAAGCGTCCTTGCAAAGAGCCTCTCCGCTTATAAGCTTTCCCGCTCTTTTCGCCATGCCTGTCATGGCAAGAAACTTATCCTTCAAAACTCTCCTCCGCCGCCTTGTCACATTCATCATACACCTGCCCGGTTACCCGGCATTTTAAATGCCTCTCAAAGCCTTTCTTTTTGCGGGCAAGTGCCGTACATTTTGTGTTTTTGCACACATACGCTCCCCTTCCGAAAAGCTTTGCCTCAAAATCAAGCATTATCTGACCCGTAATATTATCCTTAACCACACGGATAAGCTCGTTTTTCGGACGCATTTGGCGGCAGGCAACGCACATTCTTTTTGGTATATGCTTTTCCATTTCTCCGCTCTCCTTTCTTCGGGGTTTTTATATTATTCCGCGCTTATGTCTATCTTCCAGCCGGTAAGCTTCGCCGCAAGTCTTACATTTTGTCCGGACTTGCCTATGGCAAGGGACAGCTGATATTCGGGAACAACGACCTTTGCGTTCTTTTCCTCCTCGTTTATCTCTGCACTTAAAACCTTTGAGGGGCTTAGTGCCGCCGCAATGTACTCCTTGGGATCCTCGCTCCACTTAACTATGTCTATCTTCTCGTTTTTAAGCTCTTCGCCAATGTTTTGAACTCTTATTCCTCTCGGTCCTATGCAGGCACCCTGGGCATCTACGTTGGGATCGTTTGAGTGAACGGCAATCTTTGTTCTTGAGCCGCCCTCTCTTGCAACTCCCTTTATCTCCACAATGCCCTCGGCAATCTCCGGCACCTCGGTTTCAAACAGCTTTCTTACAAGTCCCGGATGAGTTCTTGAAAGCAAAATCTGCGTTCCCTTGCTGCCCTTTCTCACGCCGCTTACATAGCATTTTATAATCTGTCCGACCTCGTATTCCTCACCGGGAGGCTGCTCGTTTACATGGAGCATTCCCTCGGTTTTGCCTATATCCACAAACACGTTGCCATGCTCTATTCTCTCAATCTCGCCGGTTACAATCTGATTTATCTTCTCGTTGTATTCACTGTAGATAATTCCTCTTTCGGCTTCCTTTATTCTCTGGGTAATAACCTGCTTTGCGGTCATTGCGCTGACGCGGCCGAAGTCCTTGGGCGTTACCTCAATGTTTACAATATCGCCCAGCTCGTAATTGGCATTTATCTTCTTTGCGTCCTCTATGTCTATTTCCTCGCTGTCCTCAAATACCAGGTCAACAACCTTTTTCTGCGCCATAACCCTGACGCTTCCGCTTTCGCGGTCAATAAGAACCTCTACATTTTGCGATGCGTTGAAGTTACGCTTATACGCAGCAACCAAAGCCGCCTCCAAAGCGTCAAATATAACGTCCGGGCTCATGCCCTTTTCCTCGCACACTTCGCCCAGAGCCTTTAGTAATTCATCGTTCATTTTCCCATTCTTCCTTTCTAAAATACAAACGACAGTCTTATATATGCAGCACACTTTACGGGTATTTTATAAATCCTGTCCCCGCAGTCAATGCTTGCCGTTTTGTTTTCATAGCCCCTAAGAGTGCCGGTAAACTCCTTTACGCCGTCGACGGCGGCAAACAGCTTAACGTCAACCTCTCTTCCTATATAGTACCGAAACTCCCGTTCCTTTACAAGACGTCTGTCAACCCCCGGTGACGATACCTCTAAAGTATAATTCTCCGCAATCGGGTCCGCCTCGTCAAGGGCTTTTTCCACTGCCCGCGAGAATGCCTCGCACTCGTCAATGCCGACTCCGCCCTCCTTGTCGATGTAAAAGCACAGTGAGCTTGCGCCGGGTGCTTTTTTGTAATCCACGTCAACGACATAAACTCCTACCTCCTGTGCCGCGTCCTCCGACAGTCTTAAGGCAAGCTCTTCAGTTTTATTAGCCATACAACTCCTCCATGCCCTATAACACGAAAGAGCGGGCTTTGCCCACTCTTTCGGAATAAAAATATTCTTCAATATATATATTATACCACATAAATACGGATATTTCAAGTATTTTTTCAAATTTTTTTATTTATTTTATCTTATCGTTTTTTATCTTATAAGCAAAAATGCCGTATATGCCCCGTAAATCAGTATCATCACGATACCGGCAGGTCTTGTTATTTTCTTTTTTGCAAGGGCGATTACATACACCAAAGCCATTATTCCCGTTAAAATACACACGTCCC